>JAYTQQ010000033.1:0-10801 GCA_043746635.1 Bdellovibrionales bacterium | reverse complement strand
TGCGAACTGAAATCTCTCGCTCTTTGCAAAACGAAACTTGCGTACCTTCATATTCCTTTAATTTTTCAAAATGCTCGCGCCAGAAAGCTACTTTTTTTAAATCTGTTTTCCTTGACATAAATTTGTCTCCTTTTCGGAAACAATTTATCTTGATTAAATTCTTTTAACAAAGAGGCGAGTTGGAGCGCTTACACTCTTGGTGAGCTATCTTCGACCATCAAATATTGATGGAGCCAAGCATGCTTGGGCGATAGCTGCTTTATCCTTATTACCACTGCACGAATGGGCGCGAGGTGCATATTTCCTTACGTGGCATGAGCACAACGGAAGAGCGTCTATGGGAGCTCCTTGGGCAGTCTCTGAATCAAATCACGATCACTGATTTGTTCGCCAAACAGGTTGCTGAGGCTCTAAATCAGAGTCACGAAGACGCTCGAAAAGCGACGCTGGCGGAAATGGATTTGTTTGAGTAGAAGTTGGTTTCGATAGACGAAAAAAAGAACCGACTGATTGATTGATGCAGTTTTGGACGGTTTGATCTCACGTGACGATATGGATTTGAAAAAACGCTCGCTCGAATCAGAACGGAACGAAATCGTGAGCAAACTTCGTGAAGGTCAGCTGCGAATCAATGGTCGCATGAAGGAAAATGCGAAGTCCATTCTCGAACTCGCTATCAATGCGAAATCGCTTTGGAAAGATCGATCAGCACCAGAACGACTGTCTTTCTTGAAATTGATACTCTCGAACCCGACGTGGGATGGTCAAAGTGTGCGATATGATTTGAAAAAACCATTTCAGCTATTATGCGATATGAAGCAAAAAGAAAATTGGCGTCCCCTGGCTGGCGAACTTCGAACTGTTCTCGCTGCTGAACCCCAAAATTTATATATTTGATTTTTCGGTTCGTTTGAATAGTTAGTGGGTCATTTCGGAGAAATAGATAGTGCATCAAGCTGAATCTTTGTGGATAATTTTTGTTCTAAAGAAAAACATCACAGAGAGACAGCAAGATGCAACTGACTTTGAAGACTATTTTAAATTTAAAAGAAAAGCACGAAAATTTTGTATATCGTAATATTCAATTAACTCGCGGCAGAATTGAAGTTCTGGTTGAACCCCGCAAACGAAGCAAAGCAATTTGTTCCGGCTGTGGCGAATGCTGTCCTGGCTATGACAGGTTACCGAGTCGAGAATTTATTCACGTTCCGATCTGGGGACTTGCTGTTATTTTAATATATGCGCTGCGAAGAGTATCTTGCAAAACTTGCGGCGTTATTGCTGAAAGGGTTCCCTGGTCATCCGGCAAGAGTCCACTGACAACCGGGTATGCTTGGTTTTTAAGTGAGTGGTCAAAGCTTCTAAGTCTGCAAGAAGTTGCGAGACAATTCAAAACTTCGTGGCACCACGTTTTTACGAGTGTTGCGATGGCTGTCGAGTGGGGCCGAGGGCGATTGGATTTGGAGAATATTACGGCTCTTGGGGTTGATGAGATTTACTGGGCAAGAAAGTCATTTTTGACTGTCGTTTATCAAATCGACAATCACTGTAAGCGACTGATCTGGTGCGGAGAAAATCGCAAAGAGGCCACGATCAGATTATTTTTTGAATGGTTTACTGATGAGCGAAGCGAGAAATTAAAATTTATCTGTAGCGACATGTGGAAGCCGTACTTGAAAGTCATTGCTGAGAAAGCTAAAAATGCGTTGAATATTTTAGACCGATTCCATATAGCCCAGAAGTTGGGCGATGCCGTTGACGATGTTCGAGCCATGGAAACCAGGGCCCTAAAAGCTAAAGGGAAGGACGTCATTTTAAAGCACTCTCGGTGGTGTTTTTTAAAGAATCCTGAAAATCTAACTGACAATCAGAAAGTGAAACTTAAGGACTTGCTGGTTTGCAACTTGAAGACAATCAGGGCTTATCTTTTGAAAGAAGATTTTCAAAATTTTTGGGACTACGAATCGCCGACATGGGCCGGCAAGTTTTTAGATCAGTGGTGCACGCAAGTGATGCGGTCAAAACTTGAACCTATGAAGAAAGTTGCAAAGACGATCCGCTCGCACAAAAAACTATTACTGAACTGGTTCGAGGCAAAAAACCAAATCTCGTTGGGGGCCGTCGAGGGTCAAAACAACAAGGCAAAGGTGGTGATCAGAAAATCTTATGGATTTAAGACAGCAGAAATCCTTAAAATCATGCTTTATCATAAACTTGGCAAACTTCAGGTCCCAGAGCTAGCCCACAAATATTTTTAACGAACCAATTTTTCTCATGAATTTGCGTTCTTGGCGAAACTCAGCCTTGTCATTTGGAGTCAGTTCTCCGGAGGGAGAACTGTTCTCCCGAATTTATGCCAATAGGCTCAGGTGATTTTTCTGCTTGATGATCTTTATACGATTTTAGCGTATGTATATTGACATATACATACAAAGTATGGCATCATAAAGCATGCCTCGGATAGAGTACCTATCAAACATACTTTCTGGATTAACCGCGTATCTCTACTACAAAGATCATGAGGCATCCTCATCTTGTTGTACGAAAAGGCTCGGGTAAGCGTGCAGAGGCTGAAGTAAAAGTTCGAATCGATAAATTTGAAGTTCTCGACGGTTTTGGATTTGGCGAAAAAACCGTGAATGAAATCATCAAGTCTTTACGCCCTTATCAAAAGAGACTTTTGGAGGCTTGGTATGAAACGCAAAGCAAGTAAGATGAAGTATGGGAAGGTCGAAGTTCCAGAAAACCCGTTTGATCCAAAGACAACGAAGATCAAAGTAACATCGTGGTTTGATGCGGATTTGATTCTGATGTTGAAAGATAAAGCGGATCAAGAGGGCGCAAAGTATCAGACTTTGATGAACCATCTTCTGCGTGAAGCCGTCATGAAGCATGAAAGTCTTGAGCAAAGGCTTGAAAAAGTGGAAAGAGCTTTGAAAGTTAAAACTGGTTAAGCATTATGAATGCTCAAGTCTCTTGGATATAAATCGCAACTTATCTTTACTGACTTCGACGGTAAAGCCGAAGATCGGGGTGATCATTGGGGTTACAGCTTTTTTGCTGACCTCGATTGCTCATGGCAAAGCCAATGGGGCGGAAAACAATCTACCCTGCAAAGCTATTACGTGGGATAAGCGCCCAGATGCAAGCTTGAAAGAAATTACCGCAACTCTCGAGGATATGCCAAGAAAAAAGGTGATTCAGCTAGCATGGGGAGAACTCGAGAAGGAAGACCAATCAAATTCATTGCACTGCCAGTGCTTAAGTTTCTGTCGAGTACAGACGATGTGGCGAAACGTCGGGGGTACTTCAAGGCAATGGCCTTGATAATAACAGACGGCTTGGCAATCGATGAATCGATTGCCAAGTGGCCGGTTCGACCAAAGCAGAAGAAAAATCCATACAGTTTAAAAAATTTATGCCAGCTTTATACAGATGTTAACGGTTCATAATATTGAAATTTACCTGTGTTTGAATTGAACAAAAAAATGAAATGCCATTCAACGTTCCTGCATTGAATTCCAGAAATGCTGCTTAAGCTACTTCTGCCCGTCTGACTTGTGCGCGGGACTTATCACTTTTGCTTAAGGTTTATGGTAACAGTATCCAACCTGCAACTGGTGGCGCTTCGCTCTGGACTCTTTTGGCCGTCGTTTATCCGAGAAGCCGTTTATATTCGTCTCATCCTTAAAATTTACCGTGAACCCCGGCGCCGTTAGTCTCTCGTCCGGGCGGATGTCCCGGTGCTTTTATTTCACAATCCCCCATTTGTGACTGACTTTGTTCTAATCTGAGCCACCTCCCTTGTTCAGAACCCATGAATTGTAATCGTTGGCCCGCCTAGTTCGGGTAGCTTCACGCAACCTCCACCATTTGCTCGAGCCTTGGCGTGTAAAAATCGCGTAAAATCTTTAGCCTATTCCGACACTGTTCTTACTCTGGCGGCTCATGAACTTTCAGAAAAGGGTTTAGGTCGCCAGCAATCAGGGCACTCTCAACATGCCGACATCGAATCCGCTTTTTGCTAAATATGCTCTCGAATCTTCAAAGAAAAGTTCGACTGAAACATCAGGAAACTCTCAATTATATCAGGCAAAAAATTTTCCTGTCAGTCGCTCGCCCTCAGAATGGTTAGCTTCTCATGTCCTTTGATTTCTCGACAGGATCGAGGACATCGTTGGGACCCGCGAACCATTTATAAAGTGTCGGAATTAAGAAAAAAGCGATTAACAGATCAGTGATAAGGCCTCCGACAATTACAATCGCCATTGGTCGTTGTGAGTCCGAACCGATCGCGTGAGATAAAGCAGCAGGAAGTAAACCAAAAGTTGCCACAAGTGCAGTCATAATGATTGGCCGCAATCTCAACTGGGAGCCCTCAACAATAGCATCGTGTACGCTCATACCTTTTGTGCGCATATGATTAATGTAGCTGACAAGTAAAACTCCGGTTTGGATAGATACTCCGAAGACGGCGAGGAAGCCGATCCCAGAAGAGACGCTAAAATTTGTTCTCGTTAGAAAAAGTGCCAACACGCCACCCATTCGGGCCGTCATGACGTCGGCCATAACAATCAACGCCCACTTAAAGGAGTTAAAAACAAAAAAGAGAACCAAGAAAATAGTTAAGATCGAAATCGGAACGACAATCGCAAGACGGGCTTCTGCGCGTCGCTCGCTTTCAAACTCTCCGGTCCATGCCATTTCGTAATTAGGAGGTAAGAGCACGGTTTTTTTCACGAGCTTCTGGGCCTCTTCAATTGTGCCCCCTAAATCTCGTCCGCGCACGCTAAATTTGACGGCGATAAAACGACTGTTTGCTTCTCGGTAGATCATCGATGCGCCATCTTCTACGTTTATAGTTGCAAGCTCCTCAAGGGGAATTCGAAAACCATCGGGCGTTGAAACTGTGATTCGACGAATATGATCAATCGAATCGCGATATTGAGGGAGATACCTCACCACAATATCAAAACGTTTTTCACCTTCAATAATTTGAGATGCTACCTTGCCCCCAACCGCTGTCTCAATCACATCTTGTACGTCAGAAATATTGAGCCCGTAGCGAGAAATTTTATCTCGATCTACCCTTATATTGACATTTGGTTGACCGAGTTCCTCAAAGATCCCAAGGTCTTCTATTCCACGGACTTTTTGTAGCTGAGTTTTTATTTGCTCGGCCTTTTTCGCTAAAACATGTAAGTCTGTCCCATAAAGCTTAACGACCAATGCCCCCTTCACTCCCGACATCATTTCTTCGACATTGTCAGAAATAGGTTGTGAAAAATTCCAGATGACGCCTGGAATCCCGGCAAGATCTTTTGACATCGCACTAATAAGATCGTCTTTGGTCGCAAATTGTTTTCGCCAATCATGACGATTTTTTAAATCAACAAAACACTCCGTATTAAAAAAGCCTGTGGCATCTGTTCCGTCATCGGGTCGCCCGATTTGACAAACCGTGATGGGCACCTCAGGGTAACGCATAAAAACGGCGCGGGTCTTATTCACGACCGAATCGGCCATTTCGTATGAGGTACTTGGCGGAAGTGTTCCGCGGACCCAAAGACTTCCTTCATCTAAATGAGGTAAAAACTCTGATCCAATGGGACCACCGAACGCAAGGTAAAGTGTGAGAACAAAACTTCCGACGGCGAGACCGATGACCAAGCGACGACGTTCGAGCGTCCAGAGAAGAGCTTTGCGGTAGCGACCTTCAATCCATGCCATCACTGGATTGTGCCACTCTTTCAATTCGCCTTTTAAAAAGTACGAACACGCAACCGGTACAACAGTTAAAACGAGAATGAGCGCTCCAAAAAGAGCGAATGCAACGGTCCAAGCCATAGGAGCAAATAGTCTACCTTCCACACGCTGGAGAGTAAAGATTGGCAGGTATGCGAGAATGATAATCGCGATCGCGTACACGATAGGTCTTTCAACTTCGCGAGCAGCAAGGGTCACGAGCTCAATAATATTTTCGCTCTCAGCGCTGAGCCCCGCAGCTTTACGAGCCTGTTTATGGCGAAAAATATTTTCGACCATGACAACTGCTCCGTCGACAATCATACCGAAATCAAGAGCCCCCAGCGAAAGCAAATTTGCAGGAATATGTCTGAGATCGAGAAAAATTGAAGCAAATAAAAGCGCGAGCGGAATTGTCCCCGCAACAATCAGTGCACTTCGTAAGTTGCCGAGAAAAAATAATAAAATAATGAGCACGAGAACCATGCCCGACACCATATTCTCTTCAACCGTATGAGTCGTGAGACGAATCAGTTCGGCGCGATCAAGGTAAGGCCTAATCTTAATATCCTTAGGCAGCCACGCTTGAATCTCTTTGAGTTTTTCATGTATGGAGTTGAGAACCGTTTCGTCAGCTTCGCCGGTGCGAGAGAAAACAATCCCCTCGACAACGTCTGCGCGATCATCCACGCTGCCGTCAGCTTTGTGTTGGGCCATCGAGATTTTGCCTAAACGAGGTTGAGAGCCGATGACGACGCTCCCAAGATTACGAACCCGAATGGGAGTTCCAGCTTTTTCTGTAACGATCACGTTGCCGAGATCAGCTGTATTATCCGCTTTACCGACACCGCGAATATTGTAAGTCTGACTTCCGTGCGCGATGAATCCACCGCCAGAGTTTTGATTATTCGCGGCAAGCGATTGAACGACATTTGCCGTCGAGATGCCGTAGTTCGCAAGCAACAGAGGATCCAGTAGTGCTTGAAATTGCTTAACCGTACCACCGAAGCTACTGACGTCTGCAACTCCTGGTACGCTCTTCCAGCGTTTTTCGAGATCCCAGTCTTCGATATCTTTTAGTTCCATGATCGATCGATTCGGTGGGGCATCGAGATAGTACCAATAAATTTGACCGACGGGAGAGCTCATCGGTCCGAGAGTTGGCTGCACCCCTGTCGGAAGTGTTGCTTGAGTGAGGCGTTCAAGTACATATTGTCTCGCTTGAAAGGCTTCGGTTTTTTCATCAAAGATCATGGTCACAACAGAGAGTCCAAACAACGAAACTGATCGGACGTCTGTGTGGTGAGGAACTCCATTCATCGCGACTTCAATCGGGACGGTCAGCTGGCTCTCAACCTCTTCGGCAGCATGGCCAGTCCACTGAGTGATCACCTGAACCCAAGTGTCAGCAATATCCGGATACGCTTCAATTGGCAGGTTTCGAAAAGAAAAAATACCGCCAGCAATCATGATCAGAGTTGCGATAATGACGAGCCCTCGATTGCGGAGAGAGAATTCAACGATACGGCTAATCATTTTGCATTCCCTGCGTTTGCGAGAGCGGCGTTGAGAAGAAGGGCTCCGTCACTGACAACCTCATCTCCGTCAGATAAACCTGAGATGATGACCGTCTTGCCTGAAGCTTCTTTACCGATCTCCACCTTAATTTTATCAATGACCATAGCGGCAACTTTTTTGTCTTTCATCTCTTGGCTTTTGATTTTGAAAATGAAATTTGCATCTGCGTCTCGTAGCAAACTTGAGCTCGGCACGAGAATCGCTTTCTTTTTGCTGAGAACGACTCCTCCTTGAACGTACATATCTGTTCGTAAAGCAAGTTTTGGGTTATCCATAAGGACACGAATTTTTACTGTTCTGGCCGTTGGATCGACGGCGGGACTAATAAATGAAACTTTACCTTTGATCTGTGTGCTTCCTACGCCGGCATCGACGACGACCTCTTGATCTTTGTGAATTTTCTGTAGGTCTTCGGGATAAAGATCTCCAAGAAACCAAACTTTGGAAAGGTCGGCCACGGTAAAAAGAGTGTCGCCCAAGTTAACTTGGTTACCGACGATAGCTGTTTTTGTAATGAGCGCACCGTTTCGAGGAGCACGCACGCTGAAACTTGAAGTACCATCAGGAGTATTGGAAACATCATCAGGTTTTATTTTATCTAGAGCTTTGATATCTGCTTCACTCAGTCCCATCGTTGCAAGTCGTTTATGCGCCATTTGCACGATGTTAGAAAAATCATTAGTCGCAGGTCCGGAACTAGCTTGCTTCAGAGCCTGAAGGTATTCTTCGCGCGCAGTGATGTAGTCGGGACTCACAATTGTCGCGAGCACTTGGCCGGTCACGACCGATTCACCTGAAGCAACCATCACTTTATCGATTCGACCAGCGACTCTCGCCGGTACCACCGTCATGCGATCTTCTGCTGGAGAGATGCGGCCCATCACATTGAGCACATCCGAAAAATCGGTAAATTCTGCTTTAGCAGTTTGAATATTGTAGATCGCTTCCCCAAAGATTTGCAATTCAGTTGGATTTACAACTTCAACTGCATTGGCCTCAGGTTCTGTTTTATCTGAATGACAAGAACTGAGAGTAAAAGCGAACGAAGCAAGAAATAAAGATTTAAATAAAAAAGTTTGCATTAAAGATCCTCACCAATGAGTAGTCCAATATTCGAATAGGATATTTGTAAATTCATAATTGTCGTTAAGTAGGTTTGGCGAGTCGTTCGTCTAGCAGTAGCTGCGTCAGCTAAAGTCTGAAAATCAATTTTGCCCGCACCATAGTTGATGACCGCTAAATTTAAAGACTGTTCGGTTAAAGGCAATATGTGTTTTTCAAAATTTTGTATTTTTTCAGAATTCGCCGAATAAGTATCAAATGCTGCTTCAAGAGCGAGTTTTGATTGGTTCGAAACAGATTGCAAGTTTGCTTCAGCGGCAGCGCGATCACTTGCGGCTGCAGACATACCGAGACGTTGATCTAAAAGAAACCAGATTGGAATCGTCGCTTGTAACCCTATGTAGTATGTATGGCTACCCCCATTTGCGGCTATCGGTGAAGCTTCGGGAACATCGTAGTAAGTCGTACCAGCAGTTAATTGAAAGTCCGGCAAAAGAGACATTTCAGCAAGGCGGTATGATTTATTTGCAGCTTCGTATGTGTTTCGAGCCGCGCGAAGTTCGTTTCTATATTCATTCATTTTATTTTGAAGCTGGCCTTTGTCAAAAACTTGAGTAGCGCGCCCCTTTATGGCCTCAATGTCGTATTTTTGATCGACCGGACGACCGATTAATAAATTAAGCTGCGCGCGAGCTTGCCGCTCGGCTGATTTTAAATCGGCTAAGTCATTGTCGTTAGCATTGAGCGCAACTTCAGCGTTCAAAAGATCAACTTGAGTAATTGCACCGGCTTCGTAACGTCGCTTCGCGGTTGCGAATATACGTTCGTATAAGAGGTGTTGTTCAGCATTGAGATTCAGATTTTCTCGTGAAATCTGGAGTTGAAAATATGCAGTCTTTGTATTCAGGGAGACCTGGAGCTCCTGTCCCTTAGATTGGTCTTCGAGCGCTTTTGCCTGATAAGATAAAGATGAATGAGCGAGCAAGGCCTTGCCCGGAAAATTAATGGGTTGAGTGAGCCCGATCACTCGACTCGCTGGAACGCTGAGACCATGGTAAGGAGTATTCATATCTTGATATGTATAGCTGATGCTTGGTAGCGCGGGTGCCAGAGATTGTTCGGCGCGATAACGAGCAGATTTTGTTTGGGCCTGGCTCGACTGTAAATCAGGGCTTGTGACTTTTGCGGTATGAACGGCTTGCTCAAGAGTCAAAAGTTCTGCGGCAAATAGAGAAGAGACGCCCTGAAAGTATGTGAGAGAAGCCAAAAGGATGACTGAAGCAAAGTGCTTAAAAATATTTTTATTGGATGAATTGAAGTACATTATTTCCTCAATAACGTTAATGACCTTTAAGACTTTTTTCAAAAAGTTCTGGGTGTTTTTTTAAGTAATAGGCAGCCGCAAGACTCAACATCGCGAAATCGTCTAAATAGCCAATCACCGGAATTGAATCGGGAATAAGATCGAAAGGATAAATCAGATAAAAAAGTGCTCCGTAGGCAACTAATTTATCTAAAGCGAAGAGATCTTTTGACCGAATCACTTTGACGAGAGTTGAAATATTTTGCTTCCACTGTTCGCCAAATTTTTTAAATTTACCCATTCCGTCAATTTTTTCATCAACTTCTTTACGTCGCTCCTGCCGAAAACCAATTTTTGATAAAAACAATGTCATTTGATCCTGATGCGTTTCATTTGACTCTTTTGAAAAAATTGCTTCGGGATCAAGATTCTTCATAGCGGCCGCGAAAGACTGCGACGGAGCACTATCAAGAATACCCCGAACATTTTTCGATGAAGCCTCTAACTTTCCGTCAATCAAAAAACCGTGGATTGCATCAATCAGGGTACGTTGATAGATAAGCGGTACCTTTTTTTCACCTCTGGTCTTAGACCAACGTCGTATCGTCATATTCGATACGCCAAGCAGTGGCCCCAGTTCTTCTGGGCCAAGACCGGTCTCATCTAATACTTTTAACAATTGTGAAAATACCATCTCTAATGTGAATGCCAAAATTACAATTGACAGTCAAGCCTATTGAGAAGTTTGACCCATAAAAGCAGGACTAATTTTTTATTCTTTTAGTGCGTCGTAATTGCTTATGAAAAGATAATACTGAACATTTTGAAGAGTTTGTTTTCTGCTAAGTGAGTGAAGAAGTATCTACCGGTCATCCAAATTCGGCCAAATTAAATCGCGGCCACTGGATCTACGTATGCACTTGACGGAACCTATTTTGGTTTCGGTTTGGACTGGACAGCCGCTTCAGTCATTCTATGGAAGACTAATCCTCGGCTTTTTGATGTGCAATGATATTTACTCGCTGGATTTCGACAAAAGAAGTCCAAATCAACCAAGGTCGATTTAGAATAGATAAGGCTCAAGATTTGGCACTTTCAGTTTAGCAGGCATCG
>JAYTQQ010000032.1:0-1861 GCA_043746635.1 Bdellovibrionales bacterium | reverse complement strand
CAAAGCGCCAGTGTGGATATCTCACTGGAAAACCACCGTAACTCGCAAACTGACTAATTTGATCGTAAGTAATCAGTTCGAAAATAGTATCAAAGCAATCGAGGCCATACTCCTGGGCAATTTTAAAAATGCGAACTCTCTCGGCTTCAAGTTCTGGAGTGAGGTTAGCCATTACTTACCTTTTCCTAAAAAATCTTTGATGGAGTTAAGAATTTTATCGCGACTTTCAATTTTACTTAAGACTATTTTTTCTTCATTCGGAAATTCGCGCTCAAGGTCTTTTAAAAACTGTCCGCTGCCATATTTGCTTTCGACTTGGCCATAACCAAACATGTTCGTATTCGGAATAAAGAATTCTTTCAGCATGCGCATGCAAACACGCGTGTCTTCGCCGCTCCAATTGTCTCCGTCTGAGAAATGAAACGGATAAATATTCCAATCGTTGACCGGATAATCGGCCTCGATGATGTCTTGGCAGAGTTTGTACGCCGAACTAATGAGCGTGCCGCCGGATTCACTCGTCGAAAAGAAAGTTTTTTCATCGACTTCTTTTGCCGCAGCGTCGTGAATGATAAATCGAGTTTCGAGCCCCTTGTAATGTTTTTTGAGCCAAGTATTTATCCAAAAGCTTTCAAGTCTGACGATCTCTTTTTGTTCTTCACCCATTGATCCTGACACGTCCATCATGTAGATAACGACGGCTTGGGCTTGCGGCTGAGTTTTTACTTTAAAAGATTTGTAGCGCATGTCTCCCTTGATCGGAATGATCGCTGGATTTTCGGGATTATAAATCCCCGAAGACATATATCTCTGAAGAGCTCGCTTGTAACTTGCTTTGAAATGTTTTAGTCCCTCGGGACCAACCGGAGAAATGCCCGTGTATTTGTTCTTCGTGGCCTCCTGCTTTGGACGCCCCTTAGGAATGATGCGCGGAAGCTCAAGCTCCTCACCTAAAATATTAGCGAGTTCATCCATCGAGACCTCAACTTCGAGTTGATGTTGTCCCGGCTGATCTCCCGAGTGTCCGTGACCATCTTGTGGTTCGCCGTCGACCGCATCGCCCGGCTGCCCGCTGCCCTGCCCAACTCCGCCTTGTTGCTTGCTGCCGTATTTAAATCTTGGAGTATCGATGTAAGGCACAGGAATTTTGACAAAATCTTTTTCTCTTTTGCCAATCATTTCTCCGTGGGTGACGTACTTCTTAAAGTTTTCTTTAATTTTCCCACGGATAATATCTTTAAATCTATTATGGTCTTCGCGTATCGCCATCTAGGCCCATCCTCTATGACTTATTCTTTACGTCTCCACGAGCGAAAATACTCGCAACGTATTGAAGAACATCTGTCGCCGAAATCTCGTCATAACCAAAATCTTTTATCAAGCGAGTTTTAACGATATCGATTTTTTCTTGTGTGTCCTTGTCGAGAGTTGAGCTAACGAGCGACGTGAGTTTGATACTGTCTTTTTGATCTTCAAAAAGCTTCAGCTCAAACGCCTTGTGCAATCGCTCATTCATCTTGAAATCGAATTTTTTGTTCTCGGTAGCAAGGCGACCGATATACCCCATCGTCTCAAGACGAAAATCATCTTTGCGAGATTCAGGAATTTCGATTTTCTCTTCGACCGCTCTCATGAGGCGCTCGTCTGGCTCTTCATCCTGACCGGTAAATTGATTTCGTACTTTTTCTTTTGAAATATACGCTTTCACGTTGTCGATATAGTTTGAGCACAAACGAGACAGTGCCGAGTCGTCGGCGCTGATCGCACGCTGTACTTCAGACTTGATGATCTCTTCGTATTCTTGCTTCACGACGCCGAGAAGTTCGCGGTAATCGCCTTTAAGTTCTTCGTTCGCGATCAA
>JAYTQQ010000031.1:0-5166 GCA_043746635.1 Bdellovibrionales bacterium | reverse complement strand
TGTTCTGTCGTAAACCCAGCTCTTAGCATAAGACTTGAAATGTATTTGTCGTCGATGTCTCTCCAGCCCGTTTGCGGAAATCCTTCGACGGTCCCTCCGGCACCGCCAGTATCATCTCCAATCAAGATTCCGCGTTTGTAATCTTTGAAAGAGACCGGAGTCGCATCGCCGCCAGAAAAGCACGCGGCGTTCACGTTAAAAATAACTTTTTTCGTATAGAAGCTCTCAGGTGAGTCAAGGCTGAGATCCATCTTTAAAACTTTCGTTAACTGAGCATAAATTAATTTTTGTTGTGGATCTTTCTGCATAATGCGATCTGTGGTCAGTCGGGTATAGTCGCTCATGACGGTCATGGTGATTGGTTCGCTAAGAGGCAAAACTTCAGAAGTCATTGCTGGAGCCGTATTCGGAATATCGTTTCCGTCGTAGTCGACTTTGTTGAGTCGGGCGGCGAGACGAATTTTATTGTATTCTTCGGTAAATTTGCGAACAAAGTCTTGAGCTTCGGCCGGCTCTAAAAGGCCGTCGCTGTTCGCCCGAACTTCTTCGAGGATACTTGAGTACTCACTTAGGAAGCGAGCCGATGGCCTTACGGCAAAGCCCAAATGCTTGGTGGTATCAAATTTCCCGACGAGTGAACGAATCACTAAATCTGAAAAGGTAACGAGTCCGCCCGGATTAAAAGTTTGATCAATGATCAATACGTCGCTTTCAGCTTGAAGTCGGGTCATAAAATATCTGAGAGACTGAAGCATCGTATCTGTATTCGTTGGTTCATAGCTCGGAATTCTCAAAACGCCGATGCGAACGCCTTCTGATTGGTAAGTTGCCGCATAAAAGAAATCATCGTTAAACATTTTTCTAAGTCCGGGGATGACCGCAACTTCTGGCATCTGAATGCGCGTTGCCTTACCCAGAGCCTCGTAGTTAATAAATGGAGTCTGTAAGCCCATTCCGAGCTGGACACCCGAGCCTTCGACATCCAGTAGTTTGTTATCTTTTTTAATATTGCTCACTTCGATACGCATCATTTTGTCAGCCGTCTTCAGGATTTTGAATGTACCCGGATTGCGAGTTTTAGACATCAATGGTGGAAGAGACATAGTTCTTCTCACCGGTAGCTTCGCGGCGATACTTGATTTAAGCGAATTCAGTTTAGAGAAGAAATAATCATTAAATCTCTTAGCGAGAGATCTCGGCGAAATAGTCGGAGGGAGCGCTGAGTCTGCCGATTTAACTTTCGGCTGCAGAACCGGTGAAGTGATAATCGCATCCGGAGTAACGGGCTGACGAAGTAAAGGAATGCCGGAAGATTGATATGAATAAGTGACGTCGTAAGGTTTACCGCCATCATTAGGCTGGATCGTATAAGTGATTGAGTCTCCGAGGTCGGCGAGAAGATTTCCGCGTGATTCTTTTGCCGTGCGGCTACCGAGACCAAACAAATTCTGCGCGGATGATTGCTTGCCTACGAGTAAGAGCTGCGGTAATACGAAATCACCGTTCACACTTTTTTGTTTACGAAATTCATCCACCGTTTTACCGTTAATCGCGACGATGCGATCTCCAGGCTGAGGCGCACGGCTTTGAGCGGTTGGAGAAAAACTAGAATTGACGAAACTAATTGTATAATTCTGAGCACCATTATCTTCGACGGGTAAAAATTGAATCGGTGAAGCTTTGATCCAAGTCGAATTAAGATTTATCGAAGTATGAGCATCGTTTGAAAGCATCAGGTATTGAGAAGTTGCGAGGTCGTAGTCTGCAAATGTTTTCACGCGTGTTTTTAAAGTGTTAAAAAGATTTTCTTGAAGAGCATTGAAATCGGTTGGTTTGCCGTCGATATCGGTTTTAATCCCGTTAATGCGAAATCCTGCGTAATTGATTTGGTGATTGTAAACGAAACCTGCTGATTCGACGCCGAGATCTGCCAGCATTGATCGGTGGCGAAACTGGCCCGGAATTTCTCCCGCCGAAGGGGTTAGTGGAGTAGGAGCTTTCAAAAGTACATTGGTTCGTGCGACGGCGAAAGTGTCGGGTGCACTGTCGGCGCCGTGCCCAAAACTCTTATACTGAACGCGCGATTGTGAGGGTAGAGAGTCGAAAAATGCTAAGCAAATATCCGCCGCATGAGCCGAAGGGCTCAGTTGAATCATTCCGGCGAAAAAAACGAAGATCTTGAGATTTTTGAGCATGAATTCTCCACGAAGCAAAGTTGAGAGCGTTTGATCCTTACAAAGCAATTTTGAATCCTCGCGATTTCGCCGTGGGTTCAGCTTAAATTTTTCAAGAGCCGTTAGAATGTGATCATAGATTTGATAGAGGTGACGTTTTTGGGTCTGAGGCATTTTGCCGCTATGAAAGGTTCAAAGATCGTGTCGCCAACCGCCGCTTCAACTATATTACTTGCTAGCTTGGCATTTACTTGCAATAGATTTTCTCTAATATGAATGAAAAACACTTCGCCTGCTCGTATTGTTCGCACGTTATGTCGATGCCCGAGAAATCTGGCAATGCTGTTGGTTGCGAACGTTGCGGAGAAAATAATAATCCATACCAACCTAAATCGGTAAAGGCGACCGTAGCTTTTGCTCTTACGGCGCTGATTCTTTATATTCCGGCAAATCTTTATCCGTTCATGACGATGGAGCTTTATGGCAATCGTAATAGTTCGACGATCTGGGGCGGGGTTGTGACTTTATCGCAAGACCGAGAGTGGGCCATTGCGATCATTGTTCTGCTCGCTAGTATCGTTATTCCTTTTTTGAAATTGATGATCCTTTTTTATTTGTCCTTGTCTTCGAAACAAAAAAGAAACGCAAAATTTAACACGAAACTTTACCACGTCGTCGAGGCGATTGGTCGGTGGTCGATGCTCGATATTTTTATTCTAGCAATTCTGGTGACCATTATGAAGTTGGGACCCTGGGCCCATGTTGAGCCCGAGGTTGGTTCGCTTCTATTTTTGGGTGTGGTTATTTTTACGATGCTCGCTTCGAGCCAATTTGATCCAAAAGTTTTATGGAGTGATGAAATATGAGTTTGAAAACCTTGACCTCGTCTTGGTATGTCTGGCTGTTTCCGATTATCGCGATTGCCATTTGTGCGTATCTTTTTTTTCAAACGACGAATCACAAAGGCCCAAGAATTAAAATATCATTCGACGATGCATCGTCAATTCAAGCCGAAAAAACTAGCGTGCGCTTTCGTGGCGTCGTGATCGGAACGGTGAAGAACGTCAATATCTCTGATAATCGAAAAGAAACGATCGTCGAAGTTGTCCTAGAGAAAGAGTCTGCAAACTTTGCTGTCGTAGGTTCAAACTTTTGGGTGGTCACTCCAAAAGTTGGACTGCAAGGGGTGACGGGCCTCGAGACCATTTTCGAGGGAACCTACATTGCCGTTCAGCCTGGGAACCCAGAGGGAGAGCAAAAACTAGAATTTAAAGGGCGCATGGGCCGTGATGTGAGCGAATCAAACGACAATAGCACAGGGTATTTGCTCGAAACTCCCAACGCAGAATCAATCACTCTGGGCGATTCGGTGACCTTTCGCGGACTCGTCATCGGTAGCATCACCGAAGTGACGCTCGCCAAAAATGGTCAGAGTGTCCTAGTGCAAATTCATATTCAGAATCGTTATGCGCATCTTATTCGTACAAATACAATCTTTTGGAGAAAAATCGGTGTGCAAGCAAAGCTTGGCCTTTTTAGTTCTGAAGTAAAAGTGAACTCTCTCGATTCAATCATGCATGGCGGGGTCGAACTTTTCACTCCCGATATTCCAGGAGAGCGAGCAAAAGCCCAGGCTAAGTTTTCTATATTGCAAGCGCCGCCGAAGGGTTCCGAGAAATGGAATCCAAAGTTCGATTAGCTGTCTCGTGTTGAGAAAAACGTTCAATTAGACTGAAGTCAAGGGTCGATTCTGTCGAACTGATACTTTCTAATTCTTTATTGTGACAAAGCGTAAAGAATGAAATCATTTAAAAATGAAAAATAGAAGACGCGCGCAAAAAAACGCTTTGTTATCGAACAGTCAGTTGATCGAGGTGAAGAGAAGGGCGAAGCTTATTTGCGACGCGCTCGATACAGAAAACGATGCGAAGGTGGAGGAAATTGCGATCGAGTCGATTGAGATTATGACATCAGACGAGCTCATGATTCTCGGAAGCTTTATTGAAAACCACGGATTCTTTGAGGTCGGCGAAGCAATATCTCAATCTGACTTATTATTCTTTGCAGAACCAAAAACTGGCCCCTGAGCCTGTTGATGCCTTTGTCTTTACCTGTGGCAATCTTCGACGTTTTCTCGGATTGAATGTTCTGCCTGGGCAAATTGGCCGATTCGATTGTATCGACCAAGCTTGCTCATCAATATCGATATGAAAGCGGCATACGTTTTGCTCCATTGCTTGTTTATGCCACGAACTCATTGTTAGAAAGCGTGAAATGACTCCAGTTTAGCGAGGTCGTGGGCAATTTAATTTTTAGGAGATTAACTTGTGAATGTAGATAAACCTAGAAATTCTGACCAAATCGATACGATTCAACCCACTACTGGTCTCGCCGGATCATTTGTTTTGAGAAGACAAGAAGAAGAAGGAAAAAATGAATTGCCGACTTCAAAACCTCGACGCACTTCTACTATTATATTTGGCATATTACGCGAACCAATGGCTTATTTACTTCTTGGTTGCGGCATTGTCTACTTTTTTATCGGTGATAGACAAGAAGCTTTGATGTTAATTGGATTTTTAATTCTCATCATTGGCATCGAGATTTTTCAGGAACAGAAATCCTAGCGCGCTCTTGATGCACTTCGTGACCTCTCCAGTCCACGCGCACTGGTTCTCCGCGACGGTAAAAAGCAAAGAATTCCTGGTCATGAAGTCGTTCGCGAAGATCTCATTTTCATAGTCGAAGGTGATCGAGTTCCTGCGGATGCCATTCTTATTTCTGGCAGTCAAATCGCCGCCGATGAATCACTTCTGACCGGCGAATCCCTTCCGGCCGAGAAAGAAATCAAAGGTACTGTGTTCGCTGGTACTACGATTGTTCGCGGACAAGGTATGGCTTTTGTGACTGCCATCGGAGTAAAAACCGAAATAGGCAAAATTGGTAAATCCATTCAGAACGCAAAACGTGAAAAAACTAAATTAGAAATTCA
>JAYTQQ010000030.1:0-11837 GCA_043746635.1 Bdellovibrionales bacterium | reverse complement strand
CATCTGCTCCAAATAGCGATTCAAACTAGCTATCCCGTTTGATTTGGTTCTTGATTCATTGAAAAATAATTTTCGAATGGGTCACATAGTGGTTTATGAGAAGTACGAATACCCCAATTAAAATACATTTTTTCGTATTTGAGGTCCATTCCGAGCTCAGACGTTTAGACATTGGGTGCAACTTTGCAAGATCGTAACTATACCGAAGTTGAGTCAACAAATGATGTTTTCTAAACTTGGTATGAGCGAATCTCAAATGAGATTTAAAACCGAAGAGGAACAAAAATGGAATCGACAACAAAAGAACTCCAAATATCGAAATGTATTTCATACCATGGTAAGCCGGAGACGCTTCAGCATTCGCTCGGAATCGTCTTAGCAAAGAGGCCTAAAGGAGCACTCGTCGCGATCGGCGCTCTCATGCAAAGCGATAAAGTCGGTACCGTGCTTGTATCAAAAGATAGAAATTTTTCAGAAGGTGACATCGTCAAAGGGCCTACTGGCAGGATGAATTTTGTCTGTCTTAAAGCATCCCTTCTTCGAAAGCGCTTTGGAAAAAGGTCGGTTGCAATAATGGAGGGGCTTCAAAACGATTTGGAAGCTACTTTTACCAAGTGATGTGAAGAAAATTATTACTGATGTGAAAATCGCTATAGAGATTACGAATCTTCGAATGACTTTCAATGAGAAAGATTTCGTTCTCGACAATGTGAATCTAGATATTACGCGAGGAAAGACAACTGTTATCATAGGCTTTTCAGGGGCGGGAAAATCTGTGCTTTTGAAATTGATTCTTGGCCTTTTTAAACCGACATCGGGGTCGATTAAAGTTTTTGGGCAAGAGATCACATCCATGACCGAAACCGAACTTCTGAAAATGCGCCGCCACTACGGGATGGTTTTTCAGGATTCTGCCTTGTTCGATGACTTCACAGCATTAGAAAATGTTATTTTCCCCATGAACGAACATCGTCTTGACTTGACACGAACAGAGATGCTTGTGATTGCCAAAGAACACTTAAAAGAAGTAGGGCTTGAAGAAATTGATTATAATAAACTTCCTTCGGAGCTCAGCGGCGGCATGCGAAAGAGAGTCGGTGTGGCTCGCGCGTTGGCCCTTGATCCAGAAATTCTGATCTATGATGAGCCGACGACCGGTCTTGATCCTATCCTTAGAGAGATGGTTGATAATTTAATTATCGAGACTGAGAAACGTAAACTTGAAACGACTTCTCTCATTGTATCGCACGACTTATTCAGCGCTTTCGAAATGGCTGATCATGTTGCCATGCTCGACAAAGGTAAAATTATTCTTGCCGGACCACCGAGAGATTTTTTAACTTCAAAAATTGAAATCATTCAGAAGTTTGTTTCAAAAGGGATGCACATCAATAAACACATCAAAGACGGGACAGAATAAAATGTGCGACGAGGCGCGATTCCAAAAATAGGGGGCAAGACTTGTGTTTGGGTTGGTTCTCAGTCTTCAATTGTCGGCTCCAACGAATTGGACTTGGGCAGTAAATTGCTTCTAATTTCCAGTAAGAGAATCTAAATAGTTTTTTTTACGAAAGGTGTTTATGTTTAATTCAAATGATTGGTATACAACCTGGGGATGGATGTTGTGGTTTGGAATGATCCTGTTGGTTTTTTCAGGAGCCGGCAATTGGGGTTACACTTACAGAGTGCATCGCTTAGGTCGTAACGGAGATTTCGGTAAAGATGCAGTTGATTTATTAAATGAAAGGTATGCTCGCGGCGACATTGACCGAGCTGAATTTTTAAGTGTCAAAAAAGAATTGCTTGAAAGCAGACTTGAGTCGAAGAGTTCGAGAGGTAATGCAATTCAAAAGCCGAGTTTCACGCAGGCCAAAATCTAATTTGTGATGGTCCATATGAGTTGCTAACGCCTAAGTAGGCCGTGAAGGCCTGGCGTTTTCGTTTGCGCAACTAAAACCTTATTTCTTGGGTGGGCTTGAAATTTATATTATGAAACTAAAACGACGGCTATTGATCCTAATGGCAAAGTTGAGAGGTATACGTGATACTCCGCATGCGATTGCATTGGGTATTGGCATCGGCTTATTTTTCGGTTTTACACCTTTATTTGGTCTCAAAACGCTTTTAGCATTATTCGTTACGTGGGTTCTCGGTGGAAACAAGGTGGCCGCTGTGATTGCCGTATCCCTGCATGATCTTCTGCTCCCAGTGCTACCGATTTTCTTGCGTTGGGAATATGAGGTTGGTTACTGGACGCTCAGCCGGCCTCACGTTTTTCCTCCGCATTTGCAAATGCATCATTTAAATCTTAAGCTTTGGTTGCACTGGTCGAATTTTGTAAATTTGGGCTGGCCAATGTTAGTCGGTTCAATCTTGCTCGGTCTTCCTTTTGCAGCGACGATTTACTTTTTGACGCTTGTTGGATTTCGTTTTTGGTTTCGAAATCCTAGGAGTCAGAAGAGCCGCTCAAAAAAGATATAAATTAAATCGAAAATTTCGGTCATATCGCCCTCTGAAGTTTTAAACTAGAGAAAAATTAGCTCGTAAGCTCATCTCAGTTACGATGGTATTGGATCAAAAAATGCGGTTGAACGACTAAAAGCGAAACCATAAAATTCTAACGATTCATTTTAAAGACTGAAAGTGAATATGAAAATAAATAAAATTTATCAGATCGGTAGACTTACGATTATGTTTTTTGTCTTGTTTTTTCCGGGTGTGCGACTGTGGGTTCACAGTTTGAATTTACAGGACCGCAAAGTATCGAAATCGGAAGAACCACTCAGGGTGTAAGGCGACAAGTACTGGACGGTTCGCTACCTGGTGGCAGAGACTGGTGGTTGGCTCAATACCAGAAAAGTTCTCATTTCTCCATACGCTCCCGTTTCGAAGCAATATGAAAAGGATTACCGTGGCCACTCACTTTTATCTGCTTCATTCTTCCAAGCGAGAAGCTTTACGCGTATTGCATCTCTTGCTTCGCGAAATCGCTGTAACAGCTGTTCATCAGAAAGTGGGGCTTTACTTGCAGGGTCTGCGAACGACCAATGAAGCTTTTTTGCTTTTTGAGTCACGATTGTGGGACAAATCTCTGCCGCGCAGAGGGTTATGACGTAATCAAGGTTGACCAGAAATTTGGGTGAAAGGTCATCGTAGGATTTCGAATAGTGGCGCGAAATATCAATACCAATTTCGTTCATTGCCATAACGGCGAAAGGATTCAACTGACCTGGGTGAGATCCCGCACTTTTAATCTCAGCGTCAGGAAATAGATCGCGAGCCAGGCCTTCGGCTAACTGGCTTCGCGCAGAGTTAGCGACGCACATAAAAAGAATATTCATTTGAACCTCATTTCAACCCGATTGAATCGCATCTTAGCTACATTTTCTTCAGATCGACTTTCAACTTTTGTTCACGGCGTGCGCTCGTATTGGTTTGAAAAAGCGACGTTTGAAATAGAGAGAGACGTGCACAAGGCCAATGAGCGCAGGCACTTCTACGAGTGGCCCAATGACCGTCGCAAAAGCCGCGCCGTGATGTATCCCAAATGTGGCAACGGCAACCGCTATTGCAAGCTCAAAATTATTTGAAGCAGCAGTAAACGAGAGCGTTGCTGACTTTTCGTAGTCCGCTCCGGCGCGTCGACTCATGAAGAACGAGATGAGGAACATGATTATGAAATAAATAAGAAGAGGTATCGCGATACGAACGACGTCTATCGGAAGTTCGATGATTCGATCACCCTTTAGCGAAAACATGACCACAATTGTGAACAGCAGAAAAATTAAAGTCAGAGGCGAAATTTTTGGAATGAATTTTGTCTCGTACCAAGTGCGTCCTTTTGAAGCCACCAAAATTTTTCGCGAAAGAAACCCGGCTAAAAAAGGAATTCCTAAGTAAATCAAGACGGAAATAGCAACATCCCAAACCGTAATAGTTATTTGAACTGTCCTGAGCCCTAACCAGCCGGTGACGGTCGTCAAAAAGAAATAGGCTAAAAACGGAAATGTAAAAATCTGAAAAAGTGAATTGAGTGCGACCAGTCCCGCACAGTATTCGCGACTTCCGCCGGCTAAGTCGTTCCACACAATTACCATCGCGACACAACGAGCGATTCCGATGAGGATGAGGCCGGTCATGTACTCTGGATAATCTCGAAGAAAAATGACGGCGAGTGTGAACATCAGGATTGGCCCTATCAGCCAGTTTTGAACGAGCGAAAGTACCAGAATCTTTTTATGCGAAAAAATTTTAGGCAATTTGGCGTAATCCATTTTTGCCAGAGGCGGATACATCATCAGTATAAGACCAATAGAGACTGGAATCGAAGTTGTTCTTACCGAGAGGCTTTCAAGTAATCTGGAACACGCCGGGACGAAGTGGCCTAAGGCGACTCCGAGCAACATAGCCGTAAAAATCCAAAGTGTCAGGTACCGATCTAAAAATGATAGCTTTTTGGTCACAACATCCATATTTAAGTTCCTTGTATATCGTATTACTACGATATACGATAAGAAATATGGCGTTGGCAAGAACAGAAAAGTTTAAGCGTAAAGAGATCGACATCGCAGCTTTTGCGAAAGCATTAGCTCACCCGGCTAGGATTGCGATTCTAAAAACCTTAGCAGAAAAAAAAGAATGCATCTGTGGGGATCTGGTGTTGGATCTTCCGCTGGCGCAGTCAACGGTGAGTCAGCATCTCAAGTCGCTCAAGGAGATGGGGCTTATTCAGGGCACTATCGATGGCCCACGCTCACGCTACTGCATTGACTGGGAAGTGTTCGAGAGGTACCAGAAGTATCTTGCCGACTGGTCACAAAAAATGCTTAAACTTCGACAAGAAAATTGTTGCTAGCGAGCGACTCTTTGCCCCCATTGGCAAGCTCGAGACCCTTCACGGTTGGAGCTGAACGGCTCAAGTTAAAGTCATCTATGATTCGAGAGCGTCAAGCTGGGGGGGGGATTTAAGTTAAAGACCAACAGTGAGTTGATATTTGCTTTTAGCTTAGGTATGTTGGGGTCAGTGGGTTTAGCCAACGAGATTTGTGTGAGAAATTGATGCAAAAATGTTTTTGGATGATTTTATTCGTATCATCGATGAGCTCATGCGTATCTGTCCACTCGGGCTCTGGTGCCGTGAGAATTACTTCTGATGGAAGAATGAGTCAATTGACCGAGGGGCAACACTTCCTCAGTCCTCTTGATCAAGTCGATATTTTCAATCTGCGAGAGCAGGGGATGACTGAGCGCTTTGTTACGCTGACTGCAGACGGCGTTCCTGTGTTAGCTTCTGATTCCTTGGTGAGTTATCATATTGCGTCTTCAGAACTCGTTGCGCTTGATCGTGAAATCGGGCCTGACTATCGTAGCACTGTTATCGACCCTATCGTTTCATCTGCTGTGCGGCGAGTTTTGGCTTCTTATCGTTGGAGTGAACTTGATTCGACACATATTCGAATCGCTCAGGATAGGATTACAAAATTGGCTGCACAAAAATTGCGTCCATATTATATTGAATTGGAATCGATTCTCATTCGAAACTTAACTGCTCAATTGCCGCTTCTCCAACAGGCGATCAATAGCACTTCGATAGTTGAGCAAAAGAGCCTTACTGCTTTAGAGGAAATTGAACTTGCTCGCTACGAAGCCAGCCGAAAGCGAAATGAAGCTGATGGGATCGTTTCTGCAAATCGTACTTTAAATCCCAGTTTAACTTCTGCAGTTCTAAAGGATGCGGAAATTAAGGCATGGGAAGCTTTGAGTATTTCGCCCAATACTGAAGTAATCGTTTTACCTAATAACTTCTCTTCAATTGTCGAGGTCACGCCATGAAAGTACTGATGTTTTATATAGGTTTCATTCTCCTTTCTTCTTGCGCAACAGTTGGTCCCGGAAAGGTTGGGGTTTTATGGACTTCAAGTAGCGGAACTCAGTCAGAAGTCTATCATGAAGGATCTTATAGCGTCGCTTTCTGGAATACTTTTTACATTTATGATTTACGAACGATGAGCCATGATGAGCTTTTAGAAGTGATAGCTTCCAATGGACTAGGGATTAAACTCGATGCTTCGATTCAATATCATATCGATGCCAAAGAAGTAGTGGCTCTTCAGAAAGAAGTTGGGCCAGAGTATTATGCTACCATCGTCTCCCCAGTTCTTCGCTCGGAGGCAAGACGAATTATCGGTAAGTATACGCCTGAGGAGATTTATTCTACTAAGCGTGATGTCATCGAAAGAGAAATTCGAGAAGGTCTGGTTGCGAAAATGTCAGGAAAGCACGTCACTCTGGAGGCCGTTTTAATCCGAAATATTGAATTGCCTGAGGCGATTCGCAGAGCGATAGATCAAAAACTTGAGGCAGAACAAGAGGTTCAAAAAATGAAATTTGTACTCGAGGTATCAAAGTCCCAAGCCGAACAAAGACGAATCGAAGCCGATGGAATTGCAGACTTTAACCGTAAAGTCGCAAGCAGCTTAAGCCCTGCCATTCTTGAGTTTGAGCGAGTCCAGCAAATGAATAAACTTGCGACCTCGAATAATACGAAAACTGTCATTATGGGACCAGGAACGAATCCGCAAATCCTTTTGTCATCACCACGAGCAACAAAATGAGATAAATGATTCTAATATCCACATGACCCGACAGAACGGGTGCTCGTGAAGAATAAAAAATACGCCGTCCCTTCGAAAACTCACGCCTTCGCTGCCTGCGCCTTATTTGGACTTCGATAGAAAATCCGAAATAGGGTAGGAACGATAAATAAAGTAAGTACGGTCGATAGCAATTGTCCACCGATCACCGCTCGCCCAAGGGGAATATTCGCTTCCGATCCGTGTCCAAGTCCGATCGCCATCGGTACAAGTCCCAGCATCGAAGCGAGAGAAGTCATCATAATCGGTCTCAAACGCTCGCCGGCTCCTTGCAAAATGGCTTGATCGATATCGCCACCTTCCTCTGCCCGGTGCAAAATGAATTCGATTAACAAAACTCCGTTTGCCACAGCAATTCCGATCATAAAAATTGCACCAATCGCAGCTTGAATACTAAAGTAGGTGTGGGTGAGGGAGAGCATTAAAATAATTCCGACTATACCCATCGGAACCGTGATCATCACAATCGCGGGGATTAAGAAGGAGCGAAATTGCACGACCAATATAAGATAAACCATGACGGCAGCGAGGGCAAAACCTCCACCCAAGAGACCGACTGATTTATTCATCTCAGAAACTTCACCGCGAATTTCTGCTCGATACCCCTTGGGAAGTGGATTCAATGCAATTATGTGTGAAACGTCGGCGGAGACCCCACCAATATCGCGGTCCTGTGCATCCATATAGATGTCGATGACCCTTTGTAAATTAACGTGATTTATTTCGCTAGGCCCCTTAAGCATTGTCATCGTTGCAACATCATTTAATGGTACGCTGCGATTCTGGTCTACACTTCGGATCGGAAGGCGCATCAGTTCCTCGAAAGATTTTATGTCACTCTCTCGAAATTGCACGCCAAATGGATAATCGATACCGGTCTTAGGATCGATCCAGATTGCTGGATTGTAAGCACTGCTGCCTGATACCGCGCCGACCACATTTTTAACAATCGAGTCTGGACTGAGTCCAAGTTGACTCGATTTTTCACGATCAATATCAAGCTTGACCTGTGGAGCATCGAAACGCTGCTGAACTCTCACGTCAACAGCCCCTCGAATCCCTTTCAGCTTTTCGGCCAAGTCACGAGCGACCTCTCCAGATTTTTCAAGATCAGCACCCATGACCTGCACGTCGATCGGTGCACGCAAACCGCCATTGAGTGCGGAAGTCAATAGACCACCGAGTTCAATTCCCATTTCGACTCCAGGAAAAGCTTTAGGTAAGCGTTCCCGTACAATTTTTGCGTAATATTGCGAGCTCTGATGACGATCTTCGGTCAGCTCCACATTGAAAAACACGTCTTGTGTACCCGAGTTTGGCGTAAACGCTGCCGAAAAACCATAATACACACCAGAGTTCGCGATGATCATTTTCAAATCTGCAGGCTCAATCCACTCACGTAATTTGGCTTCGATTTGCAAGGCAAGTTCGGATGTCTTTTCAATTCGGAGCCCAGAGTTCGCACGAATATCGAGTACAAAATTACCAGCATCAGCTCTGGGGAAAAGTTCTGTCCCAATTCGTGGAGCGAAGATGACCGACAGTACGACCAGGACCACACTCAAAGCGAGAACCACCACTATCCTTTTACCGAGTACTTTCTTAAGCAATCCACGATAGGCGTCGGTCAATCGGATCACCGCCCTTTGAACCGCACCGATTAAACCACCTGGCGATTTAGTTTGCTTTGCTAGGTAACGCGAAGTGAACAGCGGAATGACTGTCATTGCTGCCAAGTAAGATCCGAGCATCGCAAAAATCACCGAAATTGCTAGTGCAGAAAATAAAATTTTCACAATTCCAGCCAAGAACGCGACTGGAAAGAATACCACCAGGGTGCAAAGAGTACTGGCAAGAACCGGCATTCCGACTTCTGTCGCCCCATCGAGCGAAGCTTTCAGGGGAGGTATGCCAATGGCGACTTTGTTCATAATGTTTTCGATGACAACAATTGAGTTATCAACCAAAACTCCAATCGACAAAGCTAGTCCGCCTAGAGTCATGGCATTAATTGTTTGCCCTGTAATTTTTAAACCCAGACAGGCTACCATAATAGAGATCGGCAGCGAAAGGAGAATGGCGACCGTTGCACGCGGGCTTCCGAGAAAGAGTAAGACCATAAGGGCTGCTAATCCACCGCCTATCAATGCTTCATGAGTAATGCTCTCAATTGCTTTTCGAATAAAGATTGTTTGATCGGCCACGAGATCAATTTTGTAGCCCGTTAGGGTTTCTTGAAGTTTCTTGAGCGACACTTTGACTTCATCAATGACTTTTAAAGTGTTCGCACCTGGTTGTCGGTAGATGGGAACATAGACTTGTCGCTTTCCATCAATCGTGACTACGTTTGTTTGTATCGCATGCGCATCTTCGGGTTGACCAACGTCGCCAATCCTCACTACGACACCGTTCATCGCACGTAACGGAATTTTCCCCATGTCGCTGATATTTTCAAGAAGGCCATTGCTCAAAATTTGATAATCTATATCCCCAACCTTGATGTCACCAGACGGAATAAACGTATTGTTATCGACCAGTGATTTCAAAATACGCGTTGGAGATAAATTTTGTTCTGAAATCTTTTTTGGATCAAGATAAGTGATAGCAGACCGCAACTGACCGCCCATTACAGTGGGTGCCATGGCGCCCGCGACACTTTGTACTGCATTACTAACATAATAACGACCGATATCCTGAAGTTCACTTTCGGTTTTATCACCACTCACAGCAACCATGGCGAGCGGTACAGCCGCCATTGGATCAAATGGTAAGATGAGAGGCGGCTGTGTTCCTGGCGGAAGTTTTCGCAAAACCGACATCACCATCGATGAAGTTTGCGCAATAGCGCTTGAGAGATCGATACTAGTGTTAAAGAAGTTTTTAACGATGCTCACTCCTGTGAGCGACCGAGACTCTTGGCGTTCGATTCCAACGGCTTGGCCCGTGTATCTTTCCATCATGTAAGACAGATCTTGTTCAACGTGTTCGACTGGCATTCCAGAATAAAATGTTAGGACCTGAACAGCTGGCAAATTTGCCGACGGCAATAGATCCTTCGGAAGCGTCAAGAGCGAAAGAGTTCCAAGTATGACGATCAGTAAAACGACAACAATGATGAAATGGGGTGAACGAATAGCGAGTCCCGAGAGCCCTGCTGCTTCGGCTGCGCCTGCATTCGATTCTTTATCTTCAAGATCCTGTTTATTCTGACTCATTTTAGTGTTTCTCCCGCACGAAGTATTCCTAGTTGTAAAGAAGTGCTACCGAGGCGATTCATAAACTGAATCCTCTCTTGACTCAAATCACGTAGTTGCTTGAACGCTTCACGCACATCGATCAACGGACCTTGCAATGAATGATAGCGCTTAGACGCAAGTCGAATTGTCTTTTGGACTTGCTCCATATCCTTTTCAACTACTTTCAAAGCTTCGCGCTCTCGATCATATTGATCGCGCAGATCCTTGAGCTGCGATGCATACTCAAGTTGTGCTGCCTTTAAGTTTTCTGTCTGATAATCGGTTTGGCTCTTGTATGCTTCTGCCCTTTTCGCATCTTCTCCGCCATTCCAAATTGGGAAAGAAATGCCAACACCTAACGCATAGTAATTGTCCCGATTGTCCACAAGCCGAACGGTCTCCATTTCACCAACCGATCCCATCACTTTGATTGTAGGAAGCTGATTTGTTTTTGCCTCTTGATACGAAGCATGGGCGATCTCGATTTGAGCTTTAGCCAATAGAAGACTTGGATCATCAACCTGCAGACTCTCAGGCACAGTGAACTGCCACGAATCCGAAAGTGCTTTGCAGTCCTTTGTTCCGCCGTAAAGCTTCATTTGATCAGTTAAACTCGCTTGATACTTCCTTAGTTGATCTAACTCAAGTTTAAGGCCATTTACCTCAGTTTGTACTAAAGAGTTGTCGACGATCGAACGCTGACCAGTTTTTGTGAAGCGAGCCGTCTCATCGAGATTGAGTTTTGCCCAGCTCATGAGTTCTTCATCATTTCTCTGTAAAGATCTGGTGCGTGCGCAGGTCAAGTAGAGGCGAGCCACCAATCCTAAATATTGAAGCTTCTCTTGAGCAAGCCGTGCTTCGTTGAGACTTCGTGTCGCTTTTGCACGTTCTAGCACCGACTGAATGCGGCCAAAATCATAAACAGTTTGCTGGACGACCAAACCTCCGGCTAAACCCGATCTAAACGGTGAAGCCATCAGTCCGTCCGTTTGCAGTCCTGAATTGGAGGCCGGAAATCCTGTCGTGTCGATTGCGTCCAACGAAACCTGTGGTAAATACTTACCACGTACGGAGCTGACCAATTGATCGTTCGCCTGACGTTGCAGCGCTTCGCCCTTTACAACGGGGCTTTTCTCCCAAGCCGCATTTAGGAAATCAACAAAGGACATCTCTTCGGCGAAGCTCGTGAGAGGAAACAAAAGCAAAAACAAGATAGATTTTATCCGCATGATTGGCACTCCGATGAAAACTTAATTTCTTTAAGATAGCAGATAGATATAGACAAATATCCTTACATTTTTATGACATTTTTGTAATCAAAAGCTGATTTTAGAAAAAAAGATGCTTTAGCTTCAAAAAGGTGTTTTAAATTTTTATTGATAAACCAAATTGAGACATAAGTATTGCAAGCTAGGTTGCAAATTATTGCCATAAGGAATAAATATTGAAAATCTTAGTTGTAGAAGACGAGCCTAAAACTTCTGCCTTTCTTAAAAAAGGTCTGACTGAGGAGGGCTATTTAGTCGACGCTGTCTTTGACGGTGAAGAGGCTTTTGCGCGAGCCCAGTCGCGTGACTACGATTTGATCATTCTCGATGTTATGATGCCCAAAATGGACGGTTGGACAGTCATTGATAGGCTTAGGAAATGCGGCGTTTCAACCATGACTTTGTTTTTGACCGCCAGAGATTCGGTTCAAGACAAAGTACGTGGTCTCGACCTTGGAGCCGATGCCTATATAGTTAAGCCATTTTCTTATTCTGAGTTATTGGCTACTGTGCGTACTTTGCTTCGTAGATCGAGCAAGCGTGGTACTGACGTCTTTCAACTTGATGATCTCGAAATCGACTTCAATGAGCGAAAAGTAGCACGAGCCGGAAAGAAAATCGATCTCACCGCAAAGGAGTATGCGCTGCTTTCATTGCTTGCAAAGCGAAAAGGTGAAATG
>JAYTQQ010000029.1:0-7308 GCA_043746635.1 Bdellovibrionales bacterium | reverse complement strand
GTTTAGCGCCAGGAGTAGGCTTTGACTTCAAAGCACTCCAGCCACCATCGCGATACAATGCTAACCATTTATATAATGTAGTTCGGTGGACAGAAAAAGTAACGGCCACATTTTCTGGACTTATTCCGCTTTGAACTGCTTTTACTGCACGAATTCTCATGTCTTCTAATGTTTGATGATCTAGCTGTCTGGCATCTGTTTTTTTCACATCCTATCATTTAAAAAAATAACTTACTTGTCAACAAATATGTATACTATCCAACGCACTTATTAATATGAATCGACTTATTCAGGAGTTCACCTATGTCGGGGGCTACAGAAGGCAGGATATGAATGCTCTGTGATTGCCGCGGGCTTGATTCCTGAACTCGCAAGCGACCGAGTCAAACAGGCGTTGCTTTAAAAACTAAGGCTGTGCTGGCCGATTTAATTAAATCGATCGGAAAAATAAAATCAAAAGATACCAAAGTTCATCTCGGCTATGAATTGACTTATTCTGGATTCCATCTGAGCCGGGCATTGCAGAAAGCCGTCGCCTATGGGCGGCTATAAACTTTCCGAATTTGGCGAATCCGTATCGGCGTGGTCGTTTCGGAACGGCAGCGGTTGGCTTTCTTGTGGCCTCCTCCTTGCACTCTCATTCGCTATAGAAGTTTAAATGTCCCCTATAGACAATTGGAGTTTATAATGCGAACTACACTTACAATCCTGAGCCTAGTGGCTATTGTTTTGACAGGCAACTTAGCAAAAGCAATTGAGTACCAAATACTCGATCCCATTCTACCAAATAAACTTTTAACGACACAAGAAACCAAGGTTTCACTTAGTGAGGGTCCAATACCAAATTTAATCACTCCCTTTTTCAACAAATATACCGGGCAGACTGTCATGACCGTCTCATTCGTCAGAGAACTTTCGGATAAAAAGACATTGATGGGTAGGAAGTCAGTTTCTCTTTTTAAAGTGGAGACTACTGCAGGGGATGTTTTTTATGTCACCCCTAAAATTTCAACGTTTGTTAACTCGAACACGGGTAACTATGATGGAAGCTGGGTTTCAATTGATGGCGATTCATTTTATAAACCTTCAGGATCAGAACCAATGATTTTAAAAAATGCTTCTGAGTCAGTTCCATTAAAGCGCAATGAATTATTTTCGGACAAATCCGTGATGTCCGATAAACCCGTGAGATTGGAACTTAATAATCTCAAGTGGGGACGAGCCCAAGAGCTGATTGAAAGTTACTTCGGTGTCTACACCGGAAAGAGCATAAGCAAAGTTTATTTTCAAGCCGGCAAAAATGTTGGGCTCTTTTCTAAAGGCTGGAAGCAGTTTCTCGTGACGACCGAAGAGGGACAATCGATGATCGTTCGCACTGTCAGCTCAAGCTATTATGACGGCCTTTTTGACAGAGACACGGAGGAATTGTCGCCTGAGTCATTCTCTCATGCGCCTTCGTTAACGGGAATGTCTTGCCGTACTCTGTTTAACTAAATAGTTTTCAAAGCTCAAACGCGCACCAATTTTAAAGAATAGTTCTGACATTTATTTGAAAGGCGAGCAACTGACACGATCTCTAGGTGAAAAAGTCAAAAATGAACTGGTGTTATTGAAGTCGGCGCAATTTGAAGCGATATGAATAAAGGTCTCGATTTAAGTAGCAACGTCTCGTAGATCGCAAAATTATCATCTGTCATTTTTTCGAAGTCTCTCTCTTCTACTCCGGCGTCATATCCTTAGTCTGCTCATAAAGTTCATCCTGAATTTTTCGTTTGAGTTTGCAGGCGTCTATTTCGATTTTTTTATTTTATTCATCCAAAGGCTAAGTTCACTGAGATGAACTATTAAATCAAGGATCTCTTTGAAAAGATATTTGAAGTTGAATTTTCAAATGTTAAACAATGAATCAAATGGAATGAGAGAACTCATTTCTTTCAAAACTTGCGTGGCGATTTTTAATGCTTCTTCTACTTCGTGTTTTTCTAATTCTTTGATAACCGCGTCTGAGGCGCCACAGGCGCTCATTCTGCAAATCCCAAAGTGCTTTTGCTGCAATCAAATCGTCTTGAGCAAATTTAAACCACTTTTTGACCATTTTATTTGGTTTAACCAACTTGTAGCTCCAAGCCCTCGGTTGCAACGCTATGAGCGATTGAACTAAACTCATCTTTCCATTCATCGTGGATTGGAATGATGCAAAAACTCAAGCTGTTTTGCAGTAATGCGAATCGCATGAAATGCCTTGCAAGATTTTTTTCAATTTTATTGCTAATGGGATCGGCTGCTAACGCCACTCCCTTGGCATCTGAAAAATTCGCAGGTAAAGAGGCAATGATCTACGCTGATACTCTCGACCAATGCCAAGACTCTCATGCTGAATAAAATCCGTTAGATAGCCGGTGTTCGTACCGTATTCGGGTTGGTCGAGCATTTAAAAAAATAAAATTTTAGTTTAAATCAACGGCTCTGTCAGAATAGCCATAGTGTTCTGGATGAAAACTAACAAGGCTTTCACCTAAAAATTTCAAGACGTAATCTTGTCCGCTTTTTCCGTTAAGGCTGCTCACCGCTCCGAAAGAATGAAGCGCGTAGAGTCTCCAGAAATCTTTTTTATTTAAATCGTAAATCTCAGTAATTTGCTTATTCTGATTAAGCTTATTGTTTCTCTCAATGCTGCAGTTGTTTTTGTCATCAGAGCCGCGTTGGCAGGCTTTCGCGGCGGTACCTTCTCCAATATTGTAAGAGATAACACTCATTTTTAGGTCGCCATTCCAGTAGCTGAGGAGAAGTTTAAAGTATTTTGCAGCGGCATCGGTCGAGGCTTTCAAATCGGTTCTTAAGTCCTTTCCGTTTTTGATAAGGCCAAACATAGGAAGTGATGCGGTAGAGCGAATGAACTGCCAATACCCGAGTGCTCCCGACGCGTTTGAGATCGACGAATCAAATTTAGACTCCATAAAGGCAATGAGACTCATCGCTTCTGGCAGGCCATCTTGTCTTAAAATTTGGTCCATACTCTTTACCGTGACGGTTCTATCATGGCCCATTTTGTCATGCGTGCAGATTGCTTTATTGCCTTCTTGGCAGGCCAAATATTTTAACATTTCGCTCACATCAGGAGACTGAGGATTTGTTTTTGAAACATTTTTCTTTTGCACCAGACGATTCGTAATATACCCTTTTACGAATTCGTTATCTTCATCGGAAAGGATCTGTTGAACGAGGATGTTCGCGCCTAATTGATTGATCAGGTTTGGAGAGCTATTTGAAAGTACCGGGATATTCGTTTCCATCTTGATGTAAGAGGTTAAAATCTTCTGACCAACTTTATTCGTAATTTTAAATTGAAGTTCGGCGCCCGAATCAGAGTCTCCTTGATTGTTGCCGATGAGTTCGATTTGACCAAGAGAGGCGAAGAGACCCGTAGTTTTTGTAGGAGCAGAGCCTTCGTCGATGTTGAGAAGCTCTCCTTCAATTTTATTTTCACCTTGTTTGATCTCGTAGTAAGAGGATCCAGGGTATATTTCGTAAGAATTGAGAGAAGCTGAGAAACCTTTTCTCGCCTGAATGAAAGCATTCTGTTTTTCTTTTGGGAGCAAACTAAACGATTCAGCTTGTGAAGTAGTCTCAACAATGCTCATATTGCGAGTTTCGCTTCGTAAGATTAGCCCTATGAGATTTCCATTTTGGTCTTTCAAAAATGCATTGAGCGAATCGCAGGTTGAGGTTTCACAGTTCGCTTTTATTTCGAGATCTTGTTTTTGTCCGGACTGATCGCTCAATAATGCTTCTTGATTTTGAAGTTTTCCGCTGAAAATTAAATTTTTGCTGAGCCCCTTCCACTGAATGGTGAGTCTGAGCTCTTTTTTACTGAAGGTTTTTTGAATAGACTGAATGTTACTTGCAAAACTTTTATTGGCCTCTGAAAATGAAACTTGATCCTTAATATTTTGAACTGTCGCGGGTTCGCTGAACGAAGTATAAGAGCGACCTTGAGGATTTTGACCTTCGGTGAGGGCGTCGGTTGCTATGTCAGGTTGGTTGGCGGAGAAATGACGATTGCATGCGCTGAATAAACCCAGGGTAAGAATAAGTTTAAATGTTAATGTCAGGCTTCGCATAGGTTCTCCTGAACATAAAAACTACAAGTTTTATACCACATGAATTTAACCTCATCTTAAGAGTAGTGGGACTGGCGAGAATTTTTATCGGGTGCCGATAAAAAATTACAAAGCGAGGCGCTGATTTTTGACCCTTATTGCTCGACCTCCCAAACTAAAGTCCGAACCATAACGGTGTACAGGTGCATGGCAATCCGTATGGAAAAACCGCGTCCCCGCCTTCAGTCTTTCGAAGTGTCTACCGATGAGACTCTTGAAGTGATTTCACTTCAGAGAAGTTTTAACGGGAGGCACGGATGCATCTTCAAGGTAATCTACAAAAAGTTTTTGATGCTCTTTACGATATGGGAGTTATCGATCCCGTCTTAAAAAAAGATTGGTGCGAAGCTTTTGACGAAATTCCAACCTACCGTATCCGTCTCGACCAGGCCGTTGTCGTGGTGAATAGTTTTCAGCACGATCCTGAGAAAATGGTTTACGAACTCGGAAAATTCGAAGAAAAAATTTTAGAATTTTTGGCTATTGAAGTCGCTCGTGAGTTTGCTGAGTTTCAAACCCGAACGTCTTTGCAGTAAGAGGTTGATCAATGAAAATTATTTCGCTCCTATTTGTGGTTTTCGCGATTCTTCTTTCTCAAGCTAAATTTGCGTATGCAGATTGGAATGTTGATTTGTCTCGTAGACAAAAAGCGGTTCAAGCCAAAGACATGCAAGACATGAGAAAGCCTGCTTCTGCGCCTGAAGAAAAAAACTTTATGGACGTCATTTTTCAGAACAGCGATGCCGTTCAAGAAATCGTTGTGCTTAACACCGAAAAAGGTTTTGTGCCATCTATCGTTCGCGTTCGCCAGGGCAGCAAGTATAAAATTAACGTCGTGAACGTAAATGAAAAAGAAAAAAACGTTAGCTTCGTGCTTGATAGCTTCGGTGAACATCACGCCACGTATTACGGTAAGATTAAAAGCTTTTACATTGAACCTAAAAAAGAGGGCGTCTATTCTTTCGAGTGTCCAGAAACTTCAAGTGCAGGTCGCCTTATCGTGTTTGCAAATCCGGGTGCGCAAAATATTCGGATTCCTGCTTCAGCTTCGCAAGAGGATTCAAATAGATGAGCGATAAAAGTAAAATGCAGATTTTTCAGGATACGGTTCGTCAGAACCTGCGTCCTGTTTTGCATTTGCTTGAAGATCCTACGGTCACAGAAATTCTCATTAACGGCTTTGATCAGATTTTTGTTGAACGAAAAGGAAAGTTAGAAAAAACGACGGCGCAATTTCCAAGTGCGGATGAATTGCTTGTCGCTCTTAACTCAATTGCCCAAACGGTTGAGCGTCGTATTGGTCCTGATGAACCTCGTCTCGATGCTCGTTTGCCTGATAAATCTCGTATACATGCTGTGATTCCTCCTATGGCAAGAACGAATGGTCCGGTCGTCAGTATTCGTAAATTCACCCAAAGTAAAATTTCATTTAAAGAATATATTCAGCTGGGTGCCATCACTCCCGATGCGGCTGCGTTTTTACAAATTGCGATGTTTCTCGGAAAAAATATTCTTGTCAGCGGCGGCACCGGTTCAGGAAAGACGACTTTGCTCGGACTCCTGTGTAGTTGTATTCCGCGCGGTCAACGCATCATCGTGATTGAAGATGCGAGTGAGCTCACGATCGATTACGAACACTGCGTGTTTTTCGAAACGCGCACAGCCGATGCTCAAGGCAAAGGTGAAGTGAATATGCGTGATCTTTTGAAGAGTAGTTTACGTCTGAGACCTGATCGAATCATCGTCGGAGAAGTGCGCGGATCTGAAGGCATGGAACTCATTCAAGCGATGAACACCGGCCACAAAGGTTGCCTCGGCACGATTCACGCGAATACTCCCGAGGATGCTCTGGTTCGTCTTGAATCTCTGGCGCTTGGCGGAGAAGGCAAAGTTTCTGAGAAAGCGCTTCACTATTCGGTCGCGAGCGCGATCGAAATGGTCATCCAAATTTCAAGGTTGTCGGACGGTTCTCGTCGGATCATGGAGATCGCCGAAGTGCGAGGTTTGGACAAGGATTCGAACTATATCGTGAAACCTATCTATAAAATGGGCCATCTGGTTAGGACGCGGGACGGCAAATTGGGCGGTCATATCGAAGCTACCGGCGAGATTCCCTCATTTATGCCTGAGATAGAAGATAATCAAATTGAGTTCCCACGCTCGAAGTTTTTTGCTTCCCAAGCTTCTTGAGCTTCGTTAAAAGATCCCTGTGTTATTCAGCTGTAAGATCTCACATGCCGTCTTGCTCCATCTTGAGCGTCAAAGCGAAGATTTGGACCGTCTCGAACAAACTTTAAATGAGAAGTTTGAGCTGCCTCCTATTGAGTTTTTGAAAGACCCATCTTGTTGGCTCAAGTCCAAGCAGATGGAAGATTTTTTAGATCATGTGAGCACTCACTATAAAAGTACAAACGAAGAGCTGAGTTTTCTCAGTGTGGTGGGTCACCAGTCGAAAGAACTCCGTGCATGGGGAGTTCTCGATAGCGTTTTGCGGATGCTTCAAAGCCCTCAAGATGTGTTTTTGCAGCCGCAGAGATTTTTATCTTATTTTATTTCTCCGCCTCCGCCGGTCGCGAACGTGAAGCACGATGAAAGTTCGGTCGTTTTAGATCTGCCCATTGCCGCTCATGAATTTCCACGCGTGGTGGAGTACTTAAGGGCCGCCATTGAATCTTTGCCAAGTTACTTAGGTCAATCCCTCGCTCATGTCTCTTGGGAAGACAGCCGCCTCAGTATCGAGTGGTGTACGCGGCAAGCAAACTTACTCGAAGAGATTCGTGACGATAAAGCTTTGCACCCTGATTTAGTGCAAAATATTTTGCGTGATCTTGAACAGTCACAAAAGCAAATTGAAGAGCTGCAGATTTCTTTGCAGTCGAAAAATGAAGAAGTGAAGTTACTTCGTAAGAATGTTTCCTCAGATTTGGCTGCTCAAGAGGCCATCGAGACGCTGATGCCCAAGGCGATTGAAGTGGCCGCGCCGGTTGCTATTGAAGTCAAGCAACTTGAAATTTCAGACGTTCCCCAATCTTTGGTAACCGAATCGACCGAGATTAAACTCCAAGAAAGTTTGCAAAAACTTTATCGCCTCGCAGACTATATGACTCGTAGTCAGCAACTCGTTACGATGCTCGTTGCTCAAAACCGC
>JAYTQQ010000028.1:0-10952 GCA_043746635.1 Bdellovibrionales bacterium | reverse complement strand
TTTGCATGAGCTTGAGCGAGATTGTCCGTTCCCCATTTTTCAAATACAGACCGACAACGACGCCGCATTTACCGATAAATTCACATCTCAAATGAACCGCGCTTCTGGGGAGCATAAAATGGACCTCTGGTGCTCAGCTCGCGGCATCGAACATCGTCTTATCCCCGTAGGGCAAAAGGAGCTCATTGCTCATTGCTCTGAAGGGTGTTCTAATTTTCGGACCATGAAGGAGATTCTATGACGCAAAAGACGATGGCTGAAATTTTAGATGAACTACGAAAAGTAGCTGAACAACAGATGCAAATTTCGACGACCAGCACGGTTTATAAAGGCCGCATCAAACAAGTCCTCAGCGATTGTATCGAATTCGAAGACCGCGGAAAAGTTCAGTCCAATATTATTTATATTCCTTTTACGGCAATCGAATCGTTCAGCCTTTTGCCCTAATCAGTTTCTTCAATTTTTCAAGATTATTCGCCGGCAACTGGCACGCATGGTTGACGCATGTAATTCTTTCAGCTTGCATGGCTTCAAGAATTGGAATGAACGCTCTTACCTCTGTTATTATTCAGGTTTCGATATCTCAGCAAGTCAAAAAATAAAAGCGTGCCAAAAAAGATGCCCTTATAGAAATGAATGTCTAGCCTCTGCAAAAAGATCGTGCTTTAAGTCGGCCACAAACCATAGAGAGAAGGATTTCTCATAACTAAAGGATAGATAATGAAAAAAACAATCTTAGCTTTTGTAGCAACAAGTTTCGTAGTCATCGGTTCATCTGCGTTTGCGGCACCTAAAATCGAAAAGCCGATTTGGGAATGCGCTCTGACTTTCAAAGCGAGCGGTGGTGGAATTCAAATTTTGGTAGGTCACTTTTCTTTGTCTGGTCCTGGCGAAATCAATTGCGTCGATATCGCAGGTAACACAGAAGTTCTTCCGGTAAAGGTAACGATTACTGCTGCTCCAGTTGCAGCGAACGTTGCGATTGGTTACTTTCAAATGCAAGGTCTCGCAACAGGTATCGGTGTTGCGGCTGGTCCTCGCGCACTCCTTGGCAACTATATGACGGCTTCTGCTGAAGGCGCACTCATCCTTGGCGGAGCAATTAATCTCTCTGTCAAAGGTGGAAATGAAGCGGTCACTATGGATGTTGGAGTTGGAGTGACTGAAGGCTTAGGCGTTCAATTAGGTCTTAACCAAATGAAGATTCAAGCACGCGAATAGTTTATTCGTCTTTTAAGAGCAGGGAGATTACCCTGCCTTTTTTATTACCGCATCAAGCGGAATCTCACGATTTACGGGAGATTTTTCAAATACATTTCTCGCGCTGTACGCAAAAAACAAATGTTCGTCGGTTTTTTTAACGTAAAGAACTTTTGTATTGTAATCTTTCAGACGATTTCTCGAAATTTTTGAAAAAACTGACCCATTTTTTATATAGAGAATATGTTTTTCATTTACCGGCATATGCAAAAAAATATCAAAGTACAAAATTTTATCTTCTTCAAATTTATCAATCGGAACCGGCACTAAATCTTCGTCAATAAAATTTTGCGGAAGCTCATCTACAGGCACGAATGCAAAAACGATTTCTTCATTATCAATTCTCGATTGAATTGAAAACTCTGCTCGCTCCTGGGTCCACTTCTTAAATGGAACTGTACCGAGCTTGAGTTCAAGAATCCCGCAAAGGGTCGATAGAGCTTCATTCTGGTTTCTCATCTCTTCATTCAAGTTATCAAAAACCTTTTTCATGAGTTTGGGGTTGGCGACGTCGCTCGCTTGTCCAGAAACCAGGTAACCTTTGAATCTTGAACTCTTAATGACCGACACGGTCATGTTGCTGACCTCGTCAACTAAGATAGGAGCTTCGAAGCTTTGAATTTCAGATTTCATCGCCATATCGATTGCGATGTTCACACTTTTCTCTAACAGAGTTTGGGTATGAGTCGTTGAGAGAGTCATCGCTTTAATACGCGGCAAAGTCTCTTTCGTTGGCGTCGGAGCAGAGAGGCTGTTTCTCATTTCAAGGAGCAAGGCTTTGTCAGATGCGGCCTTTGAGACTAGTTCTTTTGATTTGGGAGTCTGTTCAGTCGACGTAAGATCTTTCGAAACGTAACCGGTGCTCGAGATGAATCCCTCTGCGGATTTTTTCTTAGCGTTTCTTTCAGTTTCTATCTCTTCAAGATCCTCTGTTTCTTCACGCTCGAATTCTATCGCGGGAGATTCGCTGTAATCTGCAAATGAACTTAAAAGTTCAGCCGTAGCCTGAACATCCGACATAAAGGTATACGAACGATCTGGTGTGCCTTCGTCTTTTCCGGCGAGCCATTTATCTGGTGGTTTTTCGCCCTTGTAGTAAAAGTATTGCGGTTTGCCGCTTTATATAAAATCGTTTCCCAGATTTGATTCGCAGGGTTCGGAGAATTCACCCGCATCGTCCAGACAGTTTCTGGAGGAATCTCACTCTTCTTCGGACGTTTGTATTCGACGCCGCCTAAAAGAGTTTTATCTTTTACCCTAGATCGCTTTTTTGGATCTTTGTTCTTCGAGTTGGAGCGACCGAGTGCCGCTTGGATGCGGGTATATAAATTGACTCCCGTAACGGGATACAGAATAGTATTCGGCAAACCACTCGACAACATTGCCGCAGTCGTTTTTGTCGTATCGTCTTCTCCAACGACAAAACAGATGGAAGTGAATTTTTTCGTCAGAACCGGATGAACTTTTTTGATGTCGGTGCCCTTAAGACTCCAACTAAGAAGTAAGATGTCGGGTTTGAAATTCGTAAGCTCCCGAACACCATCCATCAAGGTGTGCACAAGTTTGACTTGAAAATCACGTCGACGAAGATAGCTGAGCGGGCTCGTGAGAGCAGCATTTTCATTTACGACGGCGAGAACCTTTGTGATAACGGCTTCCGGCGCCGCGGCTTTTTCAGCTGCGGCATGAGCCTCTGCAGTTTTTGCTTTATCACTTTGTTGCTTCATATCAAGTTTAAAAAATTCTCCCGCAAACTATTCGGATTTTTAGACCGAAATGGTTAAAGAAAATCAATTTTTTTAACTTTAAACCCGACAGTGTCAGAATGAGACAATCGCGCGCCTCACGACGAGACTAATGAACCTCGACGCTCACAACTTTACCATCGTCGCCGACTCTCGTAACGAGGTCACGGCTGATCGTCCTTAAATCGCCGCCAAGTGCTGAAGAGGCCCTGCAAAAAACTTGCAGCCACGCTTCGAAGTCAATGAGATTGGCGCCGTTATCAACGTGGTTCCAATGTCCGTTGGTAAGGTTAAAACCCACCAGCACTTCATCTGCCGAATCGCAATTCAATTTCGGCATGATCAGTGCGGTCAGCTGCATTGAGGCACCGTTTTTGATCGATAAGTAAACGTCACCGATGGGAGCCGGCATCGGATAATTGATGACGTTTATTTCGACGTTTTGTGAGTTCTGAAAGGAGTAGTCAAAACTCGTAAACTGGAAGCTCAAAAAAATCCTCATTTTGGCACCTAGAATATCAAGTTTTGCATGGCTCGTCTCTCCCGTCTGGTGACCAATTTCGTGAATAAGAATTGCGGTGAGTCCTGCAAAATCCATGGCGGGCCTTCCGTTTGAATCGTAGAGTTCATCGACATTAAAAAAGATCGGGCTCTGAGCGTTGAGACCGGTCTTTGCGATGCGATTATTTTCGGTCGAAGAGGTCGTGAAAAACCCTGGATTTTGTTTTTCTGATACGAACTGAATACGTCCAGAAAGTGAATAGTTTTGATAAACGACTGCCCTTATTTTAAAAAGCTCTGCCTGCTCATATGAAGTGAGCGCACACTGAATCGGAAGAGCCGTGCATTCTGAAATAATTTTTGGCAGCAACATATAGATAAATTGAATATTTTGTTCAGCGAGTCCGGCTCCGTTACCGACGAGAATTCCCGAATAAGATTTGAAACCCCAACAAAGGATTGCAGCGCCGCAAATGGTTTTAATTGTTTTCATGATTCTCCAAATTTTTTTCGTCTTTTGTATGTTCAAAAAACTGTAAGTTTAATTGGTAAATTTGATTCGAATTCTCAACGTCAAACTGCGCATTGAAGTCGACGACGAAGTTAAGAATTTTCTGTTTTGCCAACGCCATATTTTTAGAATCAAACTTCAGCGTCAAAGAATTAAAATGGCGAGCCGAAATTTCTTGTTCATCGACCGCTTCAATTGCTCGCGCCATCATTCCCTTATGATGTTCACGAATCGCCTCCGACGGAAGTTCATGGGTCGTTTCAATTTCGGTATGTGAACGCTTAAGCTCGCCTTTTGAATTGCGCTCAACGATTCTGAGATCGAGAAGAAGTTCGATTGATTTCTTTACCTGGGCAGGTGTGACTTTTCTACGAAGTTTGCGACTGATCCAGTTATAATCTTCGCGAAAATCGAAACTCGAAATAAGAGCCTGAATCACGAAAGGATACCAGTCACGTATGAGCGAGAACTCATTAAGACTTAATTTATGGCTCGGATTTATTTTTTTAAATCGGCCTAGTCGCTCCATCATTTGCGTCGTTGCTTTACCTTTTTTCTTGAGCCGCTCGAGCTGAACGATATTTCTGATGTACTGATCTTCTTCATTAGAGAGCTTCCAGTAATTCGATGTCGCATCTAAAAATTCACGACTCGGAAGACGGTCGCCCGTAAAGATCATCGACAAGCTACTTGCGGAACTATAGCCAAGCGCTTTTGCCAATTTCTCGAGGTTTGAGCGCTTCACCCCAGACGCAGATACGAATTCAGTTTGCACTCGATATTTGAAGTACTCCTGAAAACTTTCGAATTGAATAGCACTGACTTTATCCAACGAATTCTCCAAAAACAAAAAGCCTCAGTCTTAAAAAAAGACCAAGGCATTGAAAATCTGAGTTTTAAAAACTATTTGCAAGCTGGGATCGTGAAATCTTTTTCGAAGCTGCTCATCACTTCACCATGGTTAATCATGACCATCGCGTGGACAGTTTCAGGCAATGTCACAGTCTGAACCTTGTGAGTACAAAGCTCTGGTTTTGGCGGCTGTTCGCCAACCGGCAACGCAACCTCACAGTAAGAATGTTGGTAGGTACGTGCAGCTATAATTTTTTGTGTTGAATACTGTGTGCAATTGTATTCTGTGTAAGTGCCTTCTTGAGGCTCTTTTACTTCAACGGCAACTGTTTTAACACAAACAGGAACGGCCTTGATCGTCTCAACATTCTCGCCACGGAGACATGCGTTGTTCAGAGCAATGCCAGAAAGTGAAGCGTAATCAACTTGTACGACTGCATCTGGGCTTGCAAAAATTTGTGACCATGAGCTTGATGGGTTCAAAGCCATTGCTTTTGCCGATGCGAAAACTGCGAACAGGACGATTAAATTTTTCATACATTCTCCTTCAAGAATTGAGTTTCGTTTCTGAATATCGTTTCTAAAGGCAGAGCTAACATCGAGTCGAGTCGAGCGGCAAGATCTTTTTCACAAAATCCGATTTAATTTTTCACAAATTGTGAATACTTTGGCCCCTCTTTTCGACGATGAACACTTCAGAGGCCAAACAAAAGGTCGTAAAACTCTGATTTTTGAGAGTAAAATCAAACCTGGTCCTCTCGAAAGTAGAGATAAGCCTATCTTGAAATGAGAAGGTCTTGCGCTTTTGAAATAGGGCTCTCGTCATAAAAGAAATTTAATTTTTTCGTCTAGTATTTTGACATCATCGGTGTGTTCAACAGTTTATTCGAAATTGCATGAGTTGTGCTGAACTTAAGTTGGTCGTGATTTTGCACCATGATTAACATGGGGGTGTCTCATGTCTGTACGTCATTTGAATATCAAGTATCCGCTCATGGCGCTGGTACTCCTATTAATCCCGTTTCAAAATTGTAGCTCTCCGGTCGCATTTCAACCAGCGGGTCTCGTCTATGACTCTCTCGGGAGACCTGTCTACAGCGGACAACTCGTGGTGACTCCCTCAAAGCCGAATCCTCCTCTGAAATTATTTTTCGTCATTGATAACTCGGCCTCAATGCTCGGACATCAAATTGATTTGGGAACTCAGTTCTCAACTCTTTTTTCTTCAGCGAGCAATAGTCTTCAAGGTTTTGATACGACGATCTATGTTTTCTCGACCGCCTCTACTTATAATCAAGACTTCTTGAATCAAATTCCAACGCGTGCTCCGAGCTCGATCAGTCTCGTCCCCAGCGCAAACGATATTGCGAATTTGGCTGAAACTCCAGGAAGCATTTTCTCTTACTGGAATTCCACAACGGGAACTTTCGGCAATGCCCCCTTCAGTATGCAGATCGCTCCGGCTCCGGTCCTTGATAACTCAGACGGAAACGTAACAGCACAACTATTTATCCCTAAAAAAGGTTCGATGTCAGACAGCGACTACAATAACCAAATTGCTACGATCACGAATAATTTTAAATCTCGTCTATCTTATTTAAATCCCACGAGCCAAACTTCGTATTCAAATTTGACCGACGTTTCTTCTGGTCTTTGTACGATGGCCCGCATTGTTCACCACTCAAGTGATTTTATTCGTCCAGGAGATTCGACCGCGTTTATCATCACCAGTGATGATGACGATCGAATGAACGTAAGAAATCCGAATGGCAACTCGTGCGTTGAATCCGTTATCGGTAGCAACAACTTGATTAACGGTAACTGCGGTCACTATCAAACGAATTACGGTTATTCGACTTCATCAAACATTTCTTATTTAGCTTCTCGCAAATTTAATTTTCAATCTGGAACCAGCATTAACTACTCTTACCCGACGAGCGAAACCTGCACTCTCTCGTACAACGATGGTTACACTTATAGTTCAACCTACACGGCGCTTCGTACCGATATCACTTACACTCGTTGCGATCTTTGGGGTGACGGCACATGCCTGACTCCACATCCGAATTATAAAGTAACCGTAAGCGGTAATTACGTTTCTTCGGGCACCACTTGCTCGCAAGATATGACTTCGCTCTCTGATAATCCAGCTCCGGGAACTTCATTTTCTTGTGCGACTGATAATTTGGCAGGCCAAGCCGGACCTGGTGGCGACGATACCGCTTCTACCGGCGCTGCTTGTAGCATGGCTGTTTTGAATTCACTGCAAGCTTCAAATAAATTAAATGTGGCCTGTATGATTGTGGGCGCTCACACAAAAACAGGCGTTCAAGTTGGTAACCAAGCCATCGGAAGTTGCGCGAATTATTGTTCAAGTCATGGTTCGACTTATCCAGGTTGTGCATTGACATCGACTTCAACAAACAAAACGGGCGGCTCAATTAAACTTGCCGTCAACGGTGTCACTTGCAGCTCAACTTGCCCGGTCAGCGGTCAATGTGGAAGCGGCACGGTTCTCTCTTATATACAAAATACTTATGGTGCTTCGACAACTTGTGATAGCACAAGTGTGACCTCAAGTTCGATCACGGTGAATGCGGGCGCAAACTCTGACGGAACTCAACTCAGCTGTTCAAGTTCACTTGCCGGGCATACCGTGACGGGCACAAGCGGCACCGTTTGCGGATCGGCTTCGACGGTTCTCGATTGTATTCAAAGCATGCAATCCGGAACAACCTCCAGCGGAAACTTGTGTAACGTTGATAACTCAACTTCACTCACCTACGCTTCGGTCCCTTTAAATGATAGTTGCACGACGACTTGTGCGGCTTCAAATGCTTACTGTGCGGCACCTTACACGACAGTTGCCGATGCGATCGCTAAAAAACTGGGAGGCTATTGCTCAGATTCGCAAACGGCAGGTGCGGGTTCATTGTCTCTGACATTTAGACCATCAGTTTCACAAACCGCTGATTGTAATGCAAAGTGCGCAGACACAACGACTGGTTCTTGTGACGGTTTAGGTTGGGGTGCTGGCGACAACTCTTCAGTCGGTGACTATATCAATTCACAAAAGTCTGGCGTAGGATCGTGTTCTTCTTCCGTTCAATTTATTTCTGACAGCAGTATTGCTGGAGCCAACTCGGCAAATCCAGTCGCATTATGCCAAGCGGGAAAATTCTTTTCTGCAACGAGCGGAGTCTACGCCGGTACGGCAACGAACTACACAACGGGTAACGCGAATCACGTGAGCGCCGATTTCATCAATTACATCACCGCCGGAATTCCGCAGTCGACAATTGCCGTGATCACGCAATTGCCAGGAGATAATCTCTACGGAACAAGCGTTGGTCAGCAGTACATTAACCTCGCAACCCAAATGGGTTCGAACCAGATCTCAAGTATTAAAGGCAACTATTCGTCAGCTCTCAATAACGTCTCAGACTTTATCGTGAAGAGTGCGCTGAACAATTATCTGCTTCCACTTGAGAGTACTAATTTCGTCTTCGCGGTATCGGTGATGCGCCAAGGAACAACCACTTGGACTCCTATTGATGCTTCTAGCTGGAGTGTTTCGGGTACGACATTAACGATGCTACCGTCGGTGAGTTTGCAAGTCGGCGATCAGTTGATGTACCAATACCGAATGACCGAATAGAGCGCGGGAATGCCATTTGCGGTTTTGCAGAGTTTCCTGCGAGAGAAAGTCAATAAATGCGCAGGTCAACTGATCCAAGCATTTTACTTTATCATCGTTGATGCTAATGTTCTTTCCGACGACTCCAAGGTTGAGCCCCTGATAGCGAAGTTCATATTGAACTATTTTTCTTTAAGTTATTATCGACTCATGGAAAGACCGAAAAAGTTCAGTCGAGATGAAGTTTTAGAAAAAGCCATTCCTCTTTTTTGGGAACGAGGTTTCGCTGACATCGGTCTGCAAGAAATTGAAGCTGCTGCCGGCGTCAACAAGTCTGGACTCTATTCAGAATTCAAAGGCAAAGAAGACATCTATTTTTCGAGTCTCAGATATTACGTCGACAATAGAAAAAAAAGAAGGCTTAACGATCGAACAGAACTTAAGATCCGGAAAATCAAATCCACTCGGTCGCAAAATCGAAGACTTTATCAAAGCACTCAAATTGCTTTGAACTTATTCGCCTAGTCCTTCGGTGGCTGCCAAAATATCCGCCGCTTGCCAATGAGGCAAATCCTCGACCAAGCCTTGAAGCAAAATATCGAATTTCTGCTGGGCCAATAATCTCGTATCAATATCGAGAGACGTCACTCCGTCGGCGAGTTCACGCCAGTCAGAAGAGAGCGACAGTCTGCTTCGAAGTGCAAGCGTGAAAAGATCAATCCAAGTGGGTTGACTAAATGTAAAGTTGAGCGAGAGGGCTTCTCCATGCGCCTCGGTGCTATGCCAGTACCCCCTCGGCACAAATAACATCGAGCCCGGATTTAAAATAATTTCTTGATGCACGTCAGGCATCTTTTGAGGCATCTGGCTCGATGCATACGATGCGAGTTCAGGATCGATCTCTTGACCCATCGTAAACCTCTGGGTGGGATTCTCAACGTGCTCATTTGGAGCAATCCACCATTTCTTCACGCCCTTTAATTGCAATACAAAATTAATGTTCTGATCAAAGTGCGGAGCCGTTCCTCGCCCATCAGGAGTCGCGTAGATCATGCAACGTGAATAAGTCGACGTCGGTAAACCTAAATCTTGATGAAGCTTCGAGAGCCACTCCTGAAGCACCGGAGAAATATTTTGGGCGTTATTAAAAAGAAGCGCCATTTTATTCAAGAAAAGTTTGCGCGCCTCTTTGGGAGTTGTATCGATAGCACTCGACTCATCTGAAACGTCTGGCAAGTGAGCTTGCACGACCGAGGGCCAAGCGTTGAGCAGCGCATCGAGCGATTGCAAAAATGGAAGCTCCGTTAATTCGTTTATTGTCTCATCGAGACCGTGTACGACGAGAGGCTCTTTGGGCCAAGCGTCGACCATAAATTCTTCACACGTGAGAGGCGATACGAGTGGGGCGAGTCCGATTTTATTCATGAAACATACATATAAGACTTTCGGCGGATTGACCACTTTTTAAAAGAAGATCAGCATAAACCTTCGCTTTAAACACTTAGGTAATGAATCATGAAAAATGTTTTTTGGATTACAATTATCTTACTCAGTCTTTGTGTACCACATTCGAGGCCGCCTGTAGTGAGCGAAGAGTTCGACGACTAAACTAGTTTTTACAAGCGCCGATCCATTTGCCGGTTAATTTCAAAGTTGCCGTCGACGGAATCATCTTTTTATAAGTCCCTTGGGCTTCGCCGCTGAGGTCGTAGCTTTTGACTGTAAAATGCCCCTTCAAAGTTCCTTTTGCATCGAGATCATCATTATCGCACTTAAGAGAAGCGTCGACCGCCGTAATATATATATGCGGCACGTAAGCAAATCAATCATAGACATTTTTAAATTTGCCTACCAAACTATTTAGAAAGAGGTGAACCATCTATGAGAATCATTGTAGCTCTCAGCTTTATTCTTTTAAATTCGAGTCTGTGCTTTAGTAAACCTGACGAGATTATCGCACTCCCTAACGGCGTCGTCGGAAAGTATCTGGGCACCGCAGTGTGGGGCAAAGATATCTCAAACCCTAAAGTAAGCCAGCAGACGACTGCCATCGTCACGAGAGACGACAAAATGGTTTCTATCAGCTTTATCGGCGGAACTCCGGGCGTGGATGCGCTCACTCCACAAATTAAAAATTTTCAGTTTAGAATGACTCCGGGATCTCAAACGGGACGTTTTGAATCTGTGAAAATAGATGCGAGCCAAGTCGGCGTTCATATTTCATCTTATTTAACAAATATGAATATCGAAAATCTTTATATCAACGGTGTACGAATCGAATTCACCGGTACCAAAGTGCAAAAATAAAAATGCTACTTATTTTTTTAGTTAGTTTTTTTAATGAGTTCTTTTTGTAAAACATTTTTAAATTGTTTCAGAGAACTCTTTTGCGATTCTTTCGCAGCATCTGAATCGTATTTATCGAGGATATGAGGTTCTGGTCCTG
>JAYTQQ010000027.1:0-22818 GCA_043746635.1 Bdellovibrionales bacterium | reverse complement strand
AACTCACGGAACCCGCAAAGGTTCGCTAGTTTTCAAGACTAGTGCCTTAAACCACTCGGCCACCCCTCCACGAGATAGCAAATTTGAATCTCATAAACTAGTGAAGATGCTTGAAGTTTTCAAGTGATTTTAGGGCAGGACACCGGATTTTTCATTGAAAACGAATGCTTGTGCTTACTTTTGTGACATTAGCTTCGTAAGACTTGTCGCCCCGCCCATATAAGACTGCAAGGCTTTTGGGATGCGCACACTGCCGTCTTCTTGCTGATAGTTCTCGACGATCGCAATCAGCGTCCGACCGATTGCTAAACCTGAGCCGTTCAAAGTATGAACGAACTGCGGCTTACCGGCTTTTGACTTAAAGCGAATGTTCGCGCGACGAGCTTGAAAGTCTTCAAAGTTTGAACATGAGCTGATTTCTCGAAACGCGTTTTGTCCTGGCAACCAAACATTTAAGTCGTAACATTTCGCAGCTCCGAAACCGATATCACCCGTGCAAAGTGCAACTCTTTGAAATGGCAATTCGAGACGCTTCAAAACTTCTTCGGCGTTGCTGGTAAGATTTTCGTGTTCTTGATAAGACTGATCAGGATGAACAAACTTCATGAGCTCCACTTTATCAAACTGATGCTGGCGAATGAGCCCGCGCGTGTCTTTACCGTAACTTCCTGCTTCTGATCTGAAGCAAGGCGTGTAAGCAACAAACGCCGTCGGAAGATCACTCTCATCAAGCGTTTCGTCTCTGAAATAATTCGTTACTGGGACTTCCGCCGTTGGAATTAAATAATAGTCGGTATTCTCTAGGTGAAACATATCTTGTTTAAATTTCGGAAATTGACCGGTACCAAACAGACTCGCAGAGTTCGCCATAAATGGCGGAAGCATTTCTCCGTAACCATGTTCACGCGTATGCAGATCAAGCATGAAATTCATGAGCGCACGTTCGAGCTGCGCAAATCCTGTTCGTAAAAATGCAAATCTTGCGCCCGTCACTTTTCCGGCGCGGTTGAAATCAAGCATTCCTAAATCTTCACCAAGTTCCCAATGTTCTTTTGCTTTAAAAGAAAATGTTGGAGCCGTTCCGCTCGAATGAATCACTTTATTATCAGCATCGCTCGTCCCCACCGGAACACTCGCGTGACACATATTTGGTAGACGCTCAATGAGTTCATTGACCTTCACTTGCGCTTCTTCGGCTTTCAACTGCAAAGCTTTGACTTCGTCGGCGAGCTTTCCCATATCGAAAATTTCTTTATCCGCATTTTCTCCACTACGTTTTTTTTGCGCGATGATAGGACCGAATTTATTTTGTTCGGCTTTTCTGGTTTCCATTTGCAAAATACATTGTTTGCGCTCGCGGTTGAGTTCGAGCAAACGATCGACTTGCGAAAAATCATCTTTGCGATTCTTTAAACAAATTTTATATTCTTCGGCGTAAGTATGACCGTTCGCAAACGGAGTATCCTTCTCAAGCAATTTAATATCGATCATAAATGAACTAAGCTCCCGGAGCAGACATGATGTAGAGACGTAAAACCATTCCGACTAAAACAAAAATAAGATCAAAAATCAAAATCGAGGTGATCGTCCATTTTTTTGCTATTCTCAAAAAACTGAGAAAGACGACAAAAATCACGAACAGAAAACTTAAATTAATTTCATTCGCGGGTTTACCGAGCAATTCTTGAACAACGAGCGAGATTGCAAGGGCAATCACCGCACCCGAAACTAATTTGACAGCAAAGGTAATAAGCTCTTCTGATGATTTTTTCAATCCACCTTGCATTCTGTTAACGAATTCGCTCATTGATTTCTCCTTTTAAAAAGCATCTGGAGCCAAACTTGATTCCCCAGACTCTATTCTACGCATTTGTACTTCGACTTGTCCACGGTCTGGAGCATTTGGCAAAAGCGCTAAATAACGATCGTAAGCCTTCAGCGCTTCGTCGGCCATCGCTTTGGTTTGGTATATGGCACCTAATTCTTTATAGAGATCTGGGTTTCCTGATTCTTTGACCTCGGCCTCTCGTAAAAGTGACAGGGCAGCATCAAGCGAGCCCGACCTGCGATTGCATCTCGCCATTTTCACGTAAACTTCAGAGGTCTGTGGGTTCTTCGCCACCGCTTTTTGAAACTCGCTCGCACACGCCGTAAATTGTTTAAGGCCGTAGTCGGCTTCAGCGGCCAAAATATAACCCTCAGACAAATCAGGATTCATGGCTTGTTCGTATTTCGCTTCGTCTAAAGCTTCTTTAGCGCGTCCCAATTGCAAAAGCGCTCGCCCTTTTTGAAAATGCGCCAACGGAAACCTTGAATTTTGCTTCAATACTTGCGCGAACTGGTTTGCTGCTTCAGCGTATTTTCCGGTATCGAAATAGAGCTGCCCGGCCAAGAATATAGGATTTGCGTCGTTCGGGTCTTTCACTCCGGCAATAAAAAATTGCTCGAGCGCTTCGTTGTTGCGATTTTGGGCTCGTAAGACTTTTCCGAGATCGATGATGGCTTTTTTATTTTCTTGGTCGAGAGAAATAATCTGGCGTAAAATTCCTTCGGCTTGTTGGTAATTTTCATTTTGAATATAAACTTCGGCAAGTGCCATGCGGTACTTATTTTGCCTCGGATAATTGGTAATCATGTCGTTTAAGTAATTTATTCCCGATGGAGCACCCTCGAGTCCCACCAAAACTTTCGCGTACAGGCTCTGCGCTTCGGCATTGGTCGAGTCGACTTCGATCGCTCGGCCTACGAAATTTTTAGCCTCGTTGTATTTGCCCAACCCCATTTTGGCTTCGGCCATGATCAGAAAAGTTTCTGAGTCTGCATCGTAAATTTTAAGAGCCCGATCTGCGTAAGTTTCGGCTCCTTTATAATCATTTCGTCTGACTTCGATCTGCGCAAAGCCGCGCATGATTTCGTAGCGCTTTGGCATTTGCGCAAATGCAGATTGCAAAACTTTTGCTGCCGAGTCGAAATCGTATCGTTGACCGAAAAAGTCAGCCAGGCTCACGTAAGCTTCGACTAATTTTGGATCTGCTTGAATTGCCTTTTGCGCCCAGGCAATTGCTTCGGTCGATTGGTTCAATTGCCACAGAGCCTGGGACGCTTTCAGCGCTGCGACCCCTTGCTTATGGTCTTTTTCGAACGCATTTTTACATTCGGCTTGAGCTGAAATATAATCGCCCGACCTTAAAAACTGCTCGCACGTAAAGATAAGCTCTGCAGAATTGACTTTGACGTTTTGAAACTCGCGCAGGCCGGCCCATTCAATAAGTTTATTTTTAGCTTCTAGATTAGATGGGTTGGTCGCGTATGCCTTTTTCGCAAATTCAATCGCGCTGACTTTTTTACCTTTTTGCATATCGATAGTCGCAAGTCCCATATAGCCTTTTGATTGAACCGATCCCGGAAGTTTCTCCGCGCCCTCAAGGCCCGAGCTAATCAATTCGGAAGCGCGGTCGTAATGTTGAAATAGATTCAGTTCTAAAATTCCCATTTCGATTTTGGCGATGCCGTGATCACGAACGGTGCTCAAAACTTTTTTGTAAAGTTCGAGAGCTCTCGGATACAAGCTCTGCTGAGCAAAGCATCTCGCTTGTTGAATGTAGAGCTTTTGCCATCCTGGCCACAACTCCGACGCTTTTTCAAAATAAGGGGTCGCCGTCACGTAATCTTTATTAAGTAGAAGCAAATCACCTTTGATGTCGTATAAAACTGAGACTCCCGGCTGGAGTTGCAACCAACTATCTGTCAGATGCTGAGCCTGCTCGGTGCGGTCATTCACGAGGTTGTTGACGATCTCGCAAACTCCGCCATCAATGCTCGAGAGGTCCACGCGTTTGGATTCACGAACCATGTGTGCGACCGAAGCTAAATCTTGAGAGTCTTGAAAAGTATAAGGCCAAAGTTCTCGGTATGTCAGACACAAGAGTTGCATCGCATTCGTATTTTTTGGAGACGCCTCAATAATCTCAACCAAGTCATTTTCGGCGGCGATGTAGCCTAGATAAGTGTCACGCTGAAAGCTCAAGACGCTTTTTTTAAGTTTCGAATTTACCTGTTCGGCATTGAGGCCTATCTGGCTCACTCGCGGGGTGAGAAGATGAATTTTGCCCTTCACTTCTTTGGGTTGAATGAGCATAGCCGCGATGACCGCAAAGCACGCGACAAAAACTAAGATGATGGGCATCTTTACTTGTTTACGTTTTTCATTTGCGATTTGTTTGCCGAGATCTTTGAGTTCGATCACTTCGGGCTCAGGCTTCGTGATTTTTGCTTTACGAGAGCTTTGTTTTTTTACTGGAGCAATGCTTTGAGTACTGAAGCTCTTCGACCTCTGAAGCTTAGGGTCTTCAAGTTCGAGATCTTCTTCGGCTGCTGAAATCGCTCTCCCGATCACTTCTTCTTCGACGGGCCCTGGTTTCGTTTCTTCATCGATGCTGGCGTTTTTAAGGCGATTGTTGATTTGGGTTTTGTGATCATTCGACAGGGACTCTAAAAGTTTGTCGTAAAATTCGGCACGCTTCGACATCTTGGCCCACGATCCGCCCGGATAGGTCGCAACCAATTCTTCACCCGTGTAATACGAGCTTTCAATTTGGCGAATGAGCTTTTCATAGGCGAACGGGCCCCAGATTTTTCCTTCAGCGTCTTTGACGATCCACTTTTGCGACTCACTCATCCCAGTAGTGTAGCGAAAAAAGTGTCGCTTGTGGGGTCCAAGTCTTTCACATTTTGAAACCACTTTAAAGATTTGAACCGGTTCCATTTTGAAACTCGTCCCAAAGTGGGCCTTACCTTTTTACTTTTTCTCGAAGAGAGGCTTTGACAGATTTTATGTGGTTGGTGCTTCGACTCTAGTCTTAAGTCTGTAGGTGTGTACGTCTTTTAAAATTTACCGAGGATAGCGCTGCGTTGAATTTTTCGAAATCTCTATTTTTCGAAGTTTTGAAAATGAAAATCTTAAATTCTTGAGAGAGAAATTTTTCTCTGTGCGCTTGTGACCTTGGCATAGGCCTTGCTTTAGTGAAAGCTGTCTTCGCAAACCCAGTGGGAGGAAAGTTTTGACTCGATTTCTGATTGCAACTTATATTATCGCCGTTCTCCTGATCTCAGGGTTGGCCAAATCAGATCTCAGAAAAAACTACTTTCAACCTGAAAAAGGTGAACTCAACAATGCCTTAAAATTTGAATTGTTAAAGTTAAAAAGTGCTTCTTGCAAGATGTTAGTGGCACAGAATAAAGAGTTTAGGATTGTCCTCCCCCCAATTACGGGCAGTCTTAGATTCGTAATTTAAAAGCTCAAACCCATCCCCTCCGGGAATGAGCTTTGTTTAAACCCTAGAACCATTCCCTCCGGTGCTAGGGTTTTTTTTGCCTTTTTGAAGGAGGTTCGGCCGGCCGGCCCGACCGCCTCTACTTAATTCGTTGGATGTCAGCTCCGAGGCTTTTGAGTTTCTCTTCTAATTTTTCATACCCACGATCCAGATGATAAATCCGGCTCACAATCGTTTCACCTTTAGCCGCTAAACCTGCCAGAACGAGCGTTGCGCTCGCTCGCAAATCCGTCGCCATCAACGGCGCACCCTGAAGCCCGCCAGGCTTACCTTGAATCGTCGCGACCCGAAGATTCGTTGTGACTTCGGCTCCAAGGCGCACGAGTTCATTCACGTGCATAAAGCGATTTTCAAAAATGGTTTCGGTAATGGTGCTCGTGCCATTTGCTAAAAGCATCAATGACATAAACTGCGCTTGAAGATCTGTCGCAAATCCAGGGTAAGGAGCGGTGGTGACGTCGACGGCTTTCCAAGATTGGCATTTTTCTATTGAAACCGAAGTCTTATCGGAAGAAATTTTAAATCCTGCCTCACGCATTTTTGCGATCAAAGCTTCGAAATGTTCAGAATTACAATTTTCAACTTTGATTGTTCCGCCCGTGATCGCGCCCGCAATCAACAAGGTTCCGGCCTCGATACGATCGGCAATGACCGCGTGTTCAGAGGGCTTCAAACTATCGACTCCGTGAATCGTTAATCGAGAAGTACCTGCTCCGGTGATTTTGGCTCCCATTTTATTGAGATAATTTGCGAGATCTTCGATCTCAGGTTCTTTCGCTGCATTGTCGAGCGTGGTCGTACCTGAGGCAAGACAGGCCGCCATCATAATATTTTCGGTTGCCCCAACACTCGCAAAAGGCAAAACAATCGGCGCCCCGACCAAACGTTTGGCTTTCGCAACGACGTAACCTTCTTCAAGTTGAATACTTGCTCCCAAAGCTTTCAATCCATCAAGGTGGAGATTGATCGGGCGAGAGCCAATTGCGCAGCCGCCCGGCAAACTCACATGAGCTTCACCGTATTTGGTGAGCAACGGCCCGAGACACAAAATACTCGCGCGCATTTTTCGAACCACGTCGTAATGGGCTTCAAATGACTTAGGCTTTTTACTCATCACGCGAACGGTTTTGCCATCACGTGAGATATCGCTTCCCATGGACTGCAAAAGTGAGATTGTTGACTCGACGTCTTTCAGTTCAGGAACGTTGTGAAAAATATGTTCGCCTTCAGCGAGAATCGTCGAGAATAAAAGTTTAAGGGCAGAGTTTTTGGCTCCGCTGACTTTCACGGTGCCGTAAAGTTTTTTGCCACCGTTGATGCGAATGCGATCCATGCTTAGCTCTTTTCTGCAAAAATAAAACGATCCAATCCGGCCAAATCCTTTGCGGACTTGATTAGAGCAAATTGCGAAGTATCCGCAAAGGCCTTTTTTGCTTTTTCGGCTTGGTTCGAACCAATCTCGAACGCAACGAAACCACCAGGCCGCAAAACGCGCGCGGCAACGGCCGCCCATTCCGAAATCTCTCTCATTCCATTATCTTCGGCGTAGAGTGCTTCGTGCGGTTCAAAGATTTTTACGCTAGGCTGAACGGATGAATCATCTTTTGCAATGTACGGAGGATTTGCAACCACAACGTCAAATTTTCGATTCGAGAAATCAAAATCTTGAACACGCGAAAAAATAAATTCAGAATTAGAATCGACCTGAAGGTTCAAAGCATTTTCGCGTGCAACCTCAATCGCTACCGGTGAAACATCAACCCCCAGCAGATTTCCCTTAGTTTCTTTGAGAATGCTGAGGCCAATGCAACCACTTCCAGAGCCGAAATCGGCAACAGAAACTTCTTTGCCACCCGCCCACTTGAGAACCTCTTCGACGATTCCTTCAGTTTCAGGTCGAGGAACCAAAACACCCTTTTTAACTTTGAATGTTTCGTTGTAGAAATCTTTCTTCTCTAAGATGTATGCGACGGGTTCTGCACCCGCGCGACGCCTGACAAAATCACGACATTGAACAATTTCGGTTTCGGTCAAAGGATATTCAAATTTGATATAGAGTTCGATACGCTTGAGTTTCAGAACACCGGCGATGAGAAGTTCGGCGTCGAGTCTCGCTGATTCAATTTTCTTTTCTTTGAAAAATTCGGTGGTCTTTTGAAGGATCTCCCCGAGTAACATGCTTACGAATCTTTTTGTTGTTTGAGTTGCTCGGCTTGAAAGTGCGCAATCAAAGGATCAATCAGATTTTCCATTTCGCCGCCCATGACTTGGTCGATCGAATGAATCGTTAGTCCGATGCGATGATCGGTGATGCGCGACTGCGGAAAATTATAAGTACGTATGCGCTCAGAGCGATCGCCCGTACCGATTTGTGAAAGTCTCGCTTCGGATGCACTCTTAATCGCTTTTTCTTGTTCAACCGCGAGCATGCGTGCGTAAAGAATTTTCATCGCTTGCGATTTATTTTTGATTTGAGATTTTTCGTTCTGGCACTGCACTACAGTTCCTGTCGGGACGTGGGTGATTCTTACGGCAGAGTCAGTGGTATTGACCGATTGTCCGCCGGCGCCTTGGCTTCTGAAAACATCGATGCGTAAATCATTTGGATTAATCTGCACGTCAACTTCATCGGCCTCTGGCAAAACCGCAACGGTAATCGTTGACGTGTGAATACGCCCCTGCGTTTCTGTTTTAGGGACTCGCTGCACACGGTGAACACCGCTCTCATATTTGAGTCGACTAAACACCCGGTCGCCCGTGATCGAGGCGCAAACCTCTTTATATCCGCCGGCATTGCCGTCACTTGTAGAAAGCAGTTCGTACTTCCAGCCCATGGTTCCTGCGTAATAGCAGTACGCCCTAAATAACTGGTCGGCAAAGAGAGAGGCTTCGTCGCCCCCCGCTCCAGCACGAATTTCGAGCACGATGTTTTTTTCGTCGTTGGGATCTTTCGGCAAAAGAGCGAGCTTCAAAACTTCTTCAAGTTCTGCAATTTCACTTTCAAGCCTTGGCATTTCTTCTTTGGCGAGTTGTCTAAAGTCCTCGTCTTTTTCTTTTTCAAGAATTTGACGATTCTCTTTGATTTCTTCTTGGAGCTTTCGAAAACGTCGGTAAGTCGGAACGATCTTTTCGAGATCGGCGATCTCTTTCATGAGACCGCGATAACGCTTCTGATCTTGGGTGACTGTTGGATCTTGTAGTTGAAGTTGAATCTGCTCGTAACGAGATTCAACGCCATCGAGTTTTTTAAACATGAGAAGTCACTTGTCCGTAAGTAGAGATTCGCAATTAATTTATGGTTGCGGCTTCGCGGGAATAACACCCGTTGGCGTCGCAGCGTATTTTTTGCGGAAACGATCAATACGACCTTCGGTATCCATTAATTTCTGTTTACCTGTGTAGTAAGGATGGCAATTTGAGCAAATATCAACGCGCACTTCAGATTGAGTTGAGCCCGTTTTAAATGTATTTCCACAAACGCAAGTAACCTGTGCATCAGCGTAAAATGTTGGGTGAATTTTTTCTTTCATGGGAGTCTCCAGTCCGTGTGTATACGCGATTATTACGCGTAAGGGTGGCAACCTAACATGTCATTCTCGAACAAGTCGAGAAGCATTTAATTGGACTTGCATTGTTTTTGTGCGACTCGACCTGCGTCGAGGTTGATTTTATTCACAAACTTATCCACAGGCACAATTTAATATGTAACTTTGAGAGGCTTTAACAAGCTCCCCAAGGAATTTAAAAATAAGTGATTAATTTCAGAAGCTTAGCTAGCCGCCCATATTGTTGAGGAAGTCGGCATTGCTCTTGGTTGAACTGAGTTTACCAAGTAAAAACTCCATACTATCCACAACATTCATAGGCGCTAAGACTTTGCGAAGGATCCAAAGACGGTTTAAATCGGTCTTTTCAACTAACAAATCTTCTTTTCTGGTTCCAGATTTGTTGATGTCTAGGCAAGGAAAAATACGTTTTTCCATGAGCTTACGGTCCAAATGAATTTCGGAGTTACCGGTTCCTTTGAACTCCTCAAAAATGACTTCATCCATGCGTGAGCCCGTATCGATCAATGCCGTAGCGATGATCGTGAGACTTCCACCCTCTTCGATATTTCGGGCAGCACCAAAAAACCGTTTAGGCTTATGAAGGGCATTTGAGTCCACACCACCTGATAAAATTTTACCAGAAGGAGGCACGACGGTGTTGTAAGCACGTGCAAGGCGAGTAATGGAATCAAGTAAAATGACGACGTCGTGTTTATGTTCGACGAGACGTTTCGCTTTTTCGATGACCATTTCTGCCACTTGAACGTGACGAGTGGGTGGTTCATCGAAGGTCGAACTAATCACTTCGCCTTTTACGTTACGAAGCATATCGGTCACTTCTTCTGGTCGTTCATCGATGAGAAGAACGATCAGGATAACTTCGGGATGATTCGCAGAAATGGCGTTGGCAATGTTTTGCAGTAAAACAGTTTTACCCGTTCGTGGAGGAGCAACGATGAGAGCGCGTTGTCCTTTTCCGAGAGGGGCCATCATGTCTACGACACGAGTGGTGTAATCGTTAGGAACGTGTTCGAGCTTCAATCTTTTTTCTGGGTAAAGCGGAGTCAAATTGTCGAAAAGAATTTTATCTTTCGCTTTTTCTGGTGCTTCACGATTGAGGGTTTCAACTTTCAATAGGGCAAAGTATCTTTCGCCGTCTTTAGGAGGTCGTACGGTTCCGCTAACGGTGTCACCCGTGCGTAAACCAAATCTGCGAATCTGCGAAGGACTGACATAGATATCATCCGGGCCTGGAAGATAATTGTAGTCAGGTGATCTTAAAAATCCGTATCCGTCAGGAAGGATTTCGAGGACACCATTTCCGAAAATGTCACCAAGTCGAGCTGCGCGTTTGAGAATTTCAAACACCATATCTTGTCGGCGCATTCCCGCTGCGTTTTCGATTTTTAATTTAATTGCGAGAGCCGTGAGCTCTTCGATCTTTTTTGATTTTAAGTTTTTAGAATTGAGATCCGCGCGCTCTGCATCCGTTAAGTTAATTTCTGCGAGATCTGTTTCTGTGAGTGGAGCCTGTTCAGGAGTATCATCTTGCATACCGCCAGGACCTGCGCCGTCGCCGCGACCTTGTTGGGTATCTCGGTAGTAGCTTCCGCCACCAGCACTTTGAATATTGTTTCGGTTGCTGCGAGGCTGGCTGTCTCGGTCACGGTTGCTTCCGCTGCCGCCGCTATTACGGTCTCGGCCGCCACTACCGCTGTTACGGTCTCTACCGCCGCCACCACCCGTTCGTGGACCATTATTTCTGCTGCTAAAATTGCGTCGTGGACGCTCTTGGGATTTCGACTCGTTGGATGCTTGGTCTGAACCGCCGCCTTCAGAGTCATTTTGCTGGCTCTCTGCTTTTGGATTTGCAACGGCTTGTCCTGATTCTTGAGAATCGCTATTTTCGCTCATTCATTTCTCCGGAGGATTTGATTACTTAACATATTTTTTAAATTAATTTTGTGAGACGGTAGGAACTGGTTTTTATTATTGTTTGAATTTGATTGTTGAAGCCGATTTTCGAGCTTAGTGATGAGGATTTTAGACCCTCAAGTTCAGCGTCATCAGTTTCTGTACGTCTATAGTAACTTACCTTACTGTAAATTACTATACACTCTTAAAATTTTTTTGGGTATTAAATTTCTCGAAAACATCAATCTGTTTGAAAACCCGGCTCTTGTCAACCGCAAATTCAGGTCTTTAGAGGCTTTTCGGTCTCATTTTCTTTTCAATTCGGCAGCCCGTCATCAAAATCGACACTTTTCTAAAGATTTATTTCCTGATTCTCACTTTGAGACTCGAACTTTCAAATGAATGAATATCTTCTCAATGAAACTGGCCCTTACGCCGATATATACGTACGTGGAGGTTTTATTATGAATGTTACCGAATTTCCGTCCCCTCGCATTCCGCTTAAATTAGAAATCGAATATCGACGTAGTTATTCTCGTAGTGCTGATAAGGCAGAGCTTAAAAATATCAGTCTCACTGGCGCCTTCCTTGAAACCGACGCTCATGAGCTCAAAGAGAATGATAAAGTTGCTATCGAATTTAAAGTTGGCGGCAGAGCTAGAAAGATAGTTGCCTCAATTATTTGGATCAAACAAAACGGTTGCGGAATTAAATTTATTCCAAGCAGCAATCGTGATGTTCAAATTGTTGATGACCTCATGTATTTCGTAGAATCAAAACGCGAAAACATAAGATCAGTCATGGACAACATCTTCAAAAAAGTCGCTTAGTAGCTTTTTCTCTAAATTTGAATCTGATCGCTTGAGAGACCTGACGAGGTCTCTTTTTTAGACTAGTGCCGAATGAAACCTCGTGACACTTTTATCTGCGAAGATAAGTCGCTCGCTCCATCCTTCAATAAATAAGGCTTTTGGATCTCTGGCGCGGCTGAGCGCTACGTAAGCTTGGCCTGGCTCCCACACTTTTCGAAGGTCCACGAGCATACGATCGAGAGACGTTCCTTGAGCTTTGTGAATCGTCATCGCCCATGCGAGGCTGATCGGAAAGTTTGTAGCGGTCACGACCGGCAATCCTTCAGCGTCGAGCATCGTGAAGTTGGCCATTTCAATTTCGATCGTGTAGCCGGAGAGCAAACGAATTCTGAGTTCTTTTGGTTTGATCGCTTCGACGCGACCGAGACTTCCGTTGACCCAACGTCCTTCTGGATCGTTTTGCCTCAGCATAATGAGCGCGTCGATTTTAAGATGAATAATTTCGGCAATCGGTGAATTTTTTCTGAAAGATTCAATGTCTCTTTCTCTACCGGTGTAAGTCGTTTCAAAAGAATGTAACGGACCCTCGATCTCTGAAAGTTTTGAAAGATTATATTTTTCGACATCTCCGCGATGAGAAAAAAGTCTCGTGAGATCACCCTCTGGTTCTGGATCAATTCTTGAGTCGAGAAATGTTCGGACTTGATCGGTAACTTTACCTTCGCGAATAGAGTTTAAGACTTCGAGAAATTCTTGGTCCTGAGTTCGCATGATTTTCTTAAGATGCACAGGACGAAAATCACTCTGCGCCCAAACGTCATCCATAAAGGCCCACTCTTTTTCACGCGCGTGCGGATTCACTGGCGGAAGCTGAGCAAAATCTCCGACGACGACAACTCTCATGCCACCCCAGGGAGTTGTGTTATCACGGATCTTTCGAACGATGGTCTCGGCAGCTCGTAAAGTTGGTCCAGAGATCATTGAAATTTCATCGATGATGACCGCTTTGGTATCTTTAAGTCTTTTGACGACGCGTTTATTTTTAAGAACTCGGTCGACCGTAGCGGCAACGCCGCCCTCCATTATGCCGAGGCCAAAGAAGCTATGAAAAGTGCGCCCGCCCACCAAGATAGCGGCAGCGCCCGTACTCGCAAGCGTTGGGATATCTTTGTTTCGAAGATAGTGGCGCATGAGAAAACTTTTCCCGCTGCCGGCAGCACCTGTTAGAAATACATTCGAATCTCCCTCTAGGATTTCGAGGGCACTTTTTTGATCTTCATTGAGTTTCGATTTCATGGAGCTAGGTATACTCTTTTTGGTGAAGCGAGCAAAGCATGTTTTTGAGTTTTATTCGGCAGAGTATTCGGTACTGAGCCTATTTTTGAAATTCTCGTCTTGATTGTTCCGACGCGCGGACTGCGCTCCCCTTTGCATTTTCGATTTCATATGAAAAAACTAACAGATAAACAAGTATTCGCTGGAATCAAAAATGCGAGTGAACAGCTTGCAAAATCATCGCGCAATATCGTCGAAGTCTTACGCGAAATCGAGCGCCGCAAAGTGTATTTGAACTTGGGCTATCCCACTCTCCGGGATTATTTAATTGAAGAAATTAATTACTCAGAAGAAGAAGCTCAAGAAAAAATGGACGCTCTCCTACCCTTGGCCCCGTAGGTGAACAAATAAAAAAAGGCCCACTTACGAGCCTCTTTCTTCCAAACTTTCAGAGTTTTATTAAACTTGAGTTTGCTGAGAGAGATCGATGCGTTTGGCGCGTTGTCTTCTGATCACTACGAAAGCTGCTGCTGCGGCTACGATTAAGAGACCGCCTGCAAGCATCATCATTGTTTGATCAGGATCCGCACCCGCCTCAAGGTTTTGTGCTGGAGAAGCTGGCTTCTTCAAAGGCTTATCCATTGGTGGAGGTGGCGGTGGCGCTTGAGCAACCGGTTGTTCCATCGGTGGAGGTGGTGGTGGAGCTGCCGCAACCGATGGCGCGGGAGGAGGCATTGTACCTGGAGCGCCTGGCGCTGGTGGTGCTTGTCCTACCATTGTTCCTGCCGCTGCTGGGGCATTCGGATCTGTGTTATTCATTTGATCCTGAGGCAATCCACCCGTCGGAGGAGCTTGTCCCGACGCCAATGTTGGAGCTGCATCATTCATTGCTGGCCAGTAGCGAAGTTCGACTCCTTCAGGAGCTTTCCCCATTTTATTTTCGAGAGCTGCGTTCGTTGCGTAAATCTCTTTCCAACTGTCTTTATGTCCTAAAAGTTTTGTTGATACTTTACGGATATCATCACCTGGCTGAGTCACGTAAGTTTGTGGCGCAACACCCATCTCTTCGTAGAACACCAACATTTTTGTGTTGTCTTGTGGATCTTTCGGAGATGTGTAGTAAATTTTATCGCCGACACGTGGAGCATGATTTTTCAAACTTGGATTCCAAGCTTTCAAATCTTTGACGTGCTCAGCAGTTCCGTAAATTTTTTCGCTGATACCTTTCGCTGTATCTTTGTCGCGAGCTAAATATACACGATTCAGCATCGCGCCCTTTTTCTCGAAAGGCTCTGTTTTAATTTTTTCGTAAGGCAACACAATCGGTGGAGCTGAATTCGAAGCTTCACTTGAACTCGCACCCGCAGCGGCACCAACATCATTCGTTGCTGCTGAGCCATCAATCGGTGGCTCAGTTGTTGATGCGCTGGCATCTTGCGGAGTTGCAGTTACATCAGGCGGAGCCATTGACGGATCTGTCGGAGCAGTTGACGGTGCCGGCGCACCCGCATCAGCAAAAAGTTTGTCGTCGGTTGGAGCAACGCCATCTTTCTGAGATTTTGCAACATCTGCTGGGAACTCACCTTCTGGGTCGCCAAGATCAAGAGATCCTGCACCATCCGCTGGTGGGGTTGCGGCACTTTTTGATGCATCAACATTTCCATCGAGGGGCACATCATCAAGGCCTGCGCTCGCTTGCGCATCGCCAGGAGGTGCTGCTGAACCATCCGCTGGAGGAGTGCTTCCATCGGCAGCTGGAGCGCCATCGACTGATGCATCCTTGTTGAAATCTCCTCCATTGTCGAGAGGCATATTTTCGTCCGAAGACGCTGCGTTTGAAGCGTTATCCTTGTTTCCGTCGCTTGATGTACAGCTCGATAACGAAACTGCGATCAAGAAACTGAGACTGATGACGAGAAGTTTTTTCATAGACGTGAGTCCTTCCACACATTTTTAAACGATAGCTCCATAAGCTATTCAATCATGCTAACGGCAAAATCCAAAAAGGAATCAAGGGCCAGAGAGAAAAGAACTACTTTAGTCGCAAAAATTTAGACCTTTTGCCAAGGGGATCTAGACTTAAGTGAAGTTTTCTCTCGAGAAATACCTATTCTTTCCTCGGGGAGTTCACTTAGAACTAGATTTGTACCTAGATCCAATTTTTACTTTATTTTTTGTAAACCAACCGAGCGGCATTTCGAGTGCGTACTGCGCTGGTTTCTTACTCGGATATATCTTGGGTACTTTCTCAATCGGAGAAATGGGCTGCATGACCTGAATATCGATCAAAGTTTTGGTCTTGTCGAAATAACCAATGTCGAGTGGGATCAAAGTATCTTTCATCCAAAAACTGAGAACACGTTCGTCTTCAAAAATAAAAATCATGCCGGTATTGTCTGCCAAAGTCGTTCGCCCCATCAATCCGCGTTCGCGTTTTGGATCTGTATCCGCAACTTCAACCGTTATTGTTCGGCCACCTAAAATAATTTTCTTTTTATCAAAATTTTGCGGAGCTTGTGCGAAAGCTTGATATAAAAAACAAAGGCTTACGACGAAGAATAGCCAAACTTGTTTACGCATTTGAGGCCCCAGACTTCCCAAGTTTGGCTCTCAAAAGATTGTTCACAAGTTCTGGATTTGCCTGGCCCCTTGAGACTTTCATCACTTGCCCGACAAAAAATCCAAAAAGCTTATCTTTGCCAGAGCGGTACTGCTCGACCTGACCGGCGTTCGCCGAAATGATTTCGTCGATCATTTTTTCAATCGATGAATTATCAGAAATCTGGACAAGACCTTTTTCTTTGATAATCGAGGCTGGATCTTTTTGTGAATTCCACATTTCGAGAAAAACAGTTTTGGCAATTTTTCCCGAGATCGTACCTTTGTCGATTTCAAGAATGAGTTCGCCCAAATGTTTCGCGCTGATCGGAGAAGTCGTCACATCTTTTTGTGCGTTGTTGAGTTCGCGCAAAAGTTCGGTCATTACCCAGTTGCCCGCCGCCTTGGGATTTTGACTGATATTCGCTGCTTCTTCAAAATAGTGAGCGAGCGATTTTTCGACCGTGAGCGCAAGAGCATCTCCCGTCGGAATTTTATATTGCTCAGCAAATCTTAGAGCGCGCGCAATCGGAAGCTCTGGTAAACTCTCTTTTATTTTTGCAATATGGTCGGCCGTAACTTTGAGCGGAAGCAAATCCGGATCGGGAAAGTAACGATACTCCATCGCTTCTTCTTTCGAACGCATCGTGAAAGTACGGTTTTTATCTGGATCGTACAGACGCGTTTCTTGAACAATTTTTTCACCAGACATCACGCAATCAATTTGCCTCTGGATTTCGTAGTCGATCGCTTTTTCAATAAATCGAAAAGAGTTAATGTTCTTAATTTCGGTGCGGGTTCCGTATTTTTCGGTGCCCTTTTTACGAACGCTCACGTTGCAGTCGCATCGAAAGGAGCCTTCCTCTAAGTTCCCATCGGAGACTTCAAGGTATAAAAGAATTTGGCGAATCGTTCGCGCGTACTCTGCCGCTTCTTGCGAAGAACGTATGTCAGGAGCAGACACGATTTCAAGTAACGGGATCCCGGCGCGATTGAGATTAATGAGTGTGTGGTCTCCGCTGTGAATGCTTTTGCCGGCGTCTTCTTCTATGTGGGCGCGCTCGATGCGGACATGTTTGGTCACGCCGTTCAGAGTGAATTCGATGAAGCCATCTTCACAAAGTGGCTTATCGTACTGGGAAATTTGGTAGCCTTTCGGCAAATCTGGATAAAAATATTGCTTACGGGCAAACACCGATGTTTCGCGAATTTTGCAACTCAGTGCAAGTCCGGTCTTCGTCGAAAATTCAACCGCTTGTTCGTTCAATACCGGCAAAGCCCCGGGCATCCCCATGCAAACCGGGCAAGTATTTGCGTTGTCGCCTAAGCCAAACTGGGTCGTGCACGAACAGAATAATTTACTTTTCGTTAAAAGCTGCGCGTGAATTTCTAATCCGATGACAGGTTCAAAATCATTAAATGACATGTGGCTGCCTCGCAGGTTTTTCTAAATGCTTTTCGAGAGTGTACGAGACATTGAAAAGACTTTGTTCATCAAAATATTTACCTGTGACTTGAACTCCTATAGGAAGTCCTCCGTCAGAAAACCCACACGGAACCGACATCCCCGGAAGTCCCGTCAAATTTGTTGAAGTCGTAAAAATATCATTCATGTACATTTCAAGAACCGACTTTACTCGTGAACCAATTTTGAAAGCGGGAGACAAAGTCACCGGGCTCAACATTACGTCGCAGCCTTCAAATGCATTCAAGAACTGTGCACGCAATAAGTTTCGAACCTGACAAGCTTTCTGGTAGTACGCATCGTAATAGCCACTCGACAAAGCGTACGTGCCCAGAATAATTCGACGTTTGACTTCGCTTCCGAAGCCTTCTCCGCGACTGATCGAATAAAGTTCGTCGATGCTTTTCGCGTTATGCTCTTGCATATTCGCTCGGTGACCATAGCGGACACCATCGTAACGAGCGAGGTTGCTTGATGCTTCAGAAGTCGCGATCAAATAATAAATCGGAACCGCGTACTTTACCAAAGGCAAATTCACTTCAACCAATTGAGCACCTCGTCTTTCAACGGTCTTAATCGCTTGCTCAACGACTCGCTGAGTGTCTTTATCAATCTCGGCGGCGAAATATTCTTTCGGAAGTCCGACGCGAACGCCGCTTAAATCATCTTTCAAATTTTTTGACCACTTCGGAACTGCCGCTGAGCTCGTCGTTGAATCCTGTTTGCAAAAGCCAGCAAAAGACTCGAGCATCAAAGCTAGATCTTCAGTCGTGTGTGCCATGGGACCCGCTTGATCGAGACTCGATGCATAGGCGACAATTCCGTACCGACTGACCCGACCGTAAGTGGGTTTGATTCCGTAGACGCCGCAAAAATTTGCAGGCTGACGAATCGATCCGCCGGTGTCTGTACCGATAGCTCCGGGCGCAAGATGGGCGGCGAGAGCGGCCGCCGAACCGCCGCTCGATCCACCGGGAACATATTCTGGATTCCAAGGATTTTTGACGTTACCGAAAGCTGAAGTTTCGTTTCTCGAACCCATCGCGAATTCATCGAGATTAGTTTTGCCGATCACGATGGCTCCGTGAGCGCGAAGCCTCGCAACAACACTTGCATCGTAAGGCGGAATAAAATTCGCTAAAATTTTTGACGCCGCCGTTGTTTTAAGGCCCTCGGTGCAGAGAAGATCTTTCACCGCGATCGGAACTCCCGCAAGCAAACCAGGATTTTTTCCTTGCGCAACCTCCGCATCGACTTTTTTAGCTTCATCAAGAGCTCGAGCGTTCACGGTAATGAATGCGTTAAGTTGCTTGTCGATTTTTTCGATGCGGCTTAAGAAATGTTTCGTCACCTCTACAGCCGAAACTTTTTTGCTGCGGATTGAAGTTGCGATTTCAGAAATTTTTGCGTGCGTGAGATCCATATATTTCGATTCCTTAAACGACGGAAGGAACTTTAAATAACTTGCCAGAGCACTCTGGAGCGTTCGCCACTAGTTCTTCAGAACTCACTTCTTGAGCGACTTCATCTTTGCGCCAGTGAAAGGCAACTTCACTAGGTATGATAATCGGCAAAACGCCTTTCGTATCGAGTTCAGAAATCTCTTCGAAGTGCTTGAGAATATCGGTCAGCTGCTCACTAATCTGGGTCATTTCTTGTTCGGTAAGATTCAGTCTCGCGAGCTTTGAAATCTTTTGGATCGTTTCTTTGGTAATCATAATTTTCGCTCCAAATTGAAATGTCGAAGGATAAATTTACTTGAAGCCAAAGGTGCTATCAAGCCTGCTTTCGGAGGCATTGCTGCGCGTTGGCCTTTGACGACACCGGGGCGCGATCATCATACTCAGTCACATGACGTTAGCGAGCGCAAAACTCAAAATTCAGACTCTGCGAGACCAAATTCGAGATCACGATTACAATTATTACGTGCTCGATCAGCCAAAAGTTTCGGATCACGATTACGACAATCTTTTTGCTGAGCTGACAAAGCTTGAAACCGAAAATCCAAAGCTCATCACGCCAGACTCTCCGACCCAACGGATTGCGAGTATTGCGGCCTCGGCTTTTGAAAAAATTGCGCACCGAAATCCGATGTTGTCGCTTTCGAATTCTTACTCTCCAGAGGATATTTTAGCTTTTAAAGATCGCGCGCTCAAGTTTTTAGATCGCGATGAAGATTTTGAATTTTACTGCGAGCCAAAGTTCGACGGCCTCGCGATGGAACTCATCTACGAAAATGGGCTCCTCACCGGAGCTCTCACGCGAGGAGACGGCACGGTCGGCGAAAATGTCCTATCCAACGTTCGCACGATCCGTTCAATTCCGCTCAAACTTCAGGGGCCGAAGCCGCCTCTATTGATTGAAATTCGAGGCGAAATTTTAATGCTAAAAAAAGATTTCAAAAAACTAAACGAATCCCAACAAGAAGCTGGCGAGTTACCTTTTGCGAATCCTCGCAATGCCGCCGCAGGTACGATTCGTCAGCTCGATCCGAAAATTACCGCGAAAAGACCTCTCAAATTTTTCGCCTACTCGCTCGGTGCCTTCAATGGAATTACGTTTGATTCTCAACATCAGCTCACCAAGAAATTTGCGGAGTGGGGATTTTCGGTTGTTTCGCAAATCGATAAGCGCCTCGCGCACGTCGTGAAAAATTCGGATCAAGCGGTTGAATACTATCACCTGATTGAGAAACTCAGACCCAAGCTTGCTTTTGATATCGACGGCATCGTGGTTAAAATCGATAATTTTGAATTACAAGACCGCCTCGGTTTCGTCGCCCGCAATCCGCGCTGGGCAACCGCCGCAAAGTTTGCACCCGAACAAGGAACGACTCTCGTTAGAGAAATTGCGATTCAAGTCGGACGCACCGGTGCCCTCACTCCCGTCGCCATTATGGAGCCCGTTCGCGTTGGCGGGGTGAGCATCACCCACGCCACTCTTCATAATCAAGAGGAGATCACGCGAAAAGATGTTCGCGTCGGCGATACGGTCGTTATTCAAAGGGCGGGCGATGTCATTCCCGAAGTGGTGCGCGTCGTTCTCGAAAAGCGTCCTAAAAACTCGGAGCCGTTTGAAATTCCGCCGAAGTGTCCCGTTTGTGGTCAGCCGGCAACCCAGCTAAAGGATGAAGTGATTTTACGGTGTACGAATCTTGTTTGCCCGGCTGTCTTAAAAGAATCGCTTAAACACTTTGTCGCGAGACGAGCAATGAATATCGAAAAACTCGGTGATCGCCTCATCGAAATTTTTGTCGAAAATGGACTGATCAAATCCTTTTCTGATATTTATCGCCTCACCGAAAAAGAAATTTTAGCGCTCGATCGTCAAGGTGAAAAGTCGGCTGAGAATTTGCTCATGGCGATCGAAAAAAGTAAGGCGACTACACTCGCACGCTTTATTTTTGGACTTGGCATTCGCTTTGTCGGAGAGCAAACCGCGAAGAGTATCGCTTCGCATTTTGAAAATATCGAGACACTCGAAGCGGCGACTCACGACGAGCTTCTCCTCGTTGAAGATATCGGACCGAAGGTTGCCGAAAGCATCACGCGTGCTTTTGAAAACCCAAAGCTTAAAAAAGAGATCGCGGCCCTTCAAAAACTCGGCGTCGAAATCTCAAACAAGAAATCAGCGGCAATGTCGTCATCGGCCTTTAAGGGCAAAAAATTTGTTATTACCGGGACGCTACCTCGCGGACGAAATGAAGTGAAAGAACTCATCGAGAGGAATGGCGGCCTCGTTTTATCTGCCGTGAGTAAGAAGGCTGATTTTGTTTTAGCAGGTGAAGAAGCCGGTTCGAAGCTCGATAAAGCTCAAGAGCTGGGTGTCGCGGTCCTCGACTGGGATCAATTTCAGAAGATGCTCTAAAATAAAAAATGCGCCTTCGGATGAAGACGCATTCCATAAATGCTCAAATTTAAAAACTAAAGGTGATCGATCACAATATCGCGCGCCATGACGGTTTTACGACCATCGGCTTTTGCGCTCTCAATGCCTTTTGAACAAAGGGCTTCGATCGCTTTGCTGAGCTGTTCAACAGTCTCTGACGATGTATTGCATCCGCCTTTTTCTTTGATGAACTTTTTTACTTTGCTTGTCACAACTAAAATTTCCGGCATTTGATCTCCTCGCAACTTGCGGCTTTATCGCAATTATTAATCGTTTCAAGAATCATTGGACCAGACTCAGCTCTCATTTTCAAGCGATCAAAAAGCTTTAGACGCAATATGTTTGAGTTGGGAAGCAAATACTAGGCTAAGGTCTAGTATTCTGCGCTTGAGCTGCTTTTTTTGCAACAGCGGCGACCACTAAAATACTGATTTCATAAAGTAAGATCATTGGAACAAGGAGCATCAACATACTCAGTAAATCGGGTGGCGTAATAATCGCAGCAATCACTCCAATACCGACTATCGCGTAACGGCGCTTTGCCCTTAAGAATTTCGCATCAACGATCCCGATAATTCCGAGAAGGGTGATAATGAGTGGAAGCTCGAAAGCCGCGCCAAAAAGTAAAGTCGTCGTTATAAAAAATGAGAGATATTCGTTGATTGTGATCATGGGCTTATCGGTACTACCGCCAAACGTAAACAAAAACTGAAACGCCGCCGGAAAAACCAGGTAATAAACAAAGCATACACCTGCTAAGAAAAGGCCCGTGCCCGTTCCGAGAAAGACCGTCGTATATTTTTTTTCTTTGCTGTATAGACCAGGCGCCACGAACTTCCAAATCTGGTAAAGCCAAATGGGAGTCGAAAGTAAAACTCCTGACATAATCGAAACTTTAATCGCTGCCATGAATTTATCCATAGGAGAAGTGAAGACGAGTCCGCCAACGCCGCCTACAAGATAGGGAGCCACAGGCGCACGGATGAAATCAAAAATTTTTTCGTTGAAGTAAAACGTAATGCCGGTACAGACGATGATGCCGTAAGCAGAGTTGATAAGCCTCACCCTAAGTTCGGTGAGGTGTTCAATCAGGCCCATTTCTCCTCGATCACCCATTGTCGGCCTTAGGCTTCTCATCAGGAAGAATCGCTTCAGGTCCATGCTCCGAACTGGTTGGTGCGGGTGCCGCCTCTTCATGAAGAGCTTCTTTTGGCGTGTAAGGCGAGGTCGCATGTTTTTTGAGTTCTTCGTCGGTGATATCTCGAGCTTCGATAATCGTTTTCGTTACGTCACTCGTCACGCGTTTGATCTCGTTTAAAAAGCGGCCGAGCGTGCGAGCGACTTCGGGCAATTGTTTTGGTCCTATGACGATGAGCGCGAGAGCTCCCAGAAGAATCATGTGTGCAAGGCTAAGTCCAAACATGAAAGAAAGCTTAGCGAAGGCGCCGGCCGCTGTCTAGTCCTAACGGCTTATTGTTTTTTAGTCGAAGCTTGAGCCCTAGGCACGGCGATCAAACCTTTTTCGAGGAGTTTCTCGCGCGCGAGCTCGGAGCCGGTCATATTATAGTTTTCGAAAAGGCGCATGATGTTCGCTTCATCAGTCAGATGAGCTTTTGAGCTGATCGAGGTTAGAACTTCTGCAAATTCGAGAAAACGATGTGCGTACTCATTGTAAAGCTTGACCGAAGTATCTTCGCGCACGCAACTCGCGAGTGCGGCGTATGCGGTTCCACCCATTTCGGCGTAGTAATCAATGTCGATGGTCTTGCGTTGTAGAGAGTCTCCAAAGAAACCGCTGACGTAAAGGCTACGGTCGGCCATTTTTTTCAGGAGCTCAACCCGCGTTGCCGGATCTGCATTCGAAGCTTTCAAAAAAGTTTCGGCAAGGGTCGCTTTGGTTTTTCTGCCCGAAGAGTCTGTTTCGTCATAAAGATTTTCGGCAGCGACATGAAACTCTAAAACTCCGACAAGATAATTTTGTGCGA
>JAYTQQ010000026.1:0-2288 GCA_043746635.1 Bdellovibrionales bacterium | reverse complement strand
CCGGACTCGCTCTTTTCCCGCGCCTTGTTTGCCTGTGTCGTCGCCAATCCGACTAAATCGGGTACGCTTTTCCGATAAGCATGCATTGTTATGTCGGATTCAAAGTATGTGATCGACGGTATCACGAAGTGGGTTCCCGGCTGGAAGCGTTGGAACTGGTTCACTTCTGATAAAAAGCCGGTTCTCAATCGTGATCTCTGGGAACGGCTTGATGGACTCTATCAAAAAGTGATCGATCGAATCACGTGGCACCATGTTCCGGGACATGCGGGCATCCCTGGTAATGAACGGTGCGATGAAATTGCTGCGCAGTTTGCTCGAACTCGGGTGCCCAAGCTCTATATTGGGTCGAGGACTGCGTATCGTGTGAATGTTGTTTCCCACCTGCCCAAAGGTTTCCAAACGAGCTCGCCATCGACAACAATTGGACCGCATGCCCGAGTTTTGATCGAAGAGGGCAAAAATCGAGAGGATTTAAGAGAGACTTCTGAGCAGAAGGTGATTCGGCTAGAAAGCGAATTGAAGGTATGGCGTAGCCGGGCCGAGACTTTGGAACGTGAGTTGTTATTGTTGCGAGCGAGCGCAATGACCTGAATCTTGGTCAGATGGAGTCAGTCGTCATCCTTGAGACCCGTGATATCGTCGCCATTGAGCATAGCTTTTAAGACCTGCGATGGGCGGAAGGTGAGTACGCGGCGCGCGCTAATCTTAATCTGCTCGCCGGTTTGAGGATTTCGACCAACGCGCTCTGTTTTTGTGCGCACTGTGAAATTGCCGAAGCCAGAGATTTTTACTTTATCACCTTTTGCGAGCACACTCTTTAAGCTGGTAAATACCAGTTCGACGAGTTCAGTTGCTTCTTTCTTTGAAAAACCGATCTTCTGGTAAACTTTATCAACAATATCCGATTTGGTCATCGTCGATGGTCCAAGACTGTGATCCCTCATAGATCCTCGCTTCTATTTCCCTTTGAATCCGTGAAACATTAAATAATTCGAATAGGTTTTTCAACAGCGTCAGTCGCCCGGCTTTTCGCGATCGGATTGGTTTTGGGAATGAGCGACATAAAAAATAAACAACCCTTATGTAACATAAGGCATCGTGTCCTTCCGATGAGATTAAGCGGCAACTTTTTGCTGCGAAACTGGGGCAGTGGGTGTTTTAATGGCCGAACTCTTGAGATCAACGAAATTGATAATTGTTTCGGTGGTCATTACTGGAGTTTCGGCGAGATTCGGAGTTGAACTCTCAATCGAAATTTGCTTTACTTCTTGCTGAGTGAGAAGCGCCAGCGTCTCTCGTTTCATAGCAGATTTTTCCGCGCTTACAGAACCGTGACTGCATTTTGCGATTAAACTAATTTTGCGGAAACTCATTCCTGCTGCAAGAAGTTCTCGAATCAGAATTGAATTCCGAATCTTTTTTCTTCCGATAATTTTCCCTTTTGCCCTCGCATTGGCGAGTCCGTTCTTTACGCGTTCGACTATTAGCTCCCGCTCTAATTGCGAAACCGCAGCGAGTACGGTGAAGATCATTCGTCCGGCGGGGGTTTCGGTTTCAAGACGCTCGGAGAGAGAAACAAACTTTACGTTTAGCTTGTTCATTTCATCCATAAGCTTAAGTAGATGCGTAGTGCTACGACCGAGACGTGAAAGGGAGTAAGAAATTACTTTATCAACTTCTCCTGCTTTGACAGCGATCATCATGCGGTCAAGCGCCGGTCTGGAAGACTTTGCGCCACTTTGATTTTCATCTGTGAACAGTTCGGCCTCTTTTATGCCGTTAAGCCTGCAATACTCGCGCAACGCGCGGACTTGCGACTCAAGACCGCCAGTTTGCTGATCTGTACTAACTCTTGCGTAAAGGCAGATTTTTTTATTCATGCAGCACCTCCTAAAATTGTATTTGGTTGGTTAAAAAGTTCAATAGATTTCTGGGAAATCCCCCAGCGAATCGTGAGCGCCTTGAGAACCGCGACTTGTAGTTCCTGGTCCATTAGCGTTGAACCGTCAAAAATGTTAAATCGCGCGCGTGGCTCATCCCGCCAAAGTGCGAAAGCCCAGCTGAGAGCCGTTTTTTGACTGCTGCTCCAGCATTGCTTAAAAATGAGATCCCACTTGATCTCTTCCCGCTGCAAGTCAATGAATGGACCTGCTACTTGTGTGAGATCGCTGCAGGCCGATACAATAGTCATGACAGCATTCATCTGTGTGGACATCTTTCTCGTCGGTACGGTTGAGTTTAATGTTTCTTGCATATAGCACCTCCCCATTGGTTAAAGTGACCCG
>JAYTQQ010000025.1:0-4413 GCA_043746635.1 Bdellovibrionales bacterium | reverse complement strand
AGTCGTTGGCGACGCATGTGGTGTGGCTCGCGTCTCCCAGGGCGAGGGCGCCCAGAGGTGGTCGGTCTTTACGGTACTTGCCGGTAAACTCCTCCGCGAAATGCATCGCATCGCAGTGACTGCCACCGTTTCCGCATGAGAAGACGTTGCCTTTGTTCGTGAAGGTCTCGATCAGCTTTTGGCTAAAGCGCGTGCAGTTTTGCATTTGCATTGGGTCGTCAACGAATCGGCCGATGGTGGAGCGAGATTCTGAGAGATTGTCTTTCCAGGTTTGGTTGAGCATTTCTGAGCTTTGCTTCATAAGTCCCCCGCCGGTAAAATTTAGTTCATTCATACTTAAAAATGAAGCCAAGCTTCAGTAATTGTTGGAGGAGCACCGCCCACAAATGCTTGAATATGACGACAATCGTCTTTGTCTAGCGCCATAAGCTCCTCAAATCAACCCATTTTATCGCGCAAACAATTCACTATTTATGACTGAAGTGAACGTCATTCTCATCCAACTTGGAATGAATCCAGTCTACCACGACGACCTTGACTACATCATCCGGTCGATGATTAGCGACCAAGCCGAAAACGCATTCCTCGCTTATGTCGGTGGCTAAGATAGACGCGTGCGTAGATCCTAGGCAAAGCCGATTTGGCTCAATCTATGGGCTTTTAGCTCGGCGGATTTTAAACTTAATTCACGCAAACTTAAAAATGAAGCCAAACTTCTTGATTTAACAGGCCCGTTCGTCCTAAAACACTGCATCTAACTCTATGTGCGGTCGTAGCTCAGCTGGATAGAGTACCAGACTACGAATCTGGTGGTCGCAGGTTCGACTCCTGCCGTCCGCACCATTCCTGACAACTCGCAAATTTGGAACCTCTAAGTTCGGAGGTTCCCCTTTTAAGACTTTAGATAACAATTGTTCCGACTGAATTCCGGAGTTTTTATTTGTGAGACTTCCGTTTTGAGTGAAGTCCACAGGGATAACATTGCTTGCCTTGTCGGCAAGCCAGTAAAAAACTCCGACCTTATCGGGGTAGATTTCGAGGCGAGTAATTAAGCGCCGAAGAAATCTCTTTTGTTGCATGACTGTCAATTTGGGCCAGCCACGTTTGGCCTCAAGAAGGCGGTCTTTTAGATTAAATATTGCCTCTGCAATTCCGCTATCACTTTCGACCAACGAGCGCATACGCTCAACGTCTTCCGTCAACTCTTTGCGCTGTTGGGCCAATCCTTCAAGTTGCTCCACCACCAGCTTGAAGGACTCGGACGAAGAATCAATTCCAGACTGGAGTTTGAAAGTGCCACGAATCTCCCTTACAAGATCAGCCAATGCAGCTTCGGCAACTTGAAGTTCCGTTTTGACCTGAACTCTATCACCAGAATTTAAGAGCTGAATGTTTTTTCGAAGATCATCAAAATAGGCGCCTTTATGCAAAATACTTGTCAAATGTTCGACTACCGCTTGTTCAAGATCGTCAGCGCGAACTCGCTTTATTTTACAGGTTAGGACGACGCCCTTTCTTTTTACATGACTATAATATCGATGCGCCTTCGTTGAGCTATGAGCAGAGTGTGTTGTAAGGCGCAAGCCACATTCCGGACAATTCACTATTCCCGTTAATAGAAAAGATCTACGCTCACCATTTGATATGCGTGTTCTCTCCAGGTTTTTATTCTCTTCAATAACATTTTGTACGCGATAAAATGTTTCGGGTTCAATGATTCCAGGCCAAGAGGCAGTTACGCTAGCATAACGCTGCCAATGTTTAAGGGCGTCTTGGTCTTGATCTTTAAACCTCTTATTAACTTCACGAATACCAATGTAGGTAGGATTCTGGAGAAGGGTACTAAGTCCTTGAGTTGTCCATCGACCAGCTTGGATTTGGACATCTGCTTGTCTTGGAGTTACTTTTGGTTTGATTCCCAGCAACTCAAGTTTGCGGATTGTTTTTGCAAGACTCCCTTGCTCTAAAAACAAGTTGAATATTTGTTTTACGAGCTTACTTTCATCTCTATTAACAAGGTAGATGCCAGGATTTTCCGGATTGCGATCAAACCCAAGGACTGTCGGTCCGCCGTTGATCAGGCCTCGCATTGAGCGAGCATGAAAATTTAAAGAAACACGTTCCGACGTTTGCTTTCGTTCAAATTGAGCAAGGTTGATCATGTTATAGATCATCATTTCGCCTGCAGGGGTGCTTGTATCAAACTGCTCTTTGATGGATAAGAATTTTGCTTTGCACGCATCGAGATCGTTTAAAAGGTTACAGAAATCTAAAATGTTCCGCGAGAGCCGTGATAGATCTGTAACGAGGATAAGATTGATTTTACTTTTTTTGATATCGACCATCATCCTTTGATAAGCGGGACGTTTAGTATCCTTGGCGGAATATCCGTCATCAATATAAAGCTCAATGAGTTTGCCCCAGTTATTATCTTGCAATGTCTTTATTTCTATAAAGGACTTAATACGGTGGCGTTGGCTATCGAGCGAGCCCTCGACAACCTGCGCTTGTTCTTCCGTTGACACTCTTATGTACGCACCAATTTTAAGCTGCATATTCAACATCCTCATTTTTTAAAGACGGTCGGCCTCTTTTTCGGCCCAAAAGAATCATTTTAACAAGAAGTTCTTTGATTTCTAGCGTTCGCCTTACCGCCGTAGAGGATTTATCTGTTACCGCAATTAGCTCAAGTTTCATGTCATCTAAAGTATCGGGAGTGGCAATAACTTTTTTATTATTTCCCACGCGATGCCTTTCGGACTTGATGGCCGAGCTTCTGTGAGTGACCTTTAATAAGGTCGATAAATTCATTTCTCTTTTTTTCAGAAAGCGATTCTAGAATGCTCATCACGACCTGCAACATCTTGCTTGGAGTTCGAAAGCCAGCTTCGTAATGGCTAATGACTGCGGGCTGACTGACACAAAGAATTTCGGCAAGCTCATCTTGTTTGATGCCGAGCTCGGTTCTTATTTTTCGAAATTTTTCTGGGCTCAAGCGATCTCCTTGTTTTGAACACTATCATTGATAGTGTTCATTTTCAAGGATTTTTTCACCTTTTTTGTTTTAGCAGCGTCATCGGTAAGATCTTTTAGGGCTTTTTTGATTTCTGCCGTAAGACCGCCAGCCTGTTGCGCGAGCTTAAGAAGGCTTTTAAAGCGAGCTAATTCATTGAAAAACTCATCTCTAATTTTCATGACGTAATCTTCCGTGCAAAAGTCTTTAAAGCTCACAATTAGCCAGCTTGCAATATCTTGCTTACTCACTCTGCCAGCATCAAATCCGTCGTTTACAACACTGGCCAATGAGGGCTTCCCCAACTGACAGTTCTCGACTCCCAAAGTAGCTTTGCCGTCGCAACATAGACCCAACGGTTCAGAGTATCGAGGTTCCCAGCAATGGCGGCGGCGATCACGACTCCTGCTGCAAATTTTACGATTGGTTCAAAGTTCACTTTTTGCTCCTTGGTTTATTTTGGACTATAGAATTCGAGGGCTTCTCGAAATTTGAATAAACAGTTTTCATATCCGCACGACATTGCAGTTCGAAATTTCTTCGCATTCACACCGCGCTTCTCCATGCGAAAGCTTCCATCGATTGCTTTAACTGCACGGTAGATCGTTGGCTTCGGATTCGAAACAGTAAATTCAAATAGAATTTCGATCTTCGCTCGAATGTGCAATCGGGGTTGTTCGGTTGGCTTTGCGATTTTATCGAAGTTCATATTGATCTCCATTTTGATTAAGCTGTCCGGTTTTAATTCTTTGAATAATATTGGCTATGGAATTCCATGACCACTTCTTGGCCATTGGGGACGGAACTCGCTTTTCATTAAGTTTGGTAGCAATGGAATTAAGCGGTTGTCCTGACTTCCATTGCTTGATGATTGAAAGTAAAGTCGGATACTCTTTCGGATGCTTTACCACTCGCCCTTCAAAGTAAACGAATCCATATGGCGGCTTCGTATTTCTCTTGCCTGAGGTTCTAAAACTTGACTCAGCTTTCTCACTCCGAAAAGTTCTTAATGGAATTCTGGATCGCAAAACAAGATCACGAACCTTTGTTTTTGGAAGATCCATTCGCTTGGCAATATCACGCAAAGATAGAGCGAGTTCGGAGTTAGGCAGCATTTTCATTCTTAGAGCTTGATTATTTTTTCTGATCTTTCATTGTTGAGTGGTGCAAACACTAACCAATATTCAAAGGATCAGAAATGCAAAGTCCCAAGCAAATGGGTCTGTTCGACGGCAAACATCCCAAGAGCGCAAATATTTCGATCAAAGACAAACACGAATTAGTTCAGCTGACAGACTTGATGCCCTGGCCAAAATTAATCGAGGTAGCTATGAATATGCGGGCGTCACGGGTGAAAGCCTTGGTTGGTCCGGCGCCACACTACCGAGAACTATTGGGGG
>JAYTQQ010000024.1:0-15327 GCA_043746635.1 Bdellovibrionales bacterium | reverse complement strand
GCTGACTGAGTTGAGCGCCGCAAATGCCAGAATCAGAAAGTGCACGTTGCAATCCGTTGGCGGCGTCAATCGTCGCAAGCTTTTCGTCCAGTGCTGCTTGCGAGTCTATCATATTCGAAATCATAGAAACTATTCCCAATCCGACCAGGCTCATGATAACAACCACTAACATCACCTCGATAAGGCTGAAGCCCTTGTTATGATTTCTTTTTGTAAATAAGCTTTGCCCATAGGCATGAGGGATGAGGGATGAGGGATATTCAAATCGAAAAGAAGACGATGTCAAATAGCTATTAAAAAAATTCATGTCATTAACCATATCGATCTTATCGACAAAAAACAGCAAATACTTTAGGACCTTCCCCTTGCGCGGTTGCAAGGTAGTGTGTTAGAGGGCTCTCTGTTAATGATTTCTTGGTTCGATTGTCAAAATGGACTGTCGGTCGACTTCTCAAGCAGTGAGGAATGTCGCCGCAAAAACCAGTGAAGAAGGCCTAACTGTACGGCAAGATCGGGCAGACCTCCGCCGTCAAAGTTTCGGGTTCGGGTCAGAGATTTTCTTTTCACTTCATCGAATTATAAAACTCTTCGAGAGTCGACAGATCCATCTGGTGAACGTGTTCGACGCTTTCCTCATATTCAGGACTCCCGGGTAGCACGGGATGACCGAGCATTTCAGCTTTCATGGCAACAGCTTTTGCGATGACGAGTTTTTCAAAGGCTTCGCGGTGGGTGTAGAGTCTTTGGATCATATCTTCGACTGGAGTGACAACTTCTTTTTCGGCATATTCAATCACGGGATCCGAAACGGCTTGGTAAGTATCCGAAAAATTCGGAGCGAAATGGTGAACCACCGCACTCGACAAAATCATGTGGGCGATGACGAGTTTCGTGAAGGTATTGTAAGATTCGTATAATAAACCATATGCTTTGCGCCGAAGCTGTGGATTCTGATATTGTTTTGCAATGTCTGCTTCGACGATTAAAAGGGCGTCGTTAAAGTTACCATTCTTTAGATTGCTTCTAATTTTCGAAATCAACTCTGAACTTATCTTCAGTTGATTCAATTTGGGGACATAGGTCGGAAATGGATCGCCCGCGTAAATGCCGGCCGCCCAAAGACTTGACCAAAACCCAATGCGTAATTTGGTCGCATTTTTTTTGAAAAAAGCTCGAACACTTTGAACTTTGAGCAGAGTGGGCTCGAGGAGTGGGGGGGTAGGTTTTGGATGGTGGGTAAAATCGACTAATGCCATCTTCACATCTTCAGTCATCATTTGGTAAAAAATGTCGGCGTGAAGAGATCGGGTCACCCACTTCGCATCGTAAACGCCGAGGGCATTCGTGTTCATATCTTCAGAATCATTAGCAACATCGTAAAGTTGCTTCGCGATTTTTTCGGCTGTCTCAGCTAAATTTTTTGTCGTGAGTTTATCAGAGTTTACCGTCAGTTTCGCAAAGGTTTTCATGAGCTTACCGAAAGCCGGTGAAGCCTGTGTACTGGGAGAAGACAGATCGAGTCGAATCGTCCCCTCTTGCAGTCCAATTTGCTCGATAAGATTGATCCATGCTTGCTCGCTTTTCGGAGACGTCAAGAAGAGGCTTTTGCAAGTCTGCGCGCTCGCACTCAGAGGCGAGAACATCATGGCAAAAACTAATAAGAAAGCTTTGAAGCAATTTTTCATTTTGGAGCTTTTGCCTTAAATATTGGAAGATGTTTTGCGACCACTTCAGAACGCATTTCAATATAAGCCTGAATTTGCTTTCTGAGTTTGCCGTTGAGTCCATCTTTTTTCAAAGTTTGAGAAGCTTCTAAAATATCATCGACATAATCTGGGATACGTAGATATTCAGATTGTTCAATGCTTGAGTCCGGGTCATAAGCGTAAACTTTTTGAAACAGCATATCGAGGAGTATAATGTCTTGGCTTCGCAGGTTTCCGTTGTTCTTCCACTCAGCGCCGTCGTTGTTGAACGGATATTGTCGGGTCGTCGGATTTTGATATCTCCCCATGGTTGAATATAGATTGTCCCAATTGCTTCGCACCGAAGAGCCTTTCGGCATGAGCTTCAGAGTCACGAGAAGTTCTTGTAAAGAAATTTGGCTCGATCGTTCGAGTCGGACGGTTAACATCTGGATGATTTCTTCAGGGGAGTGTCCACCGTAGAAAATCTCGATAAGGTCGGCGCTAATGTAGCGATTATTTTTCAAAGAACTTTCAACATAGAAAGGAACGTGTAAAATACCCGCTGAAATACCTGCGTTCAACATGAGATCGGTCGCAGTTTTCAATTCGCTTTCTCTCATCTGAATTGTGAAGTCGTGATTCGTAAAAGTCATGTGCAAGGCTTTGAGGCCGATGAAAGAAGTTCCAATCGAGGTTGTTACATTTTGCATATAACGCTGAAGTACAACCTGGGCCTTCGATTTCTCTTCGGCGTCGAGTCTTCCTCCAATGGTAATTTCGTCGATTGCGCCTTGAACGACCGCGATCGATCGTTGCATCTTAATGTAGTGACCGGCAAAATTTTTATAGAGTGTTTCAAAACTTATCATAACAGTATCAAGGTCATTTCGTGCCACCGCGACGCGATTTCGACTCAGTTGAAGTGCTTGAACAAGGTCTTTGAGACGCCTTTCTTTTAATCCAGAACCACCGAATGAAAAGTTTTTAAGTCGTGTGAAGAAGCTATTTGAACTGAGGTTTTGGTAGCGTTTGGCAGCACTTAAAAAATCATCGGTCGCGTATTGAAGTTCGGCCATTGATTTTTGAAGTTGGCTTGAATTAACCCAGAGGTTTGAATCTCTCACGTAGTCGCTTGCAATTTGAGCGAGATCGCCTAAATTATTGTGAATTGCGTTCTCGGCGTCCTTGTGATTAAAGCCCGAAGGATTCGAGAGCATCGCTTCAACGATGTCGGCGGCAAGCTCCTGACCGGTGATCTTAATTTCGTATTGAGGGTCATTTTCAACGATGGCGAGCTCAGATTCAAAATTTTGGATGATTTCGCTAGCCGATAAACTCGTTGATTTCGATTCGCCCGCAAAAAGATCGGCGCAGGCCATACTCGCAGAAGAGGGCGATGTAGCAGAAAGGCTCGCCATGACTAGAACTCCGAGAATGGCGTTTCGGCTGGCAAAACGATTGGCTATCCGGCTGTCGAAGTTTAAGACAGGGTCAACATTTTGGGTCATTTTATTCTTTTTCTTTGTCTGAAAGTGCATAGAATCCTCTAAGTGCCGGCGAACGTGATCATGGCGTTTTGATAGATTATTTTGCAAAAACAAAGCCCGAAAAGTTCCAGAAAAAGAGGCCGTGGAAAAAGGCCGAAAAAAAAGACCGGAAAAAAAGACCGAGAAAAGAAATCCCCAGAGCAAGATTAGAGTGGAATGAAAATTTGTTCATGAACGGCTAAGTCAATAGCACTTGTCCAGCGCCACCAAATTGAAAATCATCATGACTTTCAAAAGTTTTAACGCCTTCAGGATAAAAAGCGAAGTTAACATGGCTTACAGATCCCTTTAGAGTTCGATGAAATAGTGTCTCTTCAACAAAAGGCCAAGCCCCTTGTTGAAGTTCTCGGTGAATGTTTTCATCGAAGGAACGACCGTTTCACCTGCGAAGTCCTTCGTTGCGGTGTATTGATTTACATATATGGTGTAAGCATAGACATATGACGAGTTCGCAACAGCATCGATTGTTTGGTTATTGCGATAGGTCTCGACGGCGTCAACAAACTCGAACAGGCCAGCGCCTATAACGCCGATAGCGAGTGTTGGGGCTATCTTCGGCATTTTGGTCAAAATGAATTTGGCGGTGCCGAGGCTATTGTTGGCTTTTTTAATTTCGCTGATATCAGCTATAGCGTTCGCTCCCCAGATGGTGCCGCCGAATGTTCCTATCGCTCCCCCGATTGAATGAAGCACCGTTGAGGTCGTAGTCGCTGATCGGTGGGAGTCGTTGATGTCATAATGGGCTTGCTCCGCATAGATTTGCGAATTTCCCAACTGCACACAGTTGGGACCATTAAAATAATGAGACAGTAGATCATTTGAAGTGGCGAAATTTGTGAAAAAATCAGGCTTAGCGAAACGCAATCTTCGGACTGCCGAAATTTCAGTGAGCGTTTGATCTGCGTTGCGAGCTTTGCAATATTTGAAAGAATAAAGCTTGCCTGAACGTCTCGTAATCATGATGTCGAAATCTTCGGGAGCATTGCTTTCAGAAAGGGTGATCGAATAGACGCTCTCTGCATCAGCGTTCGACAGGGCTTGTTTGGCGATGGCATCGACACTCCGATCGGCACCGTATATGTCGCCATGTTGAACAGATGCAGCAGATGCCGCTGGTGCGCCAGTAGATTCGACCGCTAGTGACATTTGGGTCCAAAGGCTTGTAGAAAGAGCGAGAGTTAAAAAAAGCTTCAAGAATTTTTTCATTGATTACTCCTCTTAAAATCGCACGGCGATATGTTGATTGACCATGAGATTAAGTCCTGCCTTAAAATGATTTTTAAAAGAATCCATCGAGTCGACGAGAAACTGAGCGCCATCGTTATACTTTGAATTATGCGCCCAGTAAGTTGCTGTTGAGAGCGCGTCTGTTTTGTCTGCGAGTCTCAACTCGTCCTGTATATTGTAAATTGAATCCGTGAGTAAACCTAAACAACCGACGACAATCGCGCCAGAACCCCACGAAAAATGTTTCGAAAACAGAAATCGCCCTAGCGAAAGGCTATTATATTGATGTTTTGCCTCTAAGATTTTGAAGAGATGTATACGCCCTGGAGCGACATTGAGAAACCCCGAAGCTCCAAAGTAGGCGAAATTGAATCTAAGAAGGGCTTCTTTACTGTATTCGTAGTGGTCAATCTCACCGCCATCTTGAATGATGTAGAGCTGACTGTCGCCGAGTTGCTCACAGAGAGGCCCGTTAAAGTATTGCGCGATTAAACTATCTTTGCCGAAGTTTTTGTTAAAATAATTAGGTTGGGTCACGCGAAGTTTCCGAAGCGTCGCTACTTGATTTGGCCGTCCATCCTTATCGTGAGATTTGCAATATTTAAACGAATAAAAGATGCCCATATTTCTCGTGATCAAGACGTCGAAGTCTGAATCCGAATCGCCCTTCGACAAAACGATGCTGTATCTGGTCTTGGCTTCACTCTCAGCAAGGGCTTGGTTGGCGATTGCGATGGGATCAATCGTCGCCACCACCGAACTTGCAGCAGGAGCCGAAGCCGAAGCAGCAATTGCGGCTGGCGCCACATTCACAGCCGGCGTTGATGCAGCCTTCGTAAGTGCTAGCAGGGGAGTGCTGAAGAGACTCGCCAAGAGACTCAAGCAGAGTGACTGAGTCAAACTAGTTTTAAAGTGTTTTGTCATAAATATAATTCCTTTTTTTAAATGCGTACAAAAAATTTTTTTAATACAAGAAGATCGAGTCCCGCTAAAAATTGAGATCGAAACTCGCTCATCGAAGAAACATTTGTTTCACATCCATAAGTGGTTCGCATAGCTTTCTCGTTACTTCTATGTTCATCGTATTCGTAAACATAAGAACTATTTGCGAAGGCATCAATTTTAGCATTTTTGGCGTGAGCTTCATTTTGCATGAAGAAAGCTCCGACAGTCGTGCTAATTAAGACTGTCGACAGAGTGCCAAAAACCCAAGGAAACTTGCTTGAGCCTACATATTTAAAGAGGCCAAGAGCGTTGTTTTGTTTCTTGGTGGCCGCGATTTCTCCGATAAGAAAACTCGAAGATATAACTGAGCCGATTCCGGTCACAATTCCTCCAATGATCCAAGCTCCGCGGTCCGCGCCTGTGTTCGATTGGGCATTGAGGACGTCGTAAACAAATTTTTCGCCGTAAACTGTTGCGGGCGTAAAATTTTGGCAGAATGAGCTACTAAAATAATGGGCCAGAAATCCGTTTGCGTTTGCATAAGTTTTGAAAAAGTCAGGGCGACTCATTCTGAGAGTTCGGATTTGCGCAATTTCGTTCGCCGATCCATCGGCATTAAGAGAGCGACAGTATTTAAATGAAAATATTTTACCTATTCGTCGCGTAATCATGATGTCATAGTCGGACGGCGATGCGCCATCCGAATCGGTGAAGGTATAAACTGCTTTAGCAAGGGTGCCTTGGTCCGTTTCCATTAAAGCTGCTTTAATATCAGTCTCTGGGCTTGAACCAGAAAATGGATCGGCTGCTCGAGCAGGATTAACGGCCAAAGTAGGCGCCGGCGCGCTCGCGCCCTCTGCTTTGGCAAAAGATGTATTCAGAAAGCTTGCAAGTGTGAGGCATAAGATAATTTTTTTTTTCATAAGTTTTGTTCCGATTTTTAGTCTATTTAAAATTCAACGAAAATACCATCTTGAATCAGAATTTCTAAGCCGCGCAAAAAGTGAATTTGAAAGTCTTTCATTGAATCAACTTTGACTTGGACCGTTTGTGTCAAAGACATGCGTAATTGGTAGCTCGAAGAATTCTCGATCACGTTGACGTCTTGTTCATTTTTCGAGTTTTCAGAATACCAGTGGATGCTTTCTCCGGTGAGTCCGATCATTGCGATCGAGCCGAGCAGCCAAAGTTTTGGAAAATGCTTTGAAAATATAAACTTCACTTTTGAAAGAGCATTGTTCTCAGCAAAATTCTGGGCGGCTTTAGTGATAAATTTTCCGCTGAACGCAATGCCCGTGACTCCAGTAGCTAAACCCAATGGGCTGAGGAGAGACCCTCGATCGTTATACATAGGGTCCCATTCGCCGTCTGACGAAAATTTGTGAGCATAGACTTTAGATGCCGTGAAAAATGAACAAATCGGGCTCATAAAGTATTGGCCTAAAATATTTTGAGACTCTGGCTTTTGAAAATACTGCGGCTGCAGTAAGAGAAGCTTGCGCAGATTCGCAATGTCGGTTGGGCTGCCGTCTGGGTTATGAGCTTTGCAGTATTTAAAAGAATAAAGTGGGCCCGAAGCTCTTGCAATCATCACGTCAAGATCTTCGGAGCTTTCTCCGTCGGAAAGGGTGATCACATATTCGATTTCTTTGTTTGTATCTTCGAAAGCTTGAGCTTCAAGATTGGCAATATTTACCGCCGCAGCAGTCGAAGGGCCCTTTGAATCGGCGAAAAGATTCTGCGAAACGAACATTGAGAGCGCCAGCAGAAGACTGCTGGCTTTTTTCAAATGTTTTTTGTATGCCGTCAGTTTCATAAAGCTGCCTTATCCCTATCTCGTTTTCTGTTGAGGCTTTCGTTTTAGTTACGATTTTGTTTTTGGCCATTCATGATCGAATCAACCGCATTGCCGACTGGATCCAAATTTAACTTTTGGATCTGATTCACAACCGCAATCATCTCTTGATTCGCTCGTCCCATCGTAGCCGCAGCTTCAGCTCGGTTTAAACGACTTTGCTGTTGGATGTTGACGAGATCTTGAATTGCTTGGCCAATCACGGCAGCTTCCATCATCGGAGTCGACATTGCTTGCTTTAAGAGCTCAGCATTTTCTTTCAGCAATTTCACGTTTTCAACAGTGAGCGTAGCAAGATAAGCTTGAACAGCTTTTTGTTGTAACATCACCTGTTTCGTTTGCTGATTCGCAATTTTCAAAGTCTCTTGAATTGCAATTGCCGGAATCGCAACACGGCGAATATCATTGGCGTTAGCAATAATAATCTCGTTTGAAGAGACGAGTGCGTCGATGCTCGAAGTAGCGATTGTCATTTGTCCGTACAAGATAAGGCTTGCTGAGAAATCTCTTTCAAGTCTTAACAAAATGTCTTGTTCAATGATGTTCGCCGTATGAGTATCGCCCATGCTTTTGAGATAAGTTTCATATTGCTTTAATAGATCGATCGACATTTTCGCGCGAGCCATTTCAGTTTGCAGTTTAATTCTTTGTTCGATGACTTGGCCCTTCATTTTCATAAGTTGAAGGTTATTTTCTTGCATTTTGTTTGCGCCGCCGACGAGGGCCTTGTCGATTTCTTGAATTTTTCCGCGCGCTGATTTAATACGGTCAACGCGGTCGGGAGCCAATCTTTTTCCGATGGCTGGGATACTTCGTAAAACATCTTGAAATGTATTTTTGAAAGTTGCTCCACCGATTTCGACTCCCAAGACTTCTAATTCTCTTAAAAGATCATCAATTGAAGTCTGCACGGCTGCGGTTTCACTGCGGGCCGAAGTCGATGCTGACGAAGAGGCATCAAGAATGGTATTGCCAACCATAAAGCGGCTGATATCGTCCGAAACTGAGTTTAATTGCTTAAGAGACTGTGCTGCGTAGATTTTTTGAACGTCTTGAGTGTTTTGTGCGAGATCGACGAGATCTTTCACGCGCGATTGAACGTCTGCTTCCATGTCTTCGAGTTGTTTAGCAGTCAAACGGAGGCTTAAGGCTGTTCCGCCTTCGGGAGTTCCGATATCGTAAGACATGAGCTCGTCGGTGCCCTTGAATAGACCGGCCACACCTTCCGGAGTTTTTATCGCTTCAGAGATTGAATCGATGTCAACTGAAAAACCTTTTGTTGCCAGCGTTGTTTCGGCAGCTAAGCGCAAGACTTCGTGACGAGGCACTTTTGATTCTAAAAGCTGTTGAACTTCTTTCAAGAAAAATTCGATGTTGTTGCGTGTGTTCGTACTCTTTCCACGGGGGCTGATCGTGAGCGCTAACTGCGATATTTGAAATTCTTTTTGAAATGAAGTATCACTTTCGGCACGTGAGATTTGCGAAGAATCGCTAATATCAATGTCTGATACGAGGCTTGCGATGTTTAAGCGAAGCGTGTTGATGTTGGTCATGTTTGTAGCGGCATCACGAGCGATTGCCGATACTCCTGCCGTGAGGCCTTTGTTTTTGACCATGGCCTCGACGAGGGCATCACGATTTACTTTTGGGATATTGAGCTTTAAATTGTCGACCGTACGTTCAGCGATTTCGAGTTGTTTGGCAATAATCGCAGGATTGTTCGATTCGACCGAACCCATCGCTTCTACTTTCTTGACTCCGCTCAAGGTCGGGCGAAACGTTACTCCGGTGTTCGTTTGCACTGCGAATATGCTTTGAGTGAACATGAGGGTCGTCATACCGATGACGAAGCCCTTTTGAAGTTTTGATGTTTTCATTTTTTATTTCTCTCGTTTCTTTTTCGTTTCATTTTCTAAATCTTAAAAAAATTTGTAATTCAATTATTGCAATCCACGGATCTCGATCGATTCTTCAAGGATGAGCAAGTTCTTCCATTGAAGTTTCATGGCGGCCATTTTCATCTTGATGAAAATAAAAGCTGACACGAGTTCTGGTTTCGTTTGCATACTTTCAATAAGCGTTCCAAACGAGGCATCTTCGCGTGCAGCCAAAACTTCGCTCAACGCGATTATATTTGTTCTCTCGAGTTTTTTTGCGTCTAACTTTTTGTCAGCCGTCGAAGCCGCTGTTAATTTAGTATTCAAATCTCCGATTTCAGGCACACTGAGTTTTTTACGCAGTTCTTCGGGCTTCAAGTTATGTGAAAGAAGTTGTTCTTGTAGAATCGCGTTTTGTTTCCAGATTCTGAGATCGAGCTTTGCCCCTTGCGTTTGGCTTAAGCTTTCTATGAGATGTATATAATAGTCATATTCATGGACGAATGATCGCTCGAGCCCATCGGGAACCTGGATAGAGCCAAAGTGCGTCTCGGAAGTTTCTTTTGCAAGCGGCACAAGGTTTTTTGCGAGCATCTCGGAGTATTCTTGGTCTTTCAGAGCAAGCTTTACTTGGAGGGGGGCGTCTACCTTGTTTGCCCAAAACACTTCGAAATGATCGAGGCCCGCATCTCCTTGAAAGTCTTTTCGCAATAGCTTTTGAGCTAAGCCCAAAAGCCCCTGCACCTGCGTATGATCCGGCAACTCGTAGATCGCGTTATAGGCTGTGGCGGATAAGCTTTCGCTTGTTAAATTATTTTTCGTCAGTTTACAGAAGTTGCGAGCTCCGGTATCAATCATCTGTGGCGGATGATACGAAAGTCCGACACCCCATGATTCTTTTAAGAGAGTCTCTTGGTTGCAGACAAATTGCGAAAGGAGATACTCGGATTCAGATGTGATAGTGATATCATCTACCTTCATAGGAAATTGTGATTCGTTTCTTTGCGTAATAAAGTTGGGATCGTAGTTGATGCGATTCATTTCGAATTCACCCTTGTCGAGTGGTTGCGCACCCTTAAGAATTTCATTCATCTCTACGAAGCCATTCTTCGCTACGATTGGGGTGACCGCAAGCTTCTGAAGTTTGTGAATTCCTTTTACGAATTCGGTCTGGCGTGCTCTTTCGATTAAGAGCGATTTTTCGTATTCATTTGCCGATTTGTTCTTTTGAATTTCGAGCAACTCAGCCGCCAAAGATTCATTTGGATGGGCCGAAGGCGAAATAGATATGAGCGACGACACCACAGACCTCAACAGGAGGATTGATTCAATTTGTGATTCGTCTGCCCGAGCTCCAAGAGCTTTGAGAGTTTCGACTTTTTTGTTTGCGAACTGAATGGCATTTGCAACTTTTTGAGCGATCGCCTGGATCGAATAATTCGGATCGAGACCGTAGTAGGGAGTCGATTCGAAAAGGTGCTGGGTATCTCGATTGGGGAGATCGAATCTCTTAATCAGTTCACGATAGAAAAGTTTTGACGAAAAATAGTTTCCCTGCAGATTTGAAACGTAGTCAAGCCACGACAGAATCTTCGACGTTACGGGCCTTAACCAGTGGCCTCTCCAATCCATTTGAGCTTTTGCGTAGTCGTTCACTTCTTCGAGCAGCTCGGCTTGGCTCAACTTTTGAACACTCAGTTCATTGAGTCTCGACTCATGGCGAGCCACCTCAGAACCCAGCTTATTTCTTTGGTAGGCATCATCTATGGGTTTTGTAATAATTGGCAGAGCCTCTAGAAATAGAAATCCAGAAGCAACAAATGCCACGGGACGAAGGCGAGCAATTTTTTTAGCTTTCGAAAGAGCAAGTTCGAAACCCTTAAATTCGTAAGACTTCATTTTTTCAGAAAGCTTCAGCGGAATACTCGCACGTATCAAATTCATTCCTTTCGGCCCGCCATGATTTATGACGAATGCTTGAACCCATGCGGTCAATACAGTGCCGGCAAGCATAGGTGCTTGATCGAGAATTTTACCTTTAACTACCCAATCGTGATAAGCGAGATCGCAAAAGTCGATTTGCTTTTCTTTGTTCAAATCACTCACGCAACGTTCGATATTTGGATCGCTGATCAGTTCGAAGCTGAGATTTAAGAAAAATACGCCCATGCCAAGTGCAAAGGGCGCCTTCATTTCGCTAAAAAAATTGTGACTCAAGGGTTTCGGAATGAGCGCATTTGCTTTTTGGTAGATCGACTTCGCACTTTCTATTTCGCCAGTGGCAACGAGCTCACTCATGCCTTTGTTAAAATGGGCTTCAGCCAGTTGGTCCATAAAGCTGGCAAAGAGCTTTTCATTTCGCATCCAACCGAATTTTGTAACGAGAGCTTCGTACAAGGCTCCGCTTCCGCGATTGGCAACGTAAAAAGCATAGAAACTCAGCCACGCAAAAGGATTTTCGATCTGGCGAGTCCAGAATTCTTTTAATGCATTTGGATTATTGTCATATTCGGTTAGTAGCTTCTGTACGGCAACCGCGCCGGTCGCGGCTGCAAAGAGTGCAAAGTCACCTTGAACATTGAGAAAGCTTTTTCCTGAATCGACGGCAGTGTCTTTGGCCGAACTTTTAAATTTTTCAATCAGCGTTTTGAGCTTTTGGCTCGAATTCAAATTTCTCGGCGACATTTCTTCAAGCTGTTCTTGAGAAGTCGGATTCAAAACCAATTGCGACTGCTCACCAGTTTCGGGATTTTCGGTGACCGCAATTGGAACCGAGGGGATTGGATTCGCAGCAAACGAATTTATTCCGGTCGATAGGATGATGATAGCTGTGAAGACAGAAAATAACTTGCTCATAAAGGATGTGAACATATCAATATGTATGCCACGGTGTTCAGCTTTCAATAGCCGGTATCCTGCGATTTCTGTTCTTGATTTTTGCATTTTTCATTCAAAAATCCCTGTTGATCGAATCAACAATTTGCCGTTTTAGAGTCTAGAAAAAAACCTGTCGTCTACAAGTTCAACAGCAAAAGGGATTCATTCACGCTTGTCTTCGATCTCGTTCGAAGCATCATTTGATCTCAACCTGGTACGCAACGTGCTTTACTATGTATGAACTTAACGGAGACTTAAAAGTGAAAATACGTGCGATTCAAATTTTGATGACGTCGGCCCTTGTGCTCGCCCAAACTTCAGTGAGCGTTGAAGCTCATGCAGGAATTGGCGATTTTTTCGGGTCCTCACCAAAGAGCCAGTCGGGCCCGGTCTATCAAGTCAATTTCCCAGACCGAATGATCGTGGTTACGAAAAATGCTTCAGGCTATGTGGTCGAAGAACAGTCGGCCAATACTCGCGCTGGTATTCCACTTTTTGAGGTCGGCGAAATTCGCTCTGTCACTCGATTCAAAGATATGCCAGCTCAAACAAAATTTGCTGAATATGTCGCCAAAGATTCGGACGGTACTCTCGAATCGCCTGCGACATGGCTCATGATCGGGACCGATCAAGGCTACCAGTTTTTACGCCGACGTTTCAAAAATAAGGACCTTCAAAAAGGCTCAATGTTTCATGTTTTTTCAATGCAAGGGAGCGGGCATCAGCCTAAAAAAGTTTCATCGAATATGATCAATGACCCCGTCAGTGGGATGCACTTCATTTTCTCTCTTCAAGAAGCCGATGGCTCTGGGTATACGATTGTGGTTCGTGAGTCTGATCTTCACGAAACGCTGCTTGCGAGAAAATATATCGATTTAGGCACTGCAGAAAAAAATCGTTTGCAAATTTCAAACGAGAGTATTCAGTTTAAAGATGGAGAGGTGTTCAAGCTGGCCCTTCCTCCGATTAATATTGCTCACTTATCAAATAAAAGCCTCGTGTCGGCAAATGCGAAAAGTGCAGAAGAAGCTACGTCCACGACGACTGACGTGCTTCCCCAAGCGCCTCATCAAGCCGCAGCAGCTGTCAAAATGGATTCTCCGCCGTCACAGAATGTTCAAGTCGTTCCACAAACGAGTTCGTCTCGATTTATGTACGCAGACTATAATTTTGTTTTATCTATCGAAACGGGAGCTCAGCAAGGCACCTACCTTACTCGCGAAGCAGATGGTCTTCGAATTAAAATTAGTGATGAGGCTTTAAGTCGCGAACACCAAAATGTGAAATTCGAAGAAGGAATTTTTTCGTTTTCGAAAGCTCGCAAAATTGACCTTGATGCATTTAGCATCGAAGCCGGAATGCATTGGGTGCCCGCCAAGGAAGAGCCAAAGCCTCAATTGACTCCTGAACAACAGGCCGAAGCAAACAAACTGCAAGTCAGTGCGTCGCCTCCCAGCGCAAATTTTGAAGATTACCGAGAAGAGGTGCGCACGCACATTAAGCCGATTCCGGTGCGTGAAGGTCTCATTTCTTCGATTATTCAAAACCTCTCTCTTAAAAAATATTCGAGTACAATTTTGACTGGCGAATCGGGAGATATCCGTGACATTTTAGACGAAGCCATTGAGCGCCTTCCCCGTACTTGGCAGATCTTAGAACTCGACTCAGCCACTTTCGGAGCAGGGCTCGGCATGTCGGGAGCAAAAGAAGAAAAAATTCTCGAGATGGAGAAGCTTTCTCAAAAAGAAATCACTATTTTCTTTGCTGAAGATTTTGAAACTATGAAGGGTCTCGGCGCGGTTCAAGGCGATTCGCGCGATGCTTTAACTCTTCTCCGAAAGCCCTTAAGAAACGGCAAAATCAAAATCATCGGAACGGGTCGCGACGATTTCAAAAAGAAAGTCGGCGATCCTACTATTATTCAAGCGATGCAAGTGATTCAGGTCGACGCATTGACACAGCAACAAGTGGTCGAAGCGATCACGCGGTGGATGCATGCACAACCTAAATTTGCCGAATTTGATTATTCGCAAATCGAGCACATTGGCGCACTCAATTTTAATCCCATTAGCTACGCCATGCAGACTACTCAAATATATAATCCTGCCGAGATGGAGCCGAATCGAACGATTAAACTTCTAGAGAAACTGAACGGAACGGTGACTCGTATAAGTATTGAGCTCGCTGCACGAGAAGCGTATCAGCTCGATCCTTCTATTACCGACAGAAAAGCAAAGAAAAGAAAATTAAAAGAATTGCTCGCAAATTTGAATCAAAGAATTATGGGCCATTCTCACCTGAAGAAAAATTTGTACGATCAAACGGATACATTTTTAACGATGCAACACAATCGTCGAGGACCAGGAGTGAGACTTTGGTTAGAAGGACCTGTCGGAGTGGGAAAAACGGAGCTTGCAGTCGAATATGCAAGAGCCATGGGACTTGAGCACACCGTTATCGCAATGGGTACGATCGAAAGCACCGATCAACTTATGGAGCGCATTCGCACTCAACTGGATACTCATCCCTTTTCGGTCATCATTTTAGATGAAGCTGATAAATTAAAAGATAAGACGGCCTTCGCCTCGATGCTTACTATGATGAACCAAGAAACATTTACTTACACCGATAAAGAAAACAAAACTTTTACGATGAGTGCGGCGAACGCAAAAATCGTCGTGACGTCAAATCTCACTGACGATTTAGTCACTGAGTTTTACGCCACACTTTCGGATCAGGATAAAGACCAAGACGAATCCGTCCTAGCGAAACTCTTTTTTGAAAGATTTCCGATTACAATGATCGTTGATCATATGGTTAACAAGGGGATGCCGAGGCCATTCATCGATCGTTTCGCAACGGTCGAAAACGGAATCAGCTATGCATTTCCTCCGAGTACTCAAGTCATGGAGCAACTGCTCATGCTGAAGCTTAAGTCGGGTCACCGAAACGTCGAGTATTCTTGGAGCGTTGAAGTCTTGCTGAAAAAGTCAGTCGAATTTTGCGCGAAGTTGGCCACTAAATATCGCGAACAAAATTTAAGTACCCGCACCACGCTCGGCGAATTGGATTCAGAAGTGAATCGCCTTCGCGGAGAGATTTATAAAGACGATGACCTGTACGCCCCAGGTCGTCGCTATGAATTAGATTTAACCACTGGTCATTACAATCACTTGAGTTGCGAATCGCTATTTAATTAAAAAGAGAAAATTTTTATGAGTGCGCCAAGCTAAATCGATTGTTTCTTGTCGGCAACCAAGCCGACGTAAGTAAAGCCGAGCAGGCAGCTTAGAACTTAATGCGCATAGGTG
>JAYTQQ010000023.1:0-21671 GCA_043746635.1 Bdellovibrionales bacterium | reverse complement strand
GATGGCTCAACAACTCAACCGCCTTTTCACCAAGGCCGATGTCGTCTTTACGAAGTTTATACGTATCAAGCAAAAGGTTACCGGCAATATCAGAGTTTTCTGTATTCGGTCGTTCAATTAAGATCTTTTCAAAAATCGGATTCGATTTATCAAACTGATTATAAGAATAGTAGAAGTAACCAAGTCTTCGCTCAAGATTTGCAACCTTGTCACCTTTTGGATAAGCTTTCAGATAAATTAAAGCGCCTTTTTCGAAGCGATCAACTGCTGGATCGAACGGAATTGGCTGAAGGCTTTTGCCACGCTTTTTATCGATGGCTTCTGAAGAGGGAAGCTGACTTTCGAGAGCGAGTAAATTATTGATGACTGCTTTTTCGTAATATGTCGTTTTAGGGGTACTCCTCTCGATGACGTAACTATAAAGTTTCGAAGCATTTTCGAACTGATTCATGTCGAAGAGCAGTTCCGCCTGAAAGAATGCCATCTCGAGTGCATGCGGAGAATCAAAGAAATATCTCGAGTATAAAACGTACGCGTAAGCTGCCTGCTGCTGAACTTGAGGCGATTTTGAATTTTGCGCAGTCTGATGAAGTTGCAAAACGTGATTGCGAAGCGTTGTTTCTTGAAGCCTCAATGTCTCGGTAGTTAGCTTCACGTTTTTGGCATTGTCTTTTTTCCATTGGCTGGATGGACCAAAGCTTTCAAGCCAGTTGATCAATTCTTCGCGAAATGCCTTTTGATCGGAAGTGGCGTAAGACAAAAGAATTTGGTATTGGTAATCTGCAGCTTTTTCAGCAGTTGGATTTTTTTGAATCATTTGTTTGTACAAGAAATTTGAAGCTTCTCGATTACCGTTGTCGGAATAAGTGTGGGCAAGATGCTCAACCATGCTGAACGCTTTATTTTCGTCCTGAACAACATCATAAAATTTCTGAGCGGCAGTCTTATATTCTCCACTCTCTGCAAAGAATGGAACATAATCGCGAACCGCTTCAGCCGCGAGGCGTACCTTATTCACATTTGCGCCACCACTAGCAGACGATGCTCCTGGCTTCAAAGCTTCTTGTGGACCACCGCTGAGTTTCACAACTCGCTCGAGAGACTTCAGTGCCGCATCCGTTCGGTTCAAGCGATAGAAACACCAAGCCGCCTTATAATAGGCAAACGTGAGCAATCGACTTCTTCGCTTCGCAATGACTTTTTGGTAGTTTTCGAGGGCGGCTTGCCACTGTTCATTTTCAAAATAATATTCGCCGAGCGCAAAGTTACTCTCAACTACATATTCGCTTTCAGGAAAGTCTCTAACCAAGCGCTTGTAATATCCCTCGCCTACTTGCGATCTACCCACTTCGAAGTTGTGGTAACCCAAGAAAAACAGAGCTTGGTCAATTTTTGGATCTTGAGGAAAGTCTTTGATGAACCATTCGTAGAGTTCAATCGCTTTTAAATTATAATCGTGCGCCACTTTCAAGTCGAGATGTGGTTTTACCTTTGTTTTTTGATCAGCGAAAAGCTTTAATTCACGATCGTATTCGCCTTGCTTACGAAATTCGATGAGTTTAGATTTCTCTTTATAGCGTTCAGCTAGTCTCAACCAAATTTCGCCGCGATTTTTACTTTGCTTGTATTGCTGAGATAATTTAAATAAATCGCTAATCTCTTTGTCGAGTAATTTCTCGTACTCGACTTCTTTCGTCGTGCCGTCATAAAACTCAGAGTTTCTCGGTGGCTTTACGACCTGCATATTACGAGGAACAACTTTAGGAGTTAGAAGTTTTTCAGATTGCGGAAGGGCGACCGAATTTCTCGTGATTCCAAGTGAATTTTTTTGAGAAATTTTGGTCCCTTTTCTAGCTCTCAGCTGAGCCTGTTTTTTGGCGTCGGTATCGCTCTGACCAAAACTGAATTGAGTGATCAATAGTGCCGAAAGGCCAACTGCCACAACTAATTTCATTTCAAATACTCTTTTGTTATTCACAAGCTTGAACACCCAAATAATGATAGTTTCCTATTTCATCAAGCCAATATTCGCCTTTAAACGGCCAGTACTCGTATCCATTCTGAATAAAGTAATTTCTCGAACTCTCGTCATCTACCCGGTTTCGAACAACGCCTTTACCCTGGATTTCTTTTTTCACGACTTCTTTTCGACCACTCGTCGATTCAAATCTCAAAAAGCCGACTTGCTCAAAGAGATCTCTAAGATCGACTTGCATCAAGATCATGTGACGTCTGACAAGCTTTCCGATGAAGGCACGGGTCGCTTCGATACGCTTATCGACGATCTTACGAGAATAACGACCAATAGGAGAAGATTGCCATTTCGTGTTCATACCGATCACACGCTTATGTTCGTCGTAAAGCTTATGAAGATAGTTTTGTGCTTTACGAACATCACCTTCTTTTAAAATCTGACGACCAACCAAGAAAGGAAGTTTCATGCCAGTACGGCTTCCTTTTTGTCGCGCTTTAATTGCGTCAAAATTTTCGGCGATACGATTAATCTCTTTGTAGTAAAGCATCGGATCACGATCTGTTTCGAGTGACGACCGAATCCCTAACTGAACTGGTTTGTAAACCTTCTCAAAAAGATCGAGAGTTTTTTCCATTTCGTCGTAACGGCAAATATAAAGATAAACAATCGCACGCAGCAAAAGTGATTCTGGCTGATAAAAATCATCATAATACGGCGAATGGAGCGAGTGAAAGTTGCTGAGAGCATTTCTAAACTTGGCCATTCTTAACTGTGTCCAGCTGAGCTCGAACAAAGATTCGTGCCACTGCTCAGTATCTCTCGGGATTTCGCGGTAAGCTTCAGTTGCTCCAGCCCAATCTTTTTTCTGATAGAGAACGCGAGCCTTCGCCAAAATTCCGTTCACGCGATTTTTATCAGTAATTTGTTTCGCGCTATTCATTTGCGTGAGATCGTCAAAGGCGCTGAGTGCCGCATCGAGGTCACCCGCTTCGGTCAGAGATAATCCGAGATTGTATCTTGCTTTTGTAAAGAGAGAACTGTTCGGCCGAACTTTCGCAAACAAGACAGCCGCTTCTTTAAATTTTTTCTCTTGAAGACGGAGTTCGCCCGTTCGGTAGTAAAGGATATCTCTTTCTGCTTCAGGAAAATCATTTTCGTTCACTTGGCTAACCGCAAACTTGAGGAGCAAATCTGAATCGAGAGCATCACCAGCCAAAGACAATTTCTCTAAACTCTGCCTGAGATATCGACTCTTGGTATTTTTACCTTCAATGTGAACGACATCGTAAAATATAAACGCCGAAGTTTGGTAGAGCTTGAGTTCAAACAACACTCTTCCCAAGATGTACTCAATCTGGGCGCGCTCGTTTTGATATTGAGTGCTCTTTGCCATGTTAAACAATAAAATAGAAGCTTCATTATATTGACCTGCCGCAATCAATTTTTGCGCTTTCGAAATGAGCTGCTTTTTATCTGATGCAGGCGTCGCTCCTCTTGATGGAACAACTTTTGGTTTCGCTCTCACTTTTCGTGAATTCTGAGCGACGAAAACCGACAGAAGACGATTGTCGGCGCCATTTGTTTTTTCGATAAGACCGTGAAGAGCATGCTCTTGGCCCGAATCGTCTAAGAGATTATCAAGCTCCTCTTCAATCTCTTTTAAATTATCTTTTGATGAAGCCGTTACTTCTTCTGCTGTCACCTCAGGAATCTGCGCGACATCGTCTCCATCTTGCTCATCTACCCATGCCGGAACCTGAAAGTGCCTATTGTCGGGGTGAAAATCAGTATCGCCAACGGTAAAATCATCGTTTTTATCTTCTACTGCGAATGCCTGTAGAGGCGTCAAAACAAAGCTCGCTATGATCAACTGACAAAGAGTGGTTCTAAAGTTAAGCCGTTTCATCGGTAAGTCGCCTCCGGAAAAAACCAACTTGCACCGAGAAGAACGAACAAATTATTGAAGGCTGCCGTCGAACTCGTTGTGTGAGAAACATCACCGTATGTCGTTGCTTGATAAAAATTCCAGCTGAAATCCCAACGAAGTGCGAATGCCTTCGACATTGCAAAAATTTGGCCCGTGCCCAAATGAAGTGTTGGCGAGTTACCGTTATTCGTTGTCGTCGCTCCACCACCGACAGAGAAGTACATATCGAAAGGAGTGAGAGTTTTATTATTAAGGGCCATTTTGCCGTAAATTGGAGTCCATTTGAAGTCGACTCCATAAAAACTTTTCGGACTCACCAGACTTGCGGTTGTCACTCCGCGATCGGCGAGACCATCCGTGACTTTTCGGGTGCTGGCACTGATCACCATACCGCTGAATTCAATGCCGTAACGCTCTTGAAAATAATAGCCAAGTCTTAAATTTGCCGTCGCGTCGACAAAGAACGCATCATTGAGCGTACCGCCAAGAGCTCCAAAGAGTTCAAAGCGAGCCGTTTTTGGTAAAAATCGCTTTTGAATAACGGCAATATCTTTAAATGGAGCCAATTTTCCGAGGTCGGAAATATCTTTAGTCCTTCTTGAAGTACTTTTTGATTCGACTTCAGGCTTTTTGTCTTGGACCGTAGGTTCTTTGCTCAGCTCTTCTTCTTGTTTATTGAAAAAGCTCTCAGTTTCATCTGTTGACTCTTGAGAGTAGCACAATGGTGCGCCCATCATCGTGAGTAAGAGTACAGATATTAAACTCAATTTCTTCATCCCAAAAATCCTTTAAAACAAATAAACATACGAAGCAGACAACAACGAACCAATAAACAAACGTGTCGTAAAATTTGCTGAACTAACTGTTCCGCCCGTGGAAAGAATCGTCGACGTCACAACATCTGGCCCCTGATAAAAATTAAATCTTAAATCAAATCGCAATGCAGAGTTCGTCGTAAAATAAAATTTTTGGCCGAGACCGACATCTAAAGTTGGATTCAGCGAGTCACCAATTTTGAAACCGCCGCCACCAACAAAACCAAACAGAGATAAATTCATCACGAAATCTTTTGTGAAACTCATTTTTCCGTAAAATGCAGTGTATTGGTAATTGAGTAAAATCTGGTAAGCGGGCGCCGGAGCGTTCTGTAAGTTAAACTTACTTGATGTGTTTGGAATGTTATTCAGCTGATCCACGTAAGAAGTGTTGCCACTCATGTAGTAATTATAAAATACGTTGAAAGCATGTTCTTCGGTGAAGTTATACGTGGCGTTTACGTTCACGCCGTAAGGTATGAAGAACGGCTCGACTAGATCGTAACTTCCACCAAAGCCAAGCTCGAAGCGGTTTGCCAGAGTAACGAGACGATTCTTAACTGCCTGCGGCTGATCGAATAGCGGAAGAACCGATTCTGTTGCCAGGTCCTCATCGGGAAACTGAATTTGCTCAGCAAATCCTTGAAAAGCAAATGCAGTTACTAGAAAAAATCCAGCAAAGACCTTTAAAGTAAATCGTTTCGAGTTTTGTTTCGCTGTAAAAAACATAGTTGAATCCACAAGTAAGACGACATTAAATTGCCAGTTCCTTATTTATGTTGCAGTAAAGTGTCTCATGTCGCAACCATTTATCTGTTAGCGACCCAACCTTGATCTAGTAGCAAACGGAATTAAGTTTTAAATGAATTATGCAATTGAGGAGTTATGACCGAAGAAAGATTGACTGAAAAATCTATTTATCTAAGTTTTGCTCGAAGCAAATCTTGTAGATGTAAAATTCCGACGACTTTGGTCGAGTGCTCAAAATCTTTTTTGATCACGAATAAATTTTGAATTCGAAACTGTTCCATCATGAAGAGTGCTTTTTCTGCGAGCTCATCGGCTTCAACCGTCTTTGGATTTAGATTCATCAAATCTTTAGCCATTTCAGCTAGAGGATTATGACTTTTTTCTAATCTACGACGAATATCTCCGTCGGTGATGGCACCGATTAAAACACCTTTGTCGTCGAGAACGCCTGCCACTCCGCGCACTTCTTTTTGAGTCATAAGGGCAAGAACTTCTCTCATCGCGGTTGATTCTTTTACGAGTGCCAAAGATTCACCCACGTGCATGACATCTTGAACGCGAGTAAGAAGTCTCCGGCCGAGGCTTCCGCCGGGGTGAAATTCTGCGAAATCTTCTTCTTTAAAACCTCGGCGCTTCAAAAGTGCCATCGCAACCGCATCACCGAGTGCAAGTGTCACAGTGCTGCTCGCGGTCGGCGCAAGCTTCAAAGGACACGCCTCTTCTTTCACGCTCACATCGAGAACAACGCTCGCCGCTTTCGCGAGTGAAGAGTTTTTATTGCCGGTCATTAAAATCAAAGGAATATTTTTTCGAACCGCATATTTTGCGATGTCTTGCAGCTCTGGAGTTTCTCCGCCGTAGCTAATCGCGATGATGAGGTCGCCTGTCGTCACGACTCCGAGATCACCGTGAGAACTCTCGGCCGGATGCAAAAAAATCGAAGGGGTACCGGTCGAGCTTAAAGTACTTGAAATCTTTCGTCCTACTTGGCCTGATTTACCGATACCGGTGACAATAATTTTGCCTTCTGCCGAAAAAATCTTTTCGACAGTCTGTACGAATGTATCGTCTAGGCGTGCTTTCAAATCTTTTATGGCAGACGCCTCGATATCTAAAACCCGGCCCGCTTCTTCAATGTCTTTATGCATACTTAAACTTTCTGTGCGCGCATTTCTGTTGAGCCACGTGAAACGTTCGCTTTTTCATTTTTGCTAGGTACTTGCTTCATTAATTTCTGAAACTTCATAGCGGCTTCAACAAAGCTTTGAAACAAAGGATGCGGCTTCAGAGGACGAGATTTAAACTCAGGGTGAAATTGTACCGCCACGAACCACGGGTGACTTGGAAGCTCGATAATTTCAACAAGGTCTCGACTCTCGCAAATCCCTGAAAGCTTCATGCCGTTCTTTTCAAAGATTGAACGAAATTTATTATTAAACTCGTAACGGTGACGGTGCCTTTCATTGATGAGGTCAGCGCCGTAGATCGTTCGGGCTTTTGAACCCGCTTTCAAGCTACACGGATAGACACCTAAGCGCATCGTGCCGCCTTTATCGTGCATACCCCTCTGTTCAGTCATGAAGTCGATCACGAGATTGCGCGATTTGGTGCCTGCCGTAAATTCACTTGAAGTCGCATCTTTAATTCCGCAAACGTGGCGGGCAAATTCAATGGCCGCAAGTTGCATCCCAAAGCAGATTCCAAAATAGGGAACTCTCTTTTCGCGTGCAAAGCGAATTGCGAGCATCTTACCTTCGGCGCCGCGCTCTCCAAACCCGCCCGGAACCAAAATTCCGTCGACGTCACTTAAAACCTTGTCGACATTTTTAGCAGTGAGACTTTCTGAATCAATGTAGACAATATCCACTTTTGTGTTGTTCGCGATACCGCCATGGACCATTGCTTCGCCTAAAGACTTATAGCTTTCTTTCAAATCAACATACTTACCCACAACGCCGATCGTAACTTCACGTGACGGATTCTTGAGAACCTGCACGATACGTTGCCAACCTTTAAGGTCAGGAGTTTCGATAGGAAGACGTAAACGCTGAACGACCCGCTCGTCAAAACGTTCATTGAAAAGCATCATCGGAACTTCGTAGATGCTTTCGCAGTCGTAAGCGCCAATAACATTTTCGGGGCGAACGCTACAGAACAAACCAATTTTAGATTTTATCTCCGTATTTAAAGGACGTTCGCTTCGGCAAATTAAAAAATCGGGTTGAATACCAATTTCACGAAGCTCCTTCACCGAGTGCTGAGTCGGTTTACTCTTGAGCTCTCCGGCCGCAGCTATGTAAGGAACGTAAGTCACGTGAACAAAAATTGTGTTTTCTTCGCCGAGATCGACACGCATTTGGCGAATCGCTTCCATGAAGGGCAGACTCTCAATATCACCGACCGTTCCGCCGATTTCGCAGATTGCGATTTCGGCTCCTTGAGCAGCCGCGTACATGCGAGATTTTATTTCATCGGTAATGTGCGGAATGACCTGAACCGTTCCGCCGAGATAATCTCCGCGGCGCTCCTTACTAATCACCTGTTCATAGACTTGACCGGTCGTCACCGAGTTCGAGCGGTGAACGGTGATTGAAGTGAATCTTTCGTAGTGTCCTAAATCCAAATCTGTTTCGGCACCGTCTTCGGTGACGTAGACTTCGCCGTGCTGAAGTGGCGACATCGTACCCGGATCGACATTTAAGTAAGGATCAAATTTCATCAAAGTAATTTTTAAACCGCGCGCCTCAAGAAGTGTACCGAGGCTAGCCGCCGTTAAGCCTTTGCCGATCGACGAAACAACTCCGCCCGTTACAAAAATAAATTTTTGCTTAAGCTCGGGATCGCGACGAGATTTTTTTGGTGAAGCAGAAGTCTTTACTTTTTTTGATTTGGACATTTGATCCCTCTTTCTTGCATCATCATTTCAATTTTTTGAACATCTTCTGGAGTATCCACTCCCCAACTTTCACTTTCGACCCGGACAACTTTAATTTTCGCACCTAGATAAAGTGCACGCAATTGCTCGAGCCCTTCGGCTATTTCAATCGCGACAGGCGCTTGCCGACAAAATTTTTCTAAAAAATCTCGGCGGTAAGCATAGAGGCCAATATGTTTGAGAGCTCCACCCAGACCAGTATCGGATTTATCTCTCGAGTACGGAATTGCGAATCGACTAAAATAAATGGCTTCATCTTTGTGATTGAGAATAATTTTTGCGGTGTTCGGAGAATTCAAAGCTTCGGCATCAAGCTTACGACCGAGAGTTGCCATCTCAAGCGCTTGATCCTTTTCAAAACACGAAACCAAAGTATCCAGCAATGCCGCCTGAACGAGAGGTTCGTCGCCTTGAATATTGATCACGACATCGACCTTTTGGTTCTCGACGGCCTTCCAAATGCGGTCGGTGCCGGTTGAAAGTTCGCTCGCAGTCATCGCAACTTCTGCGCCTTCACTCCTGGCAAGTTCGGCAATGCGCTCATCATCAGTTGCGACAATAATTTTCTTAATTTTTTGAGATTTTTGCGAGGCCTGAATCACCCACGCGAGAAGTGGCTGACCGTTGATCATTTTCAGAGGTTTTCCGGGGAGGCGGGTAGAGGCAAAGCGTGCGGGAATCACTCCGTACACAATCATAAACAGGCTCTGAGAGATGAAAACTTTAAGGAATATTGCACGTGCCTAGCCTACTTGAAAGCTCGTGATTTCTCACTCTAAAAATTGTCGATGGGTGCAATTTTTCGGTTGTTCTTGATCCATGAACTAAAGATAAAATCCTCGATCTGCTGGCAACCTTTCTTTTTGAGAGAAGACACCACGAAAATCTCGGCCGAGATATAATTCAGCTCCTTCAAATCCGCCACGAGCTTCACTTTTCGCTTGATGATCTCGCTTTGGCCTAATTTATCTGATTTTGTCAGAGCGACCGCCATGGGTAAATCACGAGACATCAACCATTCTAGAAGATGGGTCTCGTCCAAGGTCCAGTCTCTACGGATATCCATGATAAGGAGTGAGCCGGTCAGATTTCTGCGAGCAGTTAAAAAATTTTCGACCATTTCGCTCCACTCGCTCCGTTCTTCAGCACTTCTTGCCGCGAAGCCATAGCCGGGCAGGTCGACGATACGGTATTTTCCGTCAACGTCAAAAAAGTTCAGAAGACGTGTTTTACCAGGAGAAGCACTCACCATCGCGAGTTTTTTTTGATTAGCCAGAGCATTTAAGAGGCTTGATTTGCCAGCGTTCGACCGACCCATGAAGGCAATCTCCGGAATTCGGTCCTGGGGACAGTCTCTTAAATTTGTTGCGCTTTTTATGAACTTTGCTTGCATATTAAGGCTTTACCACATTCATCCAGTCTCACCAATTCAATCTGTCTTAATTTTGAAATTTAGGAATGAGATCCGGCGAATTTCGGACAGGATATGCCTTTGAATTGATTTAAAAGAGTTTGGCGACCGGCACGGACATTGAAAAGAGCCTTCGCCAAGGGAGAACTATATGGAAACCGAAAAGATCTTATTAGATGAAAAACCGCAGCAATTCGCATTTTTGCTTCCGGCCGCGAGAACGCAAACGGCGGCAATCGAATTAAGTGAGCATTTTACAATTGGAAGAGACCCTCAAAATCATCTCTGCCTGAATGATGTCTTTGTTTCGAGTCGTCACGCCCGTATTGAAAAACGCGGAAACTTTTTCATTTTACGCGATCTTCAAAGTCGAAATGGGACCTTTCTTAATGGCTCGAGGGTTCTCGAAGCGAGTCTTAAAGTAAACGACCAAATTCAGGTCGGAGAAAGCTTCTATATTTTCGCAGAAACAAAAAACGAAAGCCTTTCTCTCACCTCACGAAACAGTAAATGGAATCAACAGCTGTTGAGGGCACCCGCCTTCGCTGCCACTGATTTTGCAGTTTTAATCACCGGCCCGTCAGGTTCGGGCAAAGAAATTTTGGCGAACTGGATTCACAAAGCTTCGAATCGCAACGCTGGTCCGTTTATCAGCATCAATTGCAGTGCGCTTTCGGAGAGTCTGATCGAAAGCGAACTCTTCGGACATAAAAAAGGAAGCTTTACCGGTGCCACCGAAGATCGCAAAGGGGCTTTTGAGTCTGCCCGAGGAGGGACACTTTTTCTGGATGAAATAGGAGATCTCCCGCTATCGCTTCAGCCGAAACTTCTGAGGGCTCTTGAAAATCAAGAAATTAAAAGCGTCGGATCTGATAAGACTGTGAAAACGAATGTGAGAATCATTGCGGCGACCCACAAAAACCTCGTTCAAAATGTTCAGCAGAAACACTTTCGAGAAGATTTATACTTTAGACTTAATGTTTGTCATGTTCAGGCGCCGGCACTTATTGACCGCATGGAAGACTTTGATGATCTCGTCTACGGATTTGCAAAATTTTATCGAGTGCGCTTTTCATTTAACTCTCTCCTCAAAATGAAAGAGCATGCTTGGCCCGGCAATGTTCGAGAACTTAAGAATATCGTTGCCCGTGCTGCAGCCTACTATCCCGGAGTGCATATTCAACCAGAACATATCGAAGAGCTCATCGATAAACCGCAGGCCGAACCAAAACATCTTGGTCTTCAAACGATGACGAGGTCTCAAGGCTCCCTCATAAAAGATATTGAGCGAGACATGATTATTCAGAGACTCATCGCCAACTCCGGAAATCAGCGGAGAACTGCGGAAGATTTGGGCCTTCCAAAAAGTACTCTGAATGATAGAATAAAATCTTACCAGATCGATATCGATCAGTTGATTCAAGACAGAGCTTGAAATCAGGGCTTGAGCACGAAGGTTTTGATGTAAATCTGCTGCACGTGATGAGATTTACTTAAGAAATTATTGAGTTCATTTCTCACGATGAACTTGAGCTTACTCTTGCCTTGAGGAGAAACGAGCTCTTCATAGGTAAGTTGTTCAAGTACGCGCGCAATGATGTGTCTCGTTTCAGTTTTTCGATCGCCCATCTCAACCGTCGCTTCTTGAGAATTGAGCTCAATGTAAAATTCGAACAGGCCCATCGGAAGATGGGCTGAGTTGGCTCGGCCTTTTAAGTTAACAACAATTTTTTCGACTTCGTACATGTGTTCGGGGTGGCGAATCTCACTGTCAAAAGTTTCTTTGCTATCATCATCTTTGTACTCGTATGTTTCGCTGGCGTGATCAGCAAAACCAGTCAGATATTCCTTACCCATTTGTGGCAGAAAATGAATTTTAAAACTCATATACATGCTAAACGCAGAAGCAAATGCCAAAACCAGAACCGACAAAGAAAGAAGCTTCGTCCTTTTTGGAAGATTCCTGATCCATGAGAAGAATTTTCCGACGGCGCCTAAACTATACTTCAAAAGGTTCTTAAAAAAACTAAGTAAAAGATGGCCAGCTCCTTTGGTGACCGCCACACTTCCATTTTGAAAGTCATCGATGAGCTTTGAAGTTCCGGCGTGCCAGCGATCGTACCCACCCTGAAATCGTTCTTTCAGGCTCAGCTTTTGCGCGGCCGGTTGTTGACTCTTAATAGCTTCGCCTTCTCGTAAGAAAGCTTCGATATCAACGGCCTCAATTGCAACATTGGTCTTAAACTCAGATGCCTTAATTTCTTTAAGCTCTGCTGCAAAGTTTGGATCTTCTGCTTCTAAAACTTGGTCGACCATTTCAGGATCAAAGTCGATGATTTCTTCGTCGTCTGATTGCGGAGTCATTCCGAGGGCGGCCGGACTAGGGGCAGGTGCCGGCGCTGCAGGATCTGTAGGTGCACGCAATAGGTCGTCGACCGAAGGGAGTGCACTGTTAGAATCTGGTTTTTTTTCTTCGTTCGCCATTCGTAGTTAGTATTACAGATTTATTTTAAAAAAGCATTTCATTGATACGCGGTTTTAGCCGATATCAATTTGATACTTGCATGACAAAAAGGAGTTTTTTATGCAAAAGAATCTATCCGTTATTTTTTTCTCGACCATCGTCATACTCACGACCGCCTGTGCGAGCCTTCAAAGATCTGGCTCGAGCGGATACCGCTCCAGCACCAATGATTATGATACAGACTTCAATCGAGACAGTCTTGAGCGAAATACCATCCAAAAAGATGAGACGGCCCGAGAACTCGGCTATTCATCAAGTCGCGCGCTGACAGATCAAGAACGAAATCAATTAGAGCAGCGTATGCAGCTTGAAAAAGTCGAGAAGAATCTCAGCACTCGAAAAGAAAAGGAGCAGTACTACACTTATAAAACGATGATGAAATCAGATGCAGAGAGAATGCAGTTCTTAGATATTTCAAGCCTTGAAGGGAAGGACCGATGGCTTCACTCTCATGGCTATCTCGAAAGAGAAAAATTTTCGAATGACACCCAAGAAGCGATCGATGCTGAAGATGTCGTCGTCGGAATGACTGAAAAAGCCGTCAGACAAAGTTGGGGCGATCCTGAAATGGTTGAGGTTGCCGGCAATCCCCTTTACGGAAACGCCCGCTGGAAATACACCAAACACGTTTCAAGTCCCGATGGATACCTCGAAGAAAAGAAAATTATTTATTTCGAAGGCGGAAGAGTTGCCGGCTGGGAAAAGTTTTAACAGGAGAACGCTACAGTTCGTCCCAGTTATTGCCTTCAGCAACGTCGGCCCTCAAAGGAACACGAAGCGTGACTGCGGCCTCCATCTGCTTTTTGCATTCGGCGGCTACTTCGCTGGCGTGTTCTGATTTCACCTCAAACAACAATTCGTCGTGCACTTGTAAAAGCATTTGTGCGCCAAGATCGTTGATCTTTCTATTTTGGTGAACCTGGATCATTGCTTTCTTAACAAGATCACTTACAGATCCCTGCATAGGGGCGTTGATCGCAGCCCTTTCGCCAAACTTTCGAATCATCCCGTTGCTCGATTTGAGTTCGTCGATATAACGTCTACGACCAAAAATACTCTCCACGTAGCCCTGCGCTTTGGCTGTTTCAACGATATCTTGCATGTAAGACTTCACCTTCGGAAATCTTTGAAAGTAGCGAGTGACAATATCGGCAGCTTCCTTTCGGGGAATTTTTAAACTCTCCGCAAGACCGACGGCACTTTGGCCATAAGCTAAACCGAAATTCACGGCCTTGGCCTTTCGTCGCATGTCCGAATTCACCGCATCGAGTGATACCGAGAAAATCTCGCTCGCGGTCGCCGTATGGATATCGAGATCTTTTTCGAAAGCGTTGATGAGGCCTTCGTCGCCAGAAATTTGCGCGAGAACCCTGAGTTCGACTTGGCTATAATCGGCAGAAACTAATTTATGATTCTTTTCGGCGATGAAAGCTTTGCGAATCATTTGTCCACGCTCGGTCCGAATCGGAATATTTTGCAGATTAGGATTTGTACTCGAGAGCCGACCAGTCGTCGTATAAGCCTGATTGAACGTGGTGTGCACGCGGTGAGTATCCTTGTCGGCAATGGCCGGGAGAGCATCGACGTAGGTAGATTTAAGTTTACTAAATTCGCGATATTTTAAAACATGGTCTGCAATGGGATGATCGAGCGCGAGTTTTTCGAGTACGTCGTTATTCGTCGAAAAGCCTGTCTTTGTTTTCTTTCCCGAAGGTAAATTCATCTTTTCAAACAGAACCTGGGCAAGTTGCTTCGGGCTTCCGACATTGAATTCGGTCCCCGCCAATTCTTGAATTTGCCTGTCGAGAGTTTTAATCTCTCTTCCGAGCTCGATACTTTCTGTTTTGAGCAAATCAAAATCAAGTTTGATTCCGGCGCTCTCCATTTGGAGTAAAATCGGAATGAGTGGCAGCTCCATTTCGAATAAAACTGTTTCGCCATTTTGTTCTTTGAGTTTTTTTCGAAGCGCTCGCTCGAGGAAAAGATGGGCTTTAAAAAACTGCTCAGGGCTCGGAAGCTCAGGCAAAACAGCCCCGTAGAGCTTAAATAGTTCATTCGTATCACCGATCGGACCCGCCTTGACGACATAAGCTGCGAGCTTTTGATCCCAGGCCACGTCAGGACTTAAAATGAATAAGTCTTTGAAAAACTGCTTGAGCTCACTTCCCTTCCATTTTAATTTTTTGGATGTTAGCAACTCACCGAGCATCTTGGGTTCGCCCGCAAGTTCGATGATCGTTTGATCTTGGATCAGGTAAATTCCGCGATCACTCTTAATTCCCCAAATTTCACTGCCTGGCTTCAGAAAACGATCAAGCTCAGAAATTTCGAGTCTCTTAGTTTCAAAATAAAGATGAGAAAAATTGTCGGCGATCACCGACGCTGTCGGTGCTAAGTTTTGAATCCCGCCGGGACAATCGGCTTTTATTTGGGCTTCGTCTACGGGTGAAGCTAATGGCCGGGCGACCGGTTCGGCTGAGGCCGCGCGCTCTCCTAATAATGTTTTGACGTAATTTTTGAAATCAAGCTCAAGCAAGAGACTTCTTAAGTTGTCACGATCGACGGGTTTGATAGTTAAAATTTCGGGAGATAAATCAAGCGGAATATCGACAACAATTTCGACTAGCTTTTTGCTCAAAAATGCTTCATCTCTTGAGGTTGATAATTTTTCTCGAATATTTTTATTCATCACATCGTCGAGGTGGGCGTAGATATCTTCGAGAGAGGCAAACTGAGCGAGTAATTTTTCTGCGCCTTTCGGCCCAATGCCGGCAACGCCTTTGATATTGTCACTCGTATCACCAACGATCGATAAATAATCTATAAATTTCGAAGGCGGCACGCCCCACTTTTCAACTACCGCAGCTTCATTAAAGTGAAACTCCTTCATCGTATCGTAAAGACTGACATGAGATTCAACGAGTTGGCAAAAATCTTTATCGCCGCTGACGATCTCGACCTCTATATTATTTCGTCGAGCCCATTTTGTGATGGTACCGATGATGTCATCCGCCTCGTAACCTTCTTTTTCAAAGCAAGGAATTCCCATTGCGAGCGCAAGTTTTTTAATATAGGGAATTTGTGGTACTAAATCTTCCGGCATTTCGGAGCGGTGGGCTTTGTACCTCGGATCGATCTCTTTTCGAAACGAAGGGGTCGGCAAGTCGTAACAAAAAGCCATGTAATCTGGTTTTTTATCTCGCATGAGTTTGATCGTCATCGAAAGAAGACCATAGACGGCGTTGGTGGGCATTCCGGCCTGATTTGAAAGCGAACGAATCGCGTAAAAAGCCCTAAAAAACATCGAACTGACATCGACCAGATATATCTTTTTCATGCCGAGAGATTCTCTCGAGAAAAGCGCAAAATCAAGCCCCAGCGACAGTGCCGCAGAAGAATAATTTGTTAAATTCCGGCGTCATCCGAAAAAACAAACACGAGGTCTCCTTCACGCACGAGATCGAGTTGATCACGAGCTTGTCGCTCGATAAATTCGGACTGGTAAGCCTCGTGAATGCGGTATTCGAGCTGTTTAGATTTTGTTTTCGTCTGCTCGATTCGGCTAGTCAGTAAAGTCCGATCCCGCTGAAGACGCCAGAGCTTGATGAAAGTTCCGTCAATGAGAAGGCTCATAAAAACAAGAATAAAGCATGTCCAGAATACTTTTACGGGATGAAATAAAAAGTCATGTAATCTCGATAAGACTTCATTCATATTTTAGTTCTCACTTTGCTCGGCAGTTTTTTTCTGAGCAGGTCTTCGATCTTTATGATGCTTTTTTGAGAACTCTGCCTGACGGCGCTCACTCGCACTCGCCTTCAAATTTTGAGTGATACGTTCTTTCGCAAAAGACCAAGTCACCGAACTTGATTTCAGCGCCGGGTTGGCTGCTTCGTAACTCTGAACTGCCTGAATTTTTTGCGCAAGAACCGCGGTCATTTTATCTGAAATCACCAGCTTTTTTGGATAAAGACCTCTACTTGAAAGTAGAATCGCCTCTTTCAAAAAAGCAATCTGCTGCCTTTCCATGAAAAAGTCGCCGTCATCGCCTACCACGTTCGATTCATCGGAAGAGAGAATGCGTTCTACTTTTTGTTTCGGGCTCATCGAAGAAATTTTCGAATTATTCGGCTCTGGATTCTGAGATTGATTTTTTAGAATCTGTTCGGTGTAGCCAAGATTCGCTAAGCTTTCAATCTCTGAAAATTTTAAACTTTTCTTGGCCTCTTCGCAAATCGAATGATCAATCACGAGTTTCGCAAATACGATAAATTGATCTTTCGTCTTTTGAGTGATTTCTTCTTCAATGTGAGTCCCCCGAGGAACAAATGAGCATTCGTTCGCGAGATCTTCGAGCCCCTTGGCTTCTGCCTTAAACTTAGCGACGGCCTCTGAAGGAGACTTCTCAGCGCTAACCATAACTAAATTTCTATTTTCAAAATGACGACCAGCTTCATCCATCCAAGTTTTATTTTGATCCAAAATAGAATACGAAGCACAGCCGAGAGTCAGGCCCGACCAAACCAAAGCGACGAATAACAATTTGTGAGAAAAACGGTCGACGAACATACGCCTTATGGTATTTCAAAAAGTCGGCTCTGTCAGGTCGGGCTATGTCTGGGCCAGCGAGTCAGGCCAAAAGACCTGTAGCTGAATTGAAAAAAGGTCTTAAAATCGCCCCGAGACGAAAATATCAGCAAAATAATTCGTCGATACGATCACGTCATCTGAGTTTTGGCAGTCTTGAGCGAGAGGGACACCAAATTCTCCACCGAGGCTAAAACTGTTCCCAAAACTATGTTGGTACTTGAGTGAAGCCGCGACTTGCCAGTCGATTTCGGGGTGGTAGTACACTTCAGTGTTGGCATCGCGAGGCTCGGTCGAATCGGCTCCTAAGATTGCATCCTTATGCTTGTAATATCCCACCAACCGCGGAATAAAACCGGCAGCCAAAGGATAGTCGAGCCACGCATCTAACTTATAGAGATTTCCGAGACGGTATCCATCATTGGTTTGTCCGGTTCGAATGTCCGCAGAGAGCCTGCTTCCTAATTGGTAAGAAGGTTTGAGCCAAAGCGAAGTAAGCCCGATGATTCCGTCGTAAGTTCCTGATCCGTTTTGAAAATTATAGGCATAGTTACGAGTGAGTAAGGCTTTATTTTTTTCATCTATCGAGCCCGTCGGAAGAGACGCACCAAAATCAACGATAGCCATGAAGGGGCCATTAAAATAAAATGGATGTACCGCAGAAACGACGGTATCGCCAAATCCGCGCGTGATGTCGTCGCTTTTAAAAGCGAGAGTCGGTAAAGGTCGATAATAAGTTTCAACCTCATCGACTAAATACGTTCCTATTGCCATGAGTGTCCATGTGGGGGTCGCCTGATATTCGAGGCTCAATAACTGCATGCTGAGAGACGCGTGTCCAAAATTATAAAGATTATTTGCTGAGCCTTTTGTTCCGTCGAAATCATAATAGTAAGATGTATAGGTAGCTTTAATTTTTGGAGGAGCCGATGGAGTAACACCTTGCGCCGGTGAACTCAGGCTTCCGGCGGGGTCGCTCGCAAAGACAACTGAGGCCGCAAGAGAAGCTAGAAAGAATACCAAAATTAAGATCAGCACTCTTAAGTCGTTATCTGATTTAACTCGGTCTAATTTGATAGCCGCTAATTTCATGCAAAACCCCTCGCTTGAAAATGATCTCCCGCTCTTTTCAAGCAAAATGGACTAAATAACAACCTGAATTTAAATTATCACAAAGGAACGGGTCTTTTTTTCAAGGTTTAAGGGCTTTGTCTATCAGAGCTTTAATCTCGAGACTCATCTCATCTTTACGGATACCGAGCCCCCTTCGAAACACCTGTACGGTCTGAAACCGAACGGTTCTGGCTGAGTCGCGAATGAATAGTTCTTAATAACTTTCAAAACATCGGTCGGGTTCTGGTTTTTGAAGTGAGTTGCTAAATACATTAGATCTTAACCTTGCCTCGCAGGATATCGAGAAACATCGCCCAGTCACCCATGAAACTATAGAGCGGACTCTTAAACGATGCCGGCCTGTTTTTTTCGAAAAAGAAGTGCCCGATCCAAGAAAATGTGTAGCCGCTGAGGACTCCCGCGACAAGCCAACCCACTTGAAGCTGAGACACGAAAGTGAGAACGCAAAAGATCCCAATCCATGCGCCAGCAAAATGGAGACGCCGACAAGCCAAGTTTGAGTGTTCACTGAGGTAAAACGGATAAAACTCTGCAAAAGACGAAAACTTTTTTTGTTCCATCCCTAAATTATTCAGTAGTCTCAATAGTTTTCAAGCTAAAGTCGCTTCTTAGCACTCGTGTAAATTGGTTGCCTTCAATCCCCTATCTCTGCTAGTGATCTGAAAGCAAGAGAGGCTGGTCACTTGAACTCACAAAAACAGATTTTTCATTTTTTTGCTTACATCTCTCGCATGAAGCTCATTGATCGCTGGAGCCTCATGCGCTGTACACAACGCGAGAACGTTCAAGAGCATAGCCTTCAAGTGGCGGTGATCGCTCACGCCCTTACCCTCATCAAAAATAAATATTTTGGCGGAACGATATCGCCGGAACGAGTGGCCCTCTGCGCGATTTTTCACGATACGACCGAGGTAATTACGGGCGATCTTCCAACTCCGATCAAATACTATAGCCACGAAATTCGAAATGCTTATTTAGAAATCGAAGGCCGCGCAGCCGACCAACTCATCGATCTCTTGCCCGAAGATTTTAAAGAAGATTATAAAAATCTTTTGGTGATCCCGAAAGAAGAAAGCGCGATCAAAGATATTATTAAGGCCGCCGATACACTCGCCGCTTATATAAAATGTCTTGAAGAACAAGCCGCCGGAAATAATGAATTTAGTAGGGCTAAAAAAAGTATCGAAGAAAAGGTAAAATCAATCGGCACTCGTCCTGAAGTTGAGTATTTTATTCAGCATTTCATACCGAGCTTTTCTTTAACGATCGACGAAATCAGTCATCCACTCGAGATTTAATTTTTGGAGGATCTTATCAGCGAATATTGCGAGACTCATCATGTTCTGACGAGAGACAATCTTAAAATTGCTCTGCATGAGATGAAGGGTTCTCCCGATGCGTCTCGTTGCCTGATCGTTGTTCCGGGTTTTGCGCAATCCTCTCGAAGCGAAAACTTTCTTCTTCTCTGTAAAGATTTAGTTCGCCCTGATCGAAATGTCTTCTGCCTCGATATGCGAGGCACCGGTGCAAGCCAGGGTCGCTACAGTTTTGGCGGCCGAGAACATTTCGATGTTCTTGCGGCACTTGATTTTGCTCGAACAAGATTTGAGAATGTTGAAATTCTCGGATTTTCATTGGGAGCTTATAGTACACTGAGGGCGGCCGCAGAAACTGAAGAATATGCCGACCGACTCTTTCTCGTTTCTTGCCCAACAAGCGTCGAAGAAATTCTTTTTAAAGGGTCGATGGTTCGTCATATTCTAAATGTATTTAGACGTCCCGGAAAGTTTAAAGATGACGGCGGCTATATTTTTTGCTGGGGAAATCCGCTCTCAAAAAAGCCCAATGCCGCTAAAATTGCATTGAAGGCCGCATTGCCTGTGCATTTCCTATCTGGCAAATCAGATTTGTTAATTCCTCCAAAGATGAGTAAAAAAGTCTTTAACTCAACAAAACTCGAAAAAAAAAGCTGGGCAGAGTTGCCTGCCGGCCTTCATGCTGATTTGATGTATGTTGAAAATCCTGAAGCTTTTAAACACTGGATCGAAAATCCAGGCGAATTCTAGCGACCTGATCGGACACTAAGGAGTAGACATTTATGAGTACCTCATACTGGCTCGACCGTACACCCACGGCCGGAGAGAAAAATTACGACGTCGTCATTGTCGGCGCAGGCATTTCGGGATTGTCCTCTGCATACTGGATCAATCAAGAAGATCCTTCTTTAAAAGTTGCGATCATCGAAAAATCACGAGTCGGCTTTGGAGCAAGCGGTCGAAACGCTGGTTTCATCACATGTGGCTCGGTCGAACATTTTAATCGCATGATCAACAAGCACGGCCTTGAACAGGCAACCGCAATCTGGAAGTTTTCTGAAACCAATCTCCATCTTCTCAAAGAACACATCATTGAAGACGGTGGAGCTGAACTCGAGTTCGAACACAACGGAGCCTACTCGCTCGCCGCACAGCCAAATGAATTTGAAGAATTAAAGTCGGTAGCGGCAACCATGAATAAGTTAAAAATTCAGACAGAGATTTTCACTGCGGACGAAATTCGCGAGCGGGTTGGGCCTCAAGGTTTCGTCGGCGGAATTAAATACGTCGATGATGCTTCGGTAAACCCTGTGAAACTCCTGAATAAACTTCGATTGCGTGTAAAGGCAGATATTTTCGAGGGAGTTGAGGCTTATAAAATTGAGCAAAATTCTTCGGGCACCCGTATCCTAAAAACCGACGCCGGAGACTTCGAAGCACCGATGATCTTGATGAATTTGAACGGATTCTCCTCGAATCTCCACCCTTGGTTTAAAGATAAAATTTATGCGACTCGTGCCCAATGCTTGATGTTTGAACCCGTCAAGCGCTTCATGGATGGCCCATGTTACGCAAATTTTTATCTCGACTACTTTAGGCAGTTACCGACGGGTCAACTCCTCATCGGTGGCTTCAGACAAATCGAAAAAGAAACTGAAGTGGGATATTCAGAACACATCACGGAGCCCATCCAGAATGCACTTCATGAATTTGTCGTAAAGCATCTACCGCAGTACACGAATGCGAAGGTCACTCATCGCTGGGGCGGGATCATGGGTTTCGCCCGCGACGGAGAGCCAATGATCGGCTCCATTCCGGATGACCAGCAAATCTTTTTTGCTGGCGGCTACACCGGTCACGGAATGGGTCTCGCATTTCACACAGGTAAGCAGCTCGTAAATCTTATTTTCGGACGAGAAGTGCCACCGTGGCTCTCCGCGAGAAGATTTTAAAAGAACTGGCCAACTCCTAGTGAAATTCCGAAGCCTTCGCTCGGTGAAATAGTCTGCGCAGCGTCGATTCGCATGATTGCACCCGCGAAGCGAAGAACGTTGAATCTGAATCCGACGCCCGCCGAAAGAAGCCCACGTTGCGAATTCACTTCAGTGGATTGAGAGAGATCATTTGAATTCCACATCATGCCACCGTCCTCGAAAACCGCCCCCTGAACGATTGTCTGACCAATCAGCGGCAAAGAAAATCTTGTCAGATAAGGACGATACTCTAAACTATTGATAGCGTAGTACTGACCGAGCGCTCGGTTGGTCGAAAATCCCCTCACTGTATCGTAACCACCT
>JAYTQQ010000022.1:0-7862 GCA_043746635.1 Bdellovibrionales bacterium | reverse complement strand
GATTCGTGGCGCTTCGGGTACGGGTAAAGAGTTGGTCGCGCGCGCAATTCATTTTAACTCTGCTCGCAAAGACCAAAAATTTGTTGCGATTAACTGTTCGGCGATTCCTGAAAACTTATTTGAAAGTGAATTATTCGGTCACGAAAAGGGATCTTTCACGGGCGCTTCTGAACGTAAAGTTGGTAAGTTTCAGTTCGCCGAAGGCGGAACTTTATTTCTAGATGAACTCGGTGATATGCCTGTCCTGATGCAAGTGAAATTGCTTCGCGTATTACAAGAGAGGTTATTTACTCCCGTTGGATCGAATCGTGAGATCGAGTCAAATGTTCGCGTGATCGCGGCAACCAATCGTCCGTTAGAAGAAATGATTAAAGACGGCAAATTCAGAGAAGATTTATTTTATCGTTTGAATGTCATTCCAATATTTTTACCTTCTTTAGCGGAACGTAAAAATGACTTAGAAAACCTTATCCAAACTTTTATTAAGAAGTTTAATAAAACTCATTCTCGTAAAGTGATCGGGATGTCTCCGGAAGCTTCTTCGGTCATGAAAAAATATGACTGGCCAGGAAATATTCGAGAACTTGAAAACGTCATCGAGCATTCATTTATTTTGGAGCCAGGCAATGTTTTGACGTTGGGTTCACTTCCTGAGTCGGTGTTGATGGCGACTGGCGTGAGCGTTTCGAATTTGTCGGCACCGACAATCGAGAGTGATCTTGGTGATGAAGATGTTACGGATTTCGCTGGATCTGGAGCCTTTTTAAGCGCTGGCGCTGGATCTGATTCTTCTGGGGATGATTTATTAGGTGAAGAACCTCTCGAAATGGTTTCGATCAATGGTGAAGCTCTCGATTTCAATAGGCACAAAGAAGCATTTGAAAAAGAGTTTATCATTAAAGCTTTAAAGGCATTCAAAGGTCGTATTAACCAAACGGCTTTGCATGCGAATATTCCAAAAAAGACTTTGCTCCGGAAGATCGAAAAATACGGCATCAATGCGAAGGATTATTTTGAAAGTACCTCTTAACATTCAGCAATTCGCCACGTCGAAAACGTGGAGTCATTCCGATCGTCAATGACGAAACACTCCTCACCGCCTGGCGATCGACTCTGGATTGGCTTAGCAACGGCTATTCAGAAGAAGAGGTCAATGATTTGAAAGTCGCATTTCAGAAAAAAATTTTTGACTTGCCTACAGAAGCAACAACAAAAAGAAGAAATCGCCTCGCCATCCCAGAATCTTTAGCTCATTTTTGTGCAGTGAATTGCGAAATGTTAGGAGGTACTTTTATTTGATTGCCTCAGATGTCGAACATTTGTAACTTCCTGCCCCTATGTCATCAGGCAATCTTTATCCACCTCAAGCGTTTACCCGTGAGATGCTTTCTCAAGCATTTGTTTGGCTGCAAGCTCAGCCTGATTCTGTGCGCGAAATGGCTCGTAATCCTGAGGCCTTGATTGCTCTCTATTTGAAAACTCAACGGTCTCAAATGCATAACCAAAAAAAGATGGAGAGCCAGAGCTCGAATCCTTATGCTGATGCTCCGGTGAGTGCTCAAAATTTTATGACCGATTTAAAATCTTTGGCTGAAGGTTTGAAACAGTTTGATGATCCGGTTCCGCAGAATTTACCACCAACACCTCATCATCATCAAGGGAGCCAGGCGAGCCCTCAGAGTCCAAGCCAAGCTCCTGCCGTTCAAGCGCCACAAAGTCCGCAGCTCAATTCGAACAGCCAATGCATGATTCGGGAGGTCAAAGAGAAATTCAATTTGAGCTCCGATGTTGAAGCCCTGAATATGTTAGTGGCAATTGCTTACAAAAATCTAAAAAGCCTGATAGATTAGTCCAAAAGCTTAAGTATTTTGGGGATATAAACGTGAGTCAGCCAAACGACAATAAAAACGACAATAAGAGCGGCAACACCGGTGCAGCTCCTTCTGCAGCAAACGAACTTAAAAATACCTTGAACTTGCCGATCACAGATTTTCCGATGAAGGCTAATCTCTCTCAAAAAGAGCCTGAAGCGATTGCCGCCTGGACGAGCAAAAAACTCTATCACCAAATTCTCAAAAAAAATCAAGGCAAGCCAAAGTTTGTCATGCCAGATGGTCCTCCGTATGCGAATGGCAATATTCACATCGGTCACGTCCTCAACAAATGCCTTAAAGACTTTGTGATCAAGTACAAAAACATGTCGGGCTTTAGGGCGGCGTTTATTCCGGGATGGGACTGTCACGGACTTCCGATTGAGCATAAGGTCACCAAAGAATTAGGACCGAAACGCAAAGACAAAACCGAAACTGAAATTCGCGAACTCTGCAGACAAGAAGCCAAGAAGTGGATCGAAGTTCAGAAAGCTCAGTTCATCCGCCTCGGGATATTGGCGGAGTGGGAAAATCCTTATCTCACTTTGAATCCAGAATATGAAGCTGAAGAAGTACGTGAACTCGCACGCTGCCTGAAGAACGGCGTTTTGTACCGCGGAGAGAAACCCGTTTACTGGTGCCCGACTTTGCAAACGGCACTTGCTGAAGCCGAAGTCGAATATGCTCCGCACAAGAGTCATTCAATCTACGTGAAGTTTTTTATCGATAAAGGCCTCGAGAAGTTTTCTTCGAAGCTCTTGAAGAAGCCAACCGCGGTTGTCATCTGGACCACCACTCCTTGGACCCTCCCCGCAAATCTCGGAGTTTCTTTTCATCCTGACTTTGAATACGAATTTTTTGAAACCGACGATAATTTTTTACTAATCGCAGCCCAACTCAAAGAAGCTTTCGAAAAAGAAACTGGCGTGATGCTCACCTCTACTGGAATTAAAACTAAAGGTGCTGAGCTTGATCGAATGACCGCTCGTCATCCTTTCATCGACCGTGATTCGCTTTTTGTATTAGGCGATCACGTGAGTGCCGACGCAGGCACTGGTGCGGTTCACACGGCTCCTGGCCACGGACAAGACGATTATAAAGTAGGATTGAAATATGGGCTGAAGGTTCTCAGTCCCGTCGATGCTGCCGGCAGATACACCAATGAAGTACCTGAATATGAAGGCAAACAAATTTTTGAAATGAATCCCGTGATCGTTGAGCGCCTCAGAGAAAGCGGCCATCTGATTTCGGCTAAGATCTTCGAGCATAGCTATCCACATAACTGGCGTTCAATGACTCCGCTTATTTTTCGGGCAACTCCGCAGTGGTTCCTAGGAATGGATCTCGAATCGAATCCTATTCGTAAAAAAGCGCTCGAAGCTTTGAAGAACATTGAGTTCGTTCCGAAATGGGGCGAAAGCCGCATTCGTTCGATGATTGAAAATCGTCCCGATTGGACATTGTCTCGTCAACGCGCTTGGGGAGTTCCGATCCCGGTATTTTATTGCGAAAAGTGCGAACAAGAAATTCTTGAAGTCGACGTCATGATGAAAGTCGCCGACTTAATGGAAAAAAGCGGCGGAATCGAAGCTTACCATAAACTTCCAATCAGTGATTTTATCGGTGCCGATCGTAAATGTAAAAAATGTGCTCATACTGAATTCAAACGCGGTCAAGATATTTTAGACGTGTGGTTTGATTCGGGTGCTTGTCATGCAGCCGTTCAAAGCCTACGCGACGACCTCGCGGTTCCCGCCGATATTTACCTTGAAGGAAGCGATCAACACAGAGGATGGTTTCAAACAAGCCTTCTCTCTTCAATTGCGTCGACAGGTCAAGCTCCATTTAAGGCTCTCGTCACTCACGGATTCGTGAACGATGCCAAGGGCCGCAAGATGAGTAAGAGCTTAGGTAACGTTGTTGACCCTGCCGACATCTGGAAAAAAGACGGCGCAGAAATTTTACGTCTCTGGGCTTCGTATGAAGATTTTGGAAACGACTTGAGCTGCGGGCCTGATAGTTTTTTAAGGGTTACCGAGAGTTATCGTAAATTTCGTAACACGATTCGTTTCATGCTCGGAAATTTAGGAGACTTTGATCCTTCGAAAGATCAAGTCGCCTACCAGAATATGACTTCGCTCGATCGTCTCGCGCTCAGCAAACTGAACGATCTCGTCATTAAGACAACCGATGCTTACGAGAAGTATGAGTTCTTCAAAGTTTACCACTTGCTCAATAATTTCTTTACAGTTGATTTATCTGCAGGCTATCTCGATATGCTCAAAGATCGCCTCTACACATGGAGAAAAAATTCTCCTGAACGTCGATCTTCTCAAACCGTGATCTTTGAGCTCTTGAGTCACCTCGTTCGCATCATGGCGCCGATCACTTCGTTTTTGTCTGAAGAGACTCTGCAGTATTTGCCCGGCAATAAATCTGAAAGCGTTTTCTTGCTTGAATTTCCGAAAGCGAATTCAAAGTGGGAAAATGCCGAATTGAAAGCCGAGTTCGAAAAATTGATGGAGCTCAGAGGCGAAGTTTCGAAAGCGCTTGAAGATTTGCGAAGAGATAAAGTCATTGGATCAGGACTTGATGCGCGACTCGAAATTGCGGCTGAAAGTGAAAACTATGAGCTCCTTCATAAATACGAAAAGAATTTACCTGAATACTATATCGTGAGCCAAGTGAACCTGACAAAAGGTCCAGCTAAGATCGGCGTGAGTAAAGCTAAAGGTACAAAATGCGAGCGTTGCTGGTATTATGATGAGAAGATCGGAACAAGTTCAAAGTTTCCGACTGTTTGTCCTAAGTGCGTGAGGGCGCTTGAATGAAGATTAAGTATTTATTATTAGCGGCGATTAGCGGCGTGATCGTCACGGTCGATCAAGTCGCTAAAATTTATATTCACACCCATTTTAAACTGGGCGAATCTTATCAAGTCATTGCGAATTTTTTTAATCTCACTTACGTGCGAAATCCAGGAGCTGCTTTTGGATTTCTAGCATCTTCCCACCCGGCTTTTCGAGATATCTTTTTTCTCTCAATGCCTCCAATTGCGCTTCTCATTATCTTGACAATTTTGCGTGGCATTCGCGATGACGATAAATGGATGGCGACATCCTTGTCACTCGTCTTTGCGGGAGCGGTGGGCAACTATATCGATCGTTTGCATTTTGGCTACGTCGTCGATTTTCTAGATTTCACGATTCGCATGACGAACTCGGCAGGTGTTTCGGAAGCTTATTCTTGGCCTGCATTTAACATTGCAGATATGGGTATTGTTTTGGGAGTTTGTACGCTTTTGTTTTTAGAACTCATCAAGCAAAAGAAACCTGAATCAGATACGAGCGTTTCGCAAACCTGATAAGGCCCTCATGAAGGACTATGACCTTGGCAAATCCCCATGTGCCCTATGCTATAGACGGTTTACTTCCAAATATTCAAATTTTTGACTTTGTTCTTCCCACTTATTATCCGATTATTTCTCTCACCTGTTGCGTTTGCCTAATCTGGCTCGTCAAACGTGGCCGGCAAAAAGAGTTCGATGCACGTACCGTGATCGACTCAGCCCTCGTTCTCATGTTCTCAGGATTTATTGGCGCTAGACTCATGCATGTTGTGCTCGAGGATCTTGATTACTACCGCCAAAATCCATCAGATATATTAAAGTTCTGGAATGGCGGATTTGTTTATTATGGCGGAGCTCTCTTCGCTTTTTTTTGCACGGTAATCTTTTTGAAGAGGCACAAAGAACGCATCGGTGATTGGCTTAACCTTTACGCTCCCGTCATGGCACTAGGTTATGCCCTTGGAAGAGTCGCTTGCTTCGTGACGGGCTGCTGCTTTGGTGAAGTCTGTGAGCTCGTGCCGAGCTATCCATTTCGGCATCCAACACAGCTCTATGCAGTGGTGATCGAACTTCTCACGGTCGTTGTTCTTCTGAAAATAGAGAGGCGTCCGTTATTTATAAATAAAAAACTTGCCCAAATTCCCGGTTTTCTCTTCTGCATTTGGATCTTTTTACATGCCTTAGGTCGTATTTTCATGGAATTTTTACGTGCAGATCCGAGAGGGCCCATGCCTTTTTCTCTGAGTATTTCGACTTGGGTGAGTCTACTTCTGCTGATCTCGACCTCAGCTTATCTGAGCTCAGAATTCAAAAGAATAAAGACCTAACTCCCCAGTAAAATCTACGCTTTCCGAGATAAAAATCTTTTCACTTTTGGCTCACTTCAATTTTAGCCGTGAGTGATAACTTGTTAACAACAAACAACCACTCTAAAAGGAGTATATATGAAAGCAATTATCGCTTCAATCGTTCTTGGTTTATCAATGACTGCAACTGCTGCTGATACAACAGCTCCAGCTGCTGGCACAACGGCACCTGCTGCTCCAGTAGCAACAGCTCCAGCGGCAACTACTGCTGCTCCTACTGCAACTGCTGAAAAAGCTCCTAAAGCTCAAGGCAAAAAAATGGCTAAAAAAGCTAAAGCTAAAAAAGAAGCTAAAAAAGCTATGTAATTTTCGCTTACGCGAAAGTTCTTAAAAAGAGCGCTCACGAGGCGCTCTTTTTTTTTGCGGATTGACTCAAATCTCCTCTCGGTCCAACATTGATTCATGGCAATCGTTATCGTTGAAGACGAATCAAGAGTCTTAAGTTTTTTATCCGAAGCTCTTCGAAAAGAAGGCTACGTCATTCACGCCTGCGAAACTTACGAAGCAGCACTCGAATCAATCAAAACTCTCAATAAAGAAATCGAAGTCCTCGTCATGGATCGCCTTCTCGGCCGTCAGGATGCGATTACTTTGATTCCGATCGCGAAGAAAGAAGCTCCGCAAGCGCGCATTCTGATTTTGTCGACGATCAATGACCCGGCCCAAAAAGCGGCAGCACTCGATCTTGGCGCCGATGATTATCTCGGCAAGCCTTTTTCTCTGGTGGAGTTATCGGCGCGTATTCGCTCGTTGTCGCGCCGGCAAGAATCAAAAGAGGGCCGTAGCGGCAATTTTGTTTTTAACGTCAAAGATCTCACCGTAAACGCGCTTGATCACAAGGTCACGGTTAATCAAAAGCCGGTAGATCTCTCAAATAAAGAATATCTTTTGCTGCTGACTCTCATCGAACATCCCGGCCGTGTTTACAATAAATTTCAATTGCTCGACAAAGTTTGGGATACGCAATTTGATATCGAATCAAACGTCGTCGAAGTGACTATTAAAAATTTACGTAAAAAATTATCTCAAGCCGGCTCAACCACCGAAATCTTAAGTCGTCGCAATATTGGATATTGGATTGAAGCGTAGATTTTTACTGAGCATCGGTATCGTCTTAGCTTTGTCTCTCACCGCCGTCGGACTTATCCAGTATTTTCTTTTTCGCGACGAGCAGTTCAACCATATCGATCAACAAATCGAAACGACCGCCTCTCTTCTTATCTCTTCGGATCTGAACAGTGTTGAGCTTAAAGAATTTGAAGATGCTCAAGGCGTTGTCGAGAGCGTCGTCAATGGAGATAAAATTAACCAGTTTGTGATTATCTTTAATCGCAAAGGCAAAATGGTTTATCGTTCTAAAATTGCGCAGATTGTTCCGACCGATATTCCGACCGATATCCAGTGGCAGACGATCGTTAAAAACGGGCACTTTATTCGAATATTGACTCTTCCTCTAGAAAAAAATTATACTTCTGGTCCGCACCGCGTTTTACAAACCGGAATTATTCTCGATGCGGACTTGTTGAGATGGCGAAATCTCGGTCGCCATATTATTTTGTATAGCCTGTTGATCATTTTTTTGGTGATTATCGTCACTTGGATTTTATCCCGCACATTACTGAGCCCGCTTGTTGAACTAAGTCTATTTTTAAAATACCTCGGCAATCAGTTTGACGAGAAGAAACTCGTAGTTGGGGGTTCGGCGACGATGGCTCTTCCTCGAGATATTCAAACTTCGAAGGATGAATTTGGCGACCTCGTGCAAGCAGCGCAAAG
>JAYTQQ010000021.1:0-3665 GCA_043746635.1 Bdellovibrionales bacterium | reverse complement strand
GCCGCCGCCATTGCTGGGGCCAGCAGCGAGCGCGTTCACTGAGGGTATCGCGGTAAAGAGAACAAAAGCTGTGATACATTTTATTAAAGACATATACATTCCTTCTTATATTTAAGTTTTGTGATGATCAACGGATTATCCTTGTCCACACGCTAAAGCTTCAAATCCTATAAGTATATTAATTAGTTGAACTAAAATGCATATTAAGTTAATCAATTGATTAACTATGGAAGTATTCGAATTCAAAGACTATCGAGAATTTATTAAAGTTCATGCTGACCCATCAAAAACGAAGTCTAAGCGCACTGGAGAACTCAAGAAAATTGCCGAAGCTGCCCAAATCTTCCCTTCCTATCTCAGTCAAATTCTAAGAGGTCAGCGAGATCTTACATTGGATCAAGCCATTCAAATAGCAGATTACTGCCAGCTCAATGATCTCGAGCGAAAATATTTTTTAATTTTAGTTCAACTTTCGCGAGCCGCCACCTCAAGATTAAAAAATGAACTGCTCAATGATTTAAAAGAAATTAAGCAAACGCACTTAAAACTGTCTACGCGACTTCCTAACCAAAAAGATATCTCAGTTGAAGACGCGGCTGAGTTCTATTCTACTTGGACTTACATAGCTATTCGACTTTATACCGCCATTCCTCAATTTCAAACTATTGAATCTTTAGGAGTTAAATTTGGTTTAACAGAGAAAAAGATCAAAAAAATTCTCAAGTTTTTAACTCGAACAAAACTTTGTGTTGAGACGGGGTCTGCAAAATATAGTTATGGGCCAGCACATATGCATTTATCAGCAGATAGCTCTCTCATATCAAACCACCATTCGAACTGGCGCAGCTTCGCTATGCAGAGGCATGCACTCATAGAGCAATCAAAAGAATTGGCTTACAGCGGTGTTTTTGCTATCTCGAAATCAGATGCACAAAGGATTCGAGCTCAACTTCCGGAATGGATTGATAGCATTCGGGAGATCAGTGATCCTTCACCTTCGGAAACAGTTTACTGTCTTAACCTTGATTGGCTAGAGGTATAATCTTTCAAACATTGAATCCCTTGCCGTAGCCGTCGGGCGACAGCGAAATTACTGATTTTGAAGCGAGAGGATCGGCATATTGAGTTTTTTAGCACGTGAAATGCGATTTTAAATGTTTGTCTCCCCCGCCAACGCGATACTGATTTTTTGCTGCACTAAAATGCGCTTGAGTTGATCGATAAAAATGTATTTTGCAAAAATTTGGAGAGAACTTTTAGATTTTTGCGAGCTCATAAGCCGTTATTTTGTTTTAGAAAACAAAAAAGTTGATCCTAAAAATTGTCGCGCCTCGATATTAATATCACTTGGTTCGAGATATTCTTAAAAATTAATTGCGCGTCGGAGCTGACCAATTTTTCAACGCGAAATTTGATCATGAAACCCGGCTTGTAAGCCGGTCCGTATAGTCAGTCTTTGATAACATGCAGGAACTCGTCGCTTTTGTGTATGGCTGTGCAAAGGTGATTCACCTTGGCACATACCCGCCCATGTGGAGCCACCTTCGAGCGGCAACACGTCCCAAAAAGAATCAATTCGATTCCCATCGACTGGTTGTCCATATTTTGGATCGAGTGCTTCGTTTAAGCTAAATGATTTAATGTTCGAATTCCTTTAAGAATTTCGCTCAAGTTATTGACAGCTTCTTCCGTCAGTATCTTGTGGGAAAACACTTATCATATTTTTCATTATGCCGTGTCTTGACTTCGTGTTTTTCGCGTAGAAAATCACTCAATCGCGAATGGGTAACGAGCGTGGATTTTCTCTCGTAGAAATAATGATCGGCACAGTGATTATGGGAATCATGATGCTGGCAATGGTGACGATGCAATCCAGCCAAATGAAAGCGAACAATTATCTACAATTTCAATTAAAAAGAACGGAGCTTCAGGGTGCTATCATTGGGCAGATTTTAAATGACGCGAATAATTGTGCTTGTCTGTTTAAGGGCGCAAATACGTTTCTTGCCTCTGCTGCTGCCTCCGCCCCTGGAGTAACTTTATCAGGTGTTGCACCAACGCAGATTGGACGATTTCCAAACCCGGCTCCTGTTTGTGGATTACCAATTCAGCCGCTTATCAATACAACTGGAATCGACGGGGTTCAGATGACAAGCGTTCAGCTTACCAAGATCACTGGAGCTGGTACGACGTTTTCTGGCACTCTTTCCGTCGATTTACACAGCACCAAAGATGTTTTGGGTCCAAGGAATTTGCCAATTAACATTCCCGTGAGCATCGCCGCGACTACTGCTGGCCTCAATGTTAGTTTTATTAGCTGTTCGATGAATGGCGTGGCCGCTAGCACAGCTCAGACATGGCAGGTATTTTATCCTCCGGTCGGGAGAGTTTCGGGAGTGACTTATACAAACACCACTGGGCACCAAATTTCAATTTTTACCGCTATTGATTTGAATAATGCCCTCAATATTAAAGTGAATGGTTTGACTATTTTATCCTACCCAGCAGTTAACGCACCTCTTTCGCCGAGTTTTATTGTTCCTATTGGTGCAACTTATTCAATAACCGCCCCTGATTTCTCCGGCACTGGCGGCATAGGAATTTGGTCCGAGTTTCGATAGGTGGGGAGCCGCCGGAATGACTCCATCCACTAAGGTCTGAGTGTGATCCAAAGGATTGGGGTCGCAATCGAGATGACAAATCGAAGACGCGAACCGTAAAATAAATCTCTGTACATTTCTTATTTCTGAAATGATCGGCCGATAGATTCTTGATGACTGATCCAAGAGACAAAGCTTATATTTTGTACGCACAGAACGCGATGTTTTAGTTCGAATTTAGAGAGAGACTTTTGTATAGGAAGTCCTGCGCATTCAAGAAAAGTTTCGCTTCAGAATGTGCAGGCGTTGACCACTGAATTTGGTTTTAGGAAAAAATTTTAAACGTCAAATCTACCACATTCTCCAATGAAGATTTTCGAATCGCGAAATTTGACTGAGCTAAATTCCTTGATTGAGCCAGTTTCCAAACGTAATCTGATGACCGAATTGAAGGGCCATTGCTGTATTCTCCGAATGATTTTGTTTTTATTTTTGATTTCAAGCACCAAAATTAAAACATATCTTACAGAGAAAATCTTGCAGTTTCTGTATCGATTGCAGCGGCGGCCCTTTGATTTACCTGACTTCTAAAGCGCTTTTTTCAGCGCGAACTAATTAGAATGTTTCACTCTGAATTCAAGAGAGATATCTCTGGCGGTCAAGTTTGAGTCGAAAAGCGGAGGTCAGTTAAACTTTTTGACGGCGACGTTTAGCCTGACGGCAATTTTCGAGCCCATGGGGCCCGTTTCTTGAACAACTATGTCGCCTCCAAGAAGTTGGGCGGCTTTTTTTACGGTCGAAAGGCCGAGTCCCGAGCCCGAAATATGGCTCTCGACACCTCGGATAAATGGCTCAAAAAGAGATTCTATTACTTGCCGAGGCAGACCAGGTCCCTGATCTGAAATGGTGGCGACGACTTCTTGATTTTCAACGTACCAAGAAACGAAAACTTCGGAAGTTCGTTCTTGAGGAGAATAAAGAATCGCATTTTCAATGAGATTTCCGAAAATTTCCGACAAAAGAAACAAATTGCCGCGAACTACGATGTCGGAATCAGAACCAATC
>JAYTQQ010000020.1:0-3724 GCA_043746635.1 Bdellovibrionales bacterium | reverse complement strand
ATGCGCGTCGATAATTCTCCGATTGGTGTATTACAGGAAGTTTTGTTTGGAGGGGCCTTCCAAGCAAATTCTTACCACTGGCCCGTCATCGGTTATATGCACGACCTCGACAATATTGATCTGAAAGTCGCAAAAGACTTTAACCGAACTTACTACGCTCCTAATAATGCCGTCATTGTCATCGCTGGTGATTTCACTTCGCTCGTTGCAAAAAAGCTCATTGATAAATACTACGGAAAATTAAAGTCGCAGCCGATTCCGTCATTTACTCCGATCGCTGAACCTGAACAAAGAATAGCTCGTGTCGAAGTCGTTGAAAAATCAATTCAGAACGTAACCGTCGCGATTGGTTACGTCGTTCCCAAAGCGGGAAGCTCAGAATCTTACGCCCTCGACTTGCTCGCAAACATCCTCGGTCATGGCACATCATCTCGATTATTTAAGCGTCTCGTCTATAAAGACCAAGTGGCGACGTCGGTCAGTGTCGACAACTATACTTTGCAGCAAGCGGGACTCTTCGAAATTTACGTCAGTCTCAAGCCCCACCTTGATTCGCATAAAGCACGGAAAGCGGTCATCGCAGAAATGTGGAGGCCGAGAAACTTGCTTGTCACTCCTCTCGAGCTTGAGGTTGCGAAGAAGCAAGTCATGAAGTCTTACGTCGATGGTCTCAAAACTATTTTCGGAAAAGCAGAAGCCCTCGCGATGAACGAAATTTTGTTTGATGATTACTCTGAGCTCTTTACAGACTTAAAGAGATATCAAGCCATCACGGCCGAAGATATTAGAACAGCCGCAAATAAATATCTCACTCCGCAACGAAGTATTGTCGCGGTGATCAAACCCGTGGCACATCCGCCGAAAGAGCCAAAACCTCAATCGACTCCAAAGCAGGGGACATAAAATGAGTTTAAATTCTAAAAATCAAATTCATCTGATCGCAACGTGTTTACTCACGATCACGCTCGGAGCCTGTTCTTCAAAATCTAAAAAAGCAGAAGCGAGGCCTGTCGTTTCGAGTGAACGTCCAAAAGTGACGATTAAAAAAATGAATTCAAACACAAGGCTCAGACCTTACGAAGAGCGTGAACTTCCGAATGGACTTAAGATTTTATTAGTGAATGACGTGAGCCTTCCGTACGTGAGTTATGCGCTCAATCTTAAAACAGGGTCGAATGCCGATCCAAAAGAATTTCCGGGATTGGGTTTTGTCGTGGCCGATCTGCTCGAAACCGGGACTAAAACAAAAACGGCTACAGAAATTGCGACCGATCTCTCAAAGCTTGCGAGTGATTTTGAGTCGTCGGTTGCGAGCGATTTTACATTTTTATCTTCGAGCTGTTTATCAGAAGATGCCGATGCGCTTCTCGAAAGTTTTCACGACATCATCACGCAGGCGTCTTTTTCAAATCAAGAAATTGACCGCAAACGAAAAGAGCTCGTAGCTGATGCACAGAAATCTCAAGATAGTGCCGAAGCTTTTACCGAAAAAATCTGGACGCAGTACCTATACGCCGATCATCCTTACGGTCACACTTCATTGGGTAAAGTTTCGAGCCTCGAAAAAATCACGAAAAAACAAATCATTCAGTATTATTTAAAGTATTATCGCCCGAACAATGCAACGCTCACCATCGTCGGAAAATTTACGCCTGAACTCATTCAGAAAGTCGAAACTTTATTTGGAAGCTGGCAGGCGAGAGATCTGGCTCCAGTCATTTATCCGGAGCTTCCTAAGATTGAAGGGCAAAAGGCGCTTATCGTTGATAAAAAAGGTCTCGTGCAGGCGCAAATTCGAATCGGCAATTTCGGCATCAAACGCACAAACGAAGATTTTTTAACTCTGAGAATTGCGAATACAATTTTGGGTGGAGCTTTTTCGAGTCGTCTAGTCGATAAAGTCAGAAAAGAATTGGGTCTAACGTATTCGATTAGCTCGGGCTTCGACGCCAGAGCCGATTGCGGCCCATTTGAAATTTCAACTTTTACAAAAGTTTCAACGGTTGGTAAAACCATTACCGAAACTTTATCGGTTCTTAAGAAGTTTCAAACTCAAGGCGTAACGCCTGAAGAAGCCGAAATGGCGAAGGGCTACCTCAAAGGTATTTTTCCGACGGCGATTGAAACCGCAGAGAAATTTGCACATAATCTTATTCTGCTCAAGCTCTACGGCATCGAAGACACTTATCTTTCGCAGTACATCACCAATGTCGATCGCACGACGACAGAAGATATCAACGTCGCAATTCGAAAATATTTTGATGAGAAAAATCTGAAGATTCTAGTCTACGGACCAGCTGCGGAAATTAAAGATCAGTTGAAAGAATTTGCTCCGGAAATTAAATCGGCTGCAGAATTTGAGTAAGCACCTACGCGTTCGACTTTGTTGGCGTTCACACGAGTTCTTTGATCTGATTTATTTCAGCTGCAAATCTTGAGATACAGGAACGGGGCCTGAGGGCTTAGTGGTTGACGTCGAATTGGTTTTTCTTTGTGGGATTGGCGCCTAAGGTTGGTTCGGTTTCTTGCTCGATGGCTTGGGTAACTTGGTGGAGTTGGAGTTCGATTTGTTCGAGGCGTTTTGAAATGACTTTAAATTGTTTGGCGATTTTACCGGTTTTCATGAACCATGAGAAAATTTCTCGGACTGCAAAAAGCATGATGAGAGATGCTCCGATGACACAAGCTAAAATCTTGGTGGTGTTGAGGCCGTACTGATCGACGTAGTGATAGAGTTTGTTGAACATGGGGCTGGTTTTATCGGAGATTTGATGGGCTTTCAAGCCCGATTCACTGTCTATTTTTTCTTAGGTGGAGGACCTTTTGGCTTTTGCTTGGCATAAATGTAGAGGCCAATGGCAGCTAAAACGAGGCCGAGAGCTAAGATCGACTGTTTCAGATGGCTTCCTGAGCCCGAACCTTCTTCGGGAGGAGCTTCGAGATCGCCGCCTCCAGAATCTCCTGAAAGATTGATGGGCGATCCAAAGTTACCATTTCCGCCGTTTGCGATCGCGGTATTATTGTTTAAACTTTGTGAGGTGACGAGAACTTTGAGGCTTAAAACGGCTTTAAAAAAATCGTCGGCGTATTTGCTGTAATATTTCTTGTGAGCTGAAAACGTAACGAGAATGCCGATGCGATCTTTAAGAGTCGCCATGTAGCGAGTATAATAATTTGGAATTTCACTTCCAAGTTGGAGCCCGTCGACCCATGGTTGATTTGCGATATTGGTAATTTTGGGGGGACTGACCACTTGGCTCATCGTCGGAATACCGGTAAGCGATGGCACTTGTTTGGGACTCTTCAGATGAGCTTCGTACGCTTGCAAATTATCGGCGGGACCTGCCTCTTTAGCGGTCAAAATGATCACGGCTTCTTTACTCTCTTGCCCTGGTGTTTGCGAGCGACAAACATATTCGGTCTGTTCGAGGATGCAATTCCAACGGTTGGGGAGTTCAAAGCTGACGTAAGAGTTACGGAAGGTCGTTGCATGGGCGGCAAAGCCCGTTGCAGAAATAAGAATCAAGCTGACAAGTCGTGGTGCTTTCATAGAGATGTCTCTAGTGTGACAGGAATTTCTTAAAAATATAGTTTGAATTTCGTCTTTTAGGGTGGATTTTCGCTTTTAGACTTTTGTCGCGCGAGGAGTCGTTCGATAGACCCACTTGATTTCGGGCCGAGACTTGTTAATAATCGGCCAGCCGAATAGGCAAGGGGGCTTTAG
>JAYTQQ010000019.1:0-6533 GCA_043746635.1 Bdellovibrionales bacterium | reverse complement strand
AGGTAAAAGTTCGTTGAGGTCAACTTCTAAAACTAAGCGCTCAATTTCTCGCTCCATGGTTTCAGAAATCTTGTAACCATCGGGACCAAAAATTTTAATTCCGTTATCCATATACGGATTGTGAGAGGCTGAAATCACGACGCCCGCATCAGCACGCATATTTCGGGTGAGAAAACCAATCCCCGGAGTCGGTAAAGGACCCACCAACTGAACATGCACGCCCATCGAATTAAGTCCGCTCGTGAGAGCCTGCTCGACCATGTAGCCAGATAATCTTGTGTCTTTACCGATCACCACTTTTGGAACTTTATTTTGCAATGGTGCGTGTCTCAGCAAATAACCGAGAGACTGACCAATCTTTAAAATAATTTCAGGAGTCATCGGAAACTGGTTCGCCGTTCCCCTCACTCCGTCGGTGCCGAAAAGACGTGTTTTCGCTTTGCTAATTTTTCGAGTTGTCACTGTTGATCCTTCAAATCCGCACTCGGATTAGCGCGCACAAGCGCAACGTTGGTGATATCAGGAGTCACCGAAATCACTTTAACTCCAAACGGAACTTCAATATTTTTCGAAGTAATAACGATTCGATTATTACCAACGTGAGCGCGGGCCAAGTCGAGGGTAATCGTACCTGGATTTTGCGCAAACTTTTTAATCGCAATCCGAGGGCCACTTACCTTAACGCTCACTCGTCTATCAATGTTCTCAGCAATAATTAAATTTTTAGGGAGCAAGAAATCGATATCGATATCTTTCGATAGCATAAAATCACGACGACCTAAAATGGTTACCCATAAAATCATCGTTACAAAAAGAGCGACAAGCTTGTAGCTGCCATTTTCAAATAACAGATCTTGCCAAGCCGGAGGAATTTTCGAGCCTCGCAATGATTTGCCATCTCTTGTTTCGCTCATGTCGCCTCAGCAGAGGTTGCGCGCATTTTGAGACCAAAAGTTTGGTAGAGAGATTTTCGAAGTTCATTCTGGTCGTTGACGATTTTGATTTGGCCCATTTCGGCGACCCCGATTTGGTTGGTCTCTTCGCTGACCACGATCACCAGTGCATCGGTTTCTTCTGTAAGACCAAGAGCTGCACGATGCCTGGTTCCGAAATTTTTATCAACTTGAGGATTTTTCGAAAGAGGAAGAAAGCACCCCGCCGCAAAAATACGACCCGAACGAATAATGACGGCACCATCATGTAACGGACTTTGCGGTAAAAAAACCGAGCTAATGACTTCGCAGCTGACGGCGCTGTCAAGCTCAGTGCCCAGTTCTACGAAATATTCAAGATTGATTTCACGCTCGATCACGATGAGAGCTCCACTTCCGCGAATTGCGATTTGAGCCGCCGCCTTCGACAGCTCCTCTATCATCTGTGTCTCGTGCGCCTGACTCACACCGGTTAAGAATGGGTTGCTGCCAATGTGTGCGAGCGCTCTTCGAATCTCACCTTGAAACAGAATCACAACGATCAAAAATAAATTGTTAAAAAATTTCTCGAGAATCCAATTAAACGTGTAGAGCTCAAACCAAATACTCACGAGATAGGCGATGGCGAGGATGCCTAGACCTGACAGCATTTGGACCGTGCCGGTATGTCTGATCAAAATCAAAACTCGGTAAACAACGACCCAAACGAGGAACATATCAACGAAATCACGCAGCCTGAGCTGCGTGAAAATGAAACTTAAGTTTTCAATAAGGTTTTGCAAAATCACGCAGTCACTGGCCCCGGATTTCCTACTGGGTCACTACCCGCCGACTTTTTATCATCTTCGACTTTAGCGTCTTTACGACCTTGCGCTTGTTCTCTTTGATTTTCTGTCTCTTTGATGATGCGATCTTTGCGCACATCCTCAAGAGAACCACCGCGACAAATCAAATCGACTTCGGCGCCATCAATCGTTTCATGTTCAAGCAATGCTTGCGCAAGTTTATGAAGCGTATCGATATTCTCGGTCAAAAGACGTTTCGCATTTTGCGAACCTTCGGTCACGATGCGATGGATTTCGTGATCAATCTCTTCGGCTTTGGCCTCAGAATATTCACGTGCTTTGCCTGTACCCATCCCCATGAACACAGGACCTTCGCTTTTTTCGTAAGCAAGCGGGCCTAGCTTTTCGCTCATTCCCCATTCGCAAACCATGCGGCGAGCGATGTCGGTCGCTCTTTCGATGTCGTTACCTGCGCCGGTCGTGAAATCATTAAAAATAACTTCTTCAGCCGCGCGTCCGCCGAACATGAACGTAATCATGTTGAGAGCTTTTGATTTTGAGAGGCTATGAGATTCTTTGTCTGGCAAAATCTGGGTAAGGCCCAGCGCCATCCCGCGAGGAATGATCGTGACCTTATGAATCGGATCCGTACCCGGAAGTAATTTGCCCACAAGGGTATGACCAGCTTCATGGTAAGCCGTCACTTTTTTATCTTCATCACTAATGACCATCGACTTACGTTCGGCACCCATCATAACTTTATCTTTTGCACTCTCGAAATCAGATTGCGTAATCCGAGTTTTATCCGTGCGAGCCGCATTCAAGGCTGCTTCATTCACGAGATTGCCGAGATCGGCACCCGAAAACCCAGGAGTTCCGCGAGCGATCTTATCGAGATCAACGCTTGTCGCAAGTGGAGTCTTACGAACATGCACATCTAAAATTTTTCTTCGACCCATCACGTCTGGCTTATTTACGACAACCCGTCGATCAAAACGACCTGGACGCAAAAGAGCCGGATCCAAAACATCTGGACGATTGGTTGCCGCGATTAAAATAACGCCTTCGTTGGATTCGAAACCATCCATCTCAACGAGCAACTGATTCAGAGTTTGCTCGCGCTCGTCATGGCCACCGCCCATGCCGGCACCACGATGACGGCCAACCGCATCGATCTCATCGATGAAAATGAGGCAAGGTGCATTTCTTTTTCCTTGTTCGAATAAATCGCGAACGCGGCTCGCGCCCACGCCGACGAACATTTCAACGAAGTCAGAACCCGAAATAGTATAGAATGGGACGCCCGCTTCACCGGCAACGGCGCGTGCAAGCAAAGTCTTGCCCGTTCCCGGAGGGCCCACGAGCAAAACACCCTTCGGAATTCTACCACCAAGTTTGGTAAACTTCTTAGGATCTTTCAAGAAGTGTACAATCTCTTCAAGCTCTTCTTTTGCTTCTTCAACCCCCGCAACATCTGCGAAGCTCATACGATTTTTATTTTCAGTCAAAAGTCTTGCTCGAGACTTTCCGAAACTCATCGCTTTTCCGCCGCCGGCTTGAATTTGTTTCATCAAAAATATGAACATTCCGACGATGAGGAGAATCGGCAAATAGTTGAGTAAGAAGGCTTGGATCGAATTGCTATCAGCCGGCTCATAAATCGGAACTAAACGACTTCCATTTTTTTCGCCGATTTCACGCACGAGCTTGAATCCTTCAGCATCGGTATTGCCGTTGATGCTAAAAGTTTTACTTCCTTTAAATTCAGGAACGAATTCATCTTTAATCTCTCCCGAGATTTCTTTCGCTTCTGGCCGAAAGGTCACGGATTTAATTTTGTTTTCTTCGAGCGCTTGAACAAATTTTGGATAATTAAAATCTTCAATCGTCGTCGTTCGCCGGTGCTGAAACATTTGGTAAAATACGAGGCCCGCGACAATTAGTACGGCCCACAAGGCGAGTGTTTTTTGGGTTGATCTCATTCATGACTCCTTCATGGCAAAGAATAGAATATAGAATAACACGCATGTAGTCGTTTAGAGAAGAACTCTGCACAACAAAGTGCGGAGACCTTCTGCTGCACCTACACAGGTGATCCAAGGTCCTGATTTCTTCCCAAACCGGCTACCAAACTAGCCTAGTATTGTGACTAAAATCTGAACGAATTTCGTAAACTTTTTCAAAGCCTAGCGTAAGCGCTTTAAATAATTTCACGAACAAGAATAAGTGCTGCGTTAGCTGTCCATTCAAAACCAGCTACTTTAAAGCTGAGTTCCTTTCGGGGAGTGTCAAGACGCTTACAAATTTCCTGAACCATATTCGAAGAATAATTTTGCTTAGCGAATTTTCTGAGACATTCTGCGATGGTAACTTGTTGTTCTTTTTTAGAGAACGAGCGAAACGTGTCTCGATTGAAGCTTGCTTGATTTGACTGCAAAATCGCGTCTTGCGAATCTGATTTTACATTCGCGAGGAGCTCAAGGGATCTAGCAAAGGCCTGAGTAGAACCTGGGCGCTTCGCTTCTAATTCTACCAACCACGAAGTTCGGATCCAGTTTCTTAAATATTGATGATCTTGATTACTGGGATCTTTCAAATATTCGATTTTCTTTTGATCGGCATAAGCTCGAATTTGCTCAGGCCACATTTCAAGCAAAGGCCTCAGTTTCGTAGCGCTTTGTGAACGCATCGATTCAAGGCCTTTTTGCCCCGTTCCGCGAATGAGACGAATGAGTCTGGTCTCAAATAAATCTTGTGCGTGGTGCGCCAAAACCAGGATATCAAACTGATTTTCACTTCGCAATTTTTCAAGCAAAACTGAACGCACTTTTCGAAGATTCGCTTCACTTGATGCATTCTTAGTCTGCTGTTCTTTTGGATTCAAAATCTGTCCCGAAAATTTCTCGAAGAAAAAAGGACATTTTATGAATTCAGCCTGTTTTTTTGAAAAAGCGAGAGCTTTATCTCGATATTTTTTTTGATGGACAGTCGTCTCATCTCCGTGATGAATGTGCGCAATTCCCAAATCGAAATCAAGACGAGACTTGAGCTCAAGGAGAAGCTCGAGCAACACACAAGAATCAAGTCCTCCCGAAAAAGCGACTAAAATTCTTTTGCCTTTGAGATCTTCTAATTTCAAACCCAGCGCGTAGGCCGGTCTCGATACTTTCATAGAAGGCAAAAGGTATCAGGTAGCTTTTACATGTCAAAAGATTTGACATGGTGCTAGCCAAAACCCGCTCTCACGCCTCCAGCATGCCCGAGAAAGCCCTCTCGCGCTATCCTGGACGGCATAGGCATTGCTCTTTAGTTCCTTATGAAGATTCGGACACTTGCCCGTAAAATTTTAAGCCTATCATTTCTCTTTGGTTGCAGCATTTTCTTAAGGCTCACACCTTGCGGAGCTGAAACGATGTCGGTCCTCATCGTGAATGACTCGGCTCAGGGGCCACTTGCAAAATCGAAAGCAATCGAAACTCTCAAAAAAGCTCAAGACGCCGCTCAAGAAGAACTCGCAAAAGTCGACAAAGATCTCAAAGCAAAAGTGACCGAAACTCAGACCTACCAGGTTAGCGCTAACAATACGTCTCAAGAACGCGCGGTTGAAAATCGCTGGTTTAGCTACAGCGAAAGCCTCAGTGTCCTATCAGGAAGAAGACAAGAATCACTTCAAAAGCAAAAGGTCCTCAATCAAATTATGTTTGAAATCGATTCGAAATGGAATGGCCAAGGAATGCGAACTTTCTTAGAACATACCTTCATGGATTTGAGCCTGAACGAAATGACCGATGACAATCCCGAAGTTAATCGGGCTCTCTTTTACACTTATTTAAGCGTCGCGATGAGAGAGCTTCCTGAAAAAGCAGAAGATCTCATTGGCTTTATGGTTGGGTACATTAATTTTTCTGGCATTAGTAAACCAAAACCACCACTCGCTTTTGTGAATTCAAGAAATTATTCGAACGGATCAAAAAGCGTCACGGCCCGCTCGACGAAATCTGAAGCGATTTCTGAACTTGTTGAAAGGCGAATGAAAGTGGTTGAAGAGCTCCGAGCCAGTAATTCTAAGCTTGAGGACGACAAAAATTCAAGCGATGCTCAAGAAGAAGGTTTTGATGAATCCAAAGTCATCAAGCCAAAGGCTTCGGATAAACTGAAACCCTCGGCTTCGGCGACGATCATCAACATTGCTCCGAATCGTGTCAGCGAAGTTTTAATGAAAGACTAACCGCAGAAGCAAACGTGTTCGGTCGTTTTAAAACCACGGCTATTTAATTAAGTCTTTCGACGAATGATCTTTCTTAAGTACTTCGACTTCGGCACTAATCTTAAATTTATGCTCTTCGACAAAGCGTGAAGCTTCTTTGACGAAATCAATTTTTGAAATGACCTTCACGATTTCGTTGCCGGCCCTATTCATGAGCTCTTCTTTGGACTTCATCGCTCCCTGAAGAAGGAGATTTAAAGATTCTTTCGGAAGTTTTAATTCGCCGACGAAACCCCGAATGCTTTCTTCAGTCATAAAAGCAGCCGTTAAGCCTGTCGTCAGAATTTTTTTGATCGTGTCGCCGAGTTGTCCACCGGCCCCTGAACCGCGGTCATGCGAGGATGCATCATCATTTTCCATAGAGCTCCTTGATGCGCTTGTGGTAAGCGCTCATCATCGTGGGAAGGTTCACCGTCAAAAGAGTTTTTGCGATCGGCCCAGGCAGGAACATAGAAAATTGGGCTTCGACATTGTAATTAGCACGCGCCCGGCCCGCTTCTTCTTGGAGTTTCCAGAAGCCGCTTGAAGATTTAAAAACTTCGCCGCTGA
>JAYTQQ010000018.1:0-26015 GCA_043746635.1 Bdellovibrionales bacterium | reverse complement strand
CGGAGAAAGCCGCGGGTCCGGTAACTTCGGCCGATGTCATCGCCGCAAAAAAAAGTCTCTCGTCGCTTTCGATTTACGAAGTGAATGTCTTGAATGAACAAAGTGCCGAAGAGCAAGAACTCGCGGCCCGCATCGCATTTTTTCTGAAGGGCGCAGACTATCTGGGCGCCACGACCGAAGGGGTGAAGCTCATTCAGCGTTTTCCGGGAAGTCTTCGGGCCAAATGGGCCGGTGAGCGCATTATAGAATCGTACCTGAATCTTGCCGATCGAAATGACGAGAAATATGAAGTCTTAAAGCATAGCATGCTTCAGCAAATGATTTTGGTTGATTCTGAAAGGCAGTATGACTGGGCAAAAACCTTGAACGCTAGAGGCTACAGCGCCGAATCACTCGAGCTCATCAAGAAATCGATGGCACGACTTGAGCCCTCGGTACGTGCGACAAAGTTTTTGGAGCTCGGCGCCCATTCGGCCTACGCAATCGACAAATTTGATGATGCCCTTAAATTTTATAATGAGCTGATTTTAAAACATAGTGGTACTCCCGCCTTTCGCGAGGCACTTTTTCATTCTGCACTGATCTTCATACGACAGAAAGATTTTCCGCAGAGTGTGAGTCGTCTCGAGAGACTTCTTTCCGTTCCTCAGTCTGAAAACTTTGAATTGCAGGCGAGATACTGGCTGTGGAGAAGTCTACAGAATCTCAAATCAGAGCGCGCTGATGACCAAGCGCAAGTCTTGATCGAAAAGTTTCCGCTCAGCTACTACGGAATTAGAGCGCGAATCGAAAAAAATGAAGGCTTCTTCGAAATGAGATACGAAAAGCCTACGAAAACTGAAGCTACAATTTGGATTACGAATAAGACACGCCTCAACTGGGAGCGAGCCCAGATTCTAATTCAGGCAGGATGGATCGACGAAGCTCAGGCTGACATTAGAGAACTTCCATTGCCGACGACTCCAATCGAAAAAGTTTTGCGTGCACGCCTTCTCGCTGCAGCAATGAACTACGGCCCAGCGATTAAATTTATTAGCGACGCATGGGAAGAAGATCCTGGACTTCGGCAAGAGGCTTTTTTCGGAATTGTTTTTCCGAAAGAGTTTCAAGCAGCGATCGATGAGAATGCAAAATTCAGAGCGCTTTCTCCTTATCTGGTTCGGGGATTAATCAAGCAAGAGAGTGCTTTTCAAATCAAAGCGATCAGTACGAGCAACGCCTATGGTTTGATGCAGATGATTCCGCCGACGGCGAAAGAAATTGCCAGCGATTTGAAAATTGAACATCTCGATTTGCCGCAAGACATGTTTAACCCGATTCAAAACATTCGAATGGGAACCTACTACCTTGCAAAAATGTTAAAGCAATTTAATGGTCACGTGCCGCTAGCTTTGGCGTCTTACAATGCGGGGCCGTCACGCATGGAACGTTTTGTAAAACTACGACCATCACTCGCAAACCTCATGGCTCATCCAACTTCGAATCCTGAGGATGAAATTTGGTTCGATGAACTTCCGTGGAGTGAGACGAGCTTTTACGTCAAAGCGATCTTACGCAATTACATCTTGTATCAAAGTTTTGACTTAGGTCGAGTTTCTATTTCAAATCCAATATGGGCGGCAACCAAATAATAACTTAACAGTGAGAGTTGCAGATCGAGCAGACCATCAGTTATTCTGAAGGCCTCGTTCATTTAAGCGGAGGCATGATGCAAAAAAGTTTCAAGGTGTTGGTGTTGTTGAGTGGTCTCGTTCTCGTGACCGGTTGTATGCATCACGGAGCGCATACCGATGCATCTCCCGACGCGGCTATCGCAGCTTCGGCGGCGGCCCCTGCCCCTGCTGCAGATATCACCAAACTTGAAACTCCCGTGAATAATGATTTGAAAGAAGATTTAAGTTCGATTCCGCTAGAGGAAAACGAACTCGTTCAAGACTGGATCGAATATTTTCAAGGTCGCGGAAGCGATTACATGGAGACTTACCTTTCTCGATCTAGCAAATATGTGCCGATCATGAAAGAAATTTTTAAACGTGAAGGTTTGCCAGAAGATCTCGTTTACGTTGCTTTGATTGAATCGGGGTTTAGTTCGGTCGCTAAGAGTTCGGCAAATGCAGTAGGCTTTTGGCAGTTCATGCGCGCAACGGGCAAACGTTACGGATTGCAGTGTGATTCTTACGTCGATGAGCGAAGAGATTTTATTAAGGCGACGGTTGCGGCGGCTGATTACTTTAAAGGGCTCTACAACCTATTCGGTTCTTGGTACTTAGCTATTGCTTCGTACAATGTCGGTGAAAACAGAATCAAAAATCTCGTGATGAAATATCACACCCGCGATTTCTGGAAGCTCGCACAGATGCGAAGGCTCCCTAAAGAGACGAAAAATTATATCCCTAAATTTTTAGCGGCCCGAATGATCGCGAAAGATCCGGCTAAATACGGATTTAAAGATATTCAGTATCTAGCTCCGATTGAATTCACCGAAATTGAACTCGGTCATTCAGTTGACTTGAAGAGACTCGCACAAGAAATGGGAATCGATTACGACGAACTCAAGGATCTCAATCCATCATATAAAAAGGGCATTGCCCTAGATAAATCGGGTCACTTGAGCCTTCGGGTTCCTAAAGATTCAGCCGATAAAGCAAGGGCTGCTGCGATCATTGCGATCGTGAAAGATCGTACGCAAATTAAAGTAGTAGATGACGATGAAATCAGTTTCTACCGAGTTCGTAACGGCGAAACTATCGGCGGTATCGCACGCAAATTTCATACGAGCGCTCGTCGCTTGCGTTCTTTGAATAGTCTCGGAGCAAAATCTCGGATTATAGCGGGCAAGAAAATCAAAGTTCCGGGCGATTCGGTCGTAGGTCTTTCGCACTCGGAAATGAGTAAGCATCGCCGTAAGCGCAGCGAGCGCAGTGTCGCGATGACAAAACCACAAAAAGTGGCAATGCATATTCACATCGTAAAACGTGGAGAATCGATCGCGCAGATTGCTCAGAAATATAATGTGTCGGTTGCGAAATTGATCAAGAGCAATCAGATTAAAAGCCACCAACGTATCGTCGTTGGTTCGCGCTTAGAAATTCCGTCTGCGGCTAAGACTTCTCTCTAGAGCTCGAGAACTTTCTTCGCTAATTCCAAAAAGCTTTTTGCTTCGGGTGTAGAATCACTCGAAGCCACGACCGGAATTCCCATTTCGGCAGCCTTCGCTACGTTTTGGTAAAACGGAAGTTCGGCAATTTTCGGAATTCCTTTTTCGGCGAGAAATTGATCGAGAGATCCCTTCGGAAAAAGTTGATGCCGTGTTTCGGTGCCGTTTGAATCTTTCACCATCATGTAAGACATATTTTCGACCAATCCAAGTATAGGAACTTGAACGCGCGCCCACATGTCGATGGCTTTTTTTACGTCACTGAGCGCAACATCTTGCGGAGTTGAAATAGCGATGGCTCCCACGAGCGGAACTTTTTGTGCAACCGAAAGTTGAACGTCACCGGTCCCAGGTGGAAGATCGATGAGAAGGTAGTCGAGTTCGCCCCAGGCGACTCCGAATAAAAATTGCTCAACGGCTTTGAAAAGCATAGGGCCACGCCAAACAACGGCGAGATCGTCATCGACGAGCAAACCAATACTCATTAGGCTCACGTCGTGACGCTTGATCGGAAATATTTTTTGATCTGCGCCTACCTCAGGTTTTTGATTTAGGACGCCGTACATCCGTGGAATACTTGGTCCATAAATGTCACAGTCAAGGAGCCCGACTTTTTTACCTAGTTTGGCCATTGCGGCCGCAAGATTTGCAGAGATGGTGCTCTTTCCGACACCGCCCTTACCTGAACTAATGGCTATGATTTTTTTAATTCCGGGGATGGCTTTTTGTTGATCGAAAGGATTTTGCATTTTGGCTATCTCATTTCTTGCAAAGCAGGTCTGAAAACAAAATAATATGAATATGGACTTTGTATCGCGACATTTTATAGCGCTCAACGCGATCGTTGTCATCCTCCTATTCTTGAGCTTTATGCGGATGCGTGCATCAACACGCCAAAAATTAATGCGTTTGCGCGAACCCCCAAAAAAGCACATCGTCGTCAAGCGGATCGTGATTGACGATGATGATTCGCGTTTTAAAAAGCCAGTAGCAGCATCGGGGGCTGCGGGGGCGTCGGCTTCGTCGGCGGGTCCGAGGGCCCTCAACGTCATGTTTAACTATAATGGTCATACTTGGGATGCATACGAAGTTCTGGGAGTTCCCGCAGGAAGTAATTTTGAAAAGTCGTTTCTCGCTTTCGAAAAGCTCACGCGCGGAATGGACGAAGAGAGCAAAAGTTTTATGCTCGCGGCTCTCGAAGCGATTCGGGTGCAGCGGCAGTTTGATTCTTGATTAAACAAAAAATAATTTAATTGTGGCTCAGGTGGTTATCTTTTGGTCGTCGGTTGGTCCAATGAGCCCATCTCTCGTATAATGGTCCGATTTCGCAACGAGCGCCTTGCGTTAGTTTCTGCTTCTTACGCAAACCTTTTTCGATGCGCCGCTAAGGATATCAAAGTCTCCATGCGGTTGCAGCCAAGGCCTTCAAGTTCCTAACGACCTCAATCGCGCTTATTTCTTCGAACCCGAACTCGAACCCGCCGAAGTTGAAGGCTCACCCAGCACCGAAGCCCCGACGTGTCCCGCATCGTAATCAAACTTCGCTTCGCCTTGGTGACAAACATAACAAGTGACGGCGGGTTTACCCTTAAACCCCTGGTCTGAATTCAAAAGCTGAGTGATCTTCATATGCTTAAGAGCAATCCCGAAATTTTTATTCTTCGAATCCTTGAAATTTTCAGAATTATGGCAGTAAGTGCAGGTCACTCCGAGCTCGCGACTGATCTGAACCATCTGGTCACGAATCTTCATGTCGGCGTCGGCTTCGGGCTTTGCCTCGAGCAAAGCATTTGCGCTGAAAAGAAGCACTATGATCACTGCTAAATTTCGAACCACACAACTCACCATGAAACCCTCACTCTCCCAATGATTTTCAGGCCTGCAATGCGCTTGGACAAGTCCTGATTTCTTGACTAAAGAAAGCCGCAAATGCTACCCAAAAGGCTGGTCTTTTCTAATCCAAAGGAAATCATCCATGTCGAACGCAGAATCAAGCACCTCAAGCGCTCCACCTACTCCAGCGACTCCACCAGCGACCGGTCACAAACCTCTTACCGATCTCGCGACGATGGTTTCACTTTGCAAACGTCGCGGCTTTGTTTATCCAAGCAGCGAAATTTACGGCGGACTCGGCTCTTGCTGGGATTACGGTCCGCTTGGCTCAAATCTTAAAATGAACATCAAACAAGCCTGGTGGAATGCCATGACCAGGCGAGACGACGTTGTCGGTCTCGACGCCGCGATTTTAATGGCGCCCATGGTTTGGAAAGCCTCTGGACACATTGACGGATTTAGCGATCCGCTCGTTGACTGCAAAAAATGTAAACAGAGATTCAGAGCCGATCAATTGCCACAAGCGCTCGAAGCTTCGTGCAAAGAGAAACCTCAGTGCAAAGGTGCCTTCCTCACGGAGCCTCGCAATTTTAATCTGATGTTTAAAACTTTCATGGGGCCGGTTGAAGACGCGAGCGCGGTTGTTTACTTGAGACCCGAAACGGCTCAAGGTATTTTCGTTAATTTCGAAAATGTTCAGACAACGTCTCGTAAGAAAGTTCCGTTTGGGATTGCTCAAATCGGAAAATCTTTTCGTAACGAAATCACTCCGGGTAACTTTACTTTCAGAACTCGTGAATTCGAACAAATGGAAATGCAATACTTCGTTAAACCCGGCACCGACGAAGCGCATTTCGAGAAATGGAAAAAAATCAGATGGGATTTTTATCTAAGACTCGGTCTCACGTCATCGAAATTAAGATTCAAAGCGCACGGCCCTGACGAGCTCGCCCACTACGCGAAAGCTGCGTTTGATGTGCAGTATGAGTTTCCGTTTGGTTGGCAGGAGCTTGAAGGAATTCACAATCGGTCGGATTTCGATTTGAGTCAGCATCAGAAATTCTCTGGTAAAAAATTAGAATATTTCGACGAAGCGGCCAAAGAAAAATATTTGCCGTTCGTGATCGAGACAGCCGTCGGCTGCGACCGCTTAATTTTAGCGACTCTTTGCGATGCTTACCGTGAAGAAAATTCTTACGACGAAGAAACCAAAAGAGCCGACACCAGGATCGTCTTAGGCTTTCATCCCGAGATCGCTCCAATTAAAGCGGCGATCTTGCCTCTCTCGAAAAAGGCTGAACTCACAGCGCCCGCGATGAAATTGAGAGATGCCCTCGCTCACGAATTCGCCGTTCAGTACGACGACACCGCAAGTATCGGAAAAAGATATCGTCGGCAAGATGAGATCGGAACTCCGTATTGCATCACATACGATTTTGATTCGAACAGCGATCAGAAAGTAACAATTCGTGAACGCGACTCGATGAAACAAGAACGTATTGCTCTCGATCAAGTTGAAACTTATATCCGCGCGAAAATGAAAGAACGTTCGATCGGCTTCTAGAATGGTTTTTTAAATGTGGACCTCGAAAGGCAAAGTATGACATCAGAAAAAGTGGTTTACTTCTTCGCAAGCGGACAAACCGAGGGCAGCGCCAAGATGAAAGACGTTTTAGGCGGAAAAGGTGCTAACCTAGCAGAGATGACTTCTCTCGGGATTTCGGTTCCGCCGGGATTTACGATTGCGACCAGTGTCTGCCAAGCATTTTATGATGCCGGTGAAAAATTACCTCAAGTGGTGAAAGATGATTCGCTCACGGCCCTCGCAAAAGTTGAAAAAATTATTGGTAAAAAATTTGGAGATAAAACAAATCCTCTGCTCGTGAGTGTACGATCGGGAGCAAGGGCATCGATGCCCGGCATGATGGACACAATTTTGAATCTCGGGCTCAACGACGATACCGTCGAAGGACTCGCGACGAATTCTGGCAATGCAAGATTCGCTTGGGATTCTTACCGACGTTTTGTACAGATGTACTCAGACGTTGTCTTGGGCATGAATCATTCTCTTCTCAACGTCATGATGGAAGATCTCAAGAGCGACAAAAAATATCAAAACGACACCGATCTTAAAACAGAAGATCTGAAGTTTCTCGTTGCGAAATACAAAAAAGCGATCTTAGAAAGTACGGGTCGTAAATTTCCAAATGATCCGATCGAGCAATTGTGGGGAGCGGTCTCTGCCGTATTTCAATCTTGGAATACCCACCGCGCGATCATTTACCGACAAATGCATGATATTCCAAGTTCGTGGGGAACCGCCGTCAACGTTCAGTCGATGGTCTTCGGAAATATGGGCGACGATTCTGCAACGGGCGTTGCGTTCACACGTAATCCTTCGACGGGCGAAAATAAATTTTATGGTGAGTACCTGATCAACGCCCAAGGCGAAGACGTCGTCGCGGGCATTCGCACTCCACAACCGATTTCGAGGGAAGGGGCCGTCGGAAGTGGCTTCGCATCTCTCGAAGAAAAAATGCCGAAGATCTACGAAGAACTCGTCGACACCTACCTGAAACTCGAAAAACACTACCGCGATATGCAAGATATGGAATTCACGATCGAACAAGGTCGTCTTTGGATGCTGCAGACTCGCACGGGTAAGCGAACCGCCGCCGCCGCACTTAAGATTGCGTGCGATATGCTCGACGAAAAACTTATCAGCAAAGAAGAAGCCGTGATGAGAGTCGAAGCGAAAAGTCTCGATCAACTTTTGCATCCAACACTTGATCCAAAAGCGAAACGGACGAAGCTTGCGAAAGCATTACCGGCTTCGCCCGGCGGAGCTTATGGCGCGATTGTATTTACATCTGAAGACGCCGTTCAGTGGAAAGAGCGCGGTAAAAAAACCATTCTCGTTCGTATCGAAACTTCTCCAGAAGATATTCTCGGAATGGTTGCGGCCCAAGGTATTCTCACCACCCGCGGCGGAATGACTTCGCACGCGGCGGTCGTTGCCCGCGGCATGGGAAAATGTTGCGTTGCCGGATGTGGTGACGTGCAAGTCGATTACAACAAAGAAGAAATGCGCGCAAACGGTTACCTCCTTAAAAAAGGCGATTTCATTACACTTGACGGTTCAACCGGTGAAGTCTTTTTGGGTGAAGTGAAAACTCTCGAGCCACAACTCGGCGGAGATTTCGACCGACTCATGATTCTCGCCGATGAATTTCGTACGATGAAAGTGCGCGCCAACGCCGACACTCCAAAAGATGCAACGACTTCAAAAAAATTCGGCGCCGAAGGAATTGGCCTTTGCCGTACTGAACATATGTTTTTTGGAGCCGACCGTATCGATTCAGTGAGAGAAATGATTATCGCCGAGAATAAATTTGAGCGTGAACGTGCACTCGATAAACTTTTACCGATGCAGAAATCTGATTTCTATCAGCTCTTCAAAACGATGAAGGGATTTCCGGTGACGATTCGGTTGCTGGATCCTCCACTTCACGAATTTGTTCCGCAGACTGATCCCGAGATAAAAGAACTGAGCATAAGACTCGAAGTTGATTTCGATAAGCTACGCCTCAAGATAAAATCACTCCACGAGTTTAATCCGATGTTGGGTCACCGTGGATGCCGCTTAGCGATTACTTTTCCTGAAATTTACCGCATGCAAGTGCGTGCGATTGCGCTCGCGGCCGTTGATCTTATCAAGGAGGGGCAGCTGCTGACTCCAGAAATTATGATTCCGCTGATTGCGACTCGTCGTGAGCTCGATATTTTGCGTAAATTGACGGTTGAAGAAGTCGAAAAAGTACAAAAAGAAAGCAATACGAAGTTTGCGTATTCGGTTGGCACGATGATCGAACTCCCGAGAGCGGCTCTGTGCGCGGATGAGATCGCAGGCGCTGCTGATTTCTTTAGCTTCGGTACGAATGATTTGACGCAAACGACTTTGGGCCTTTCTCGAGACGATGCCGGAAGATTTCTAGGTACTTACGTGGAAGAGGGCATCTTTGCGCACGATCCGTTCGTCACCATCGACCAAACCGGCGTCGGAAAATTGGTGAAATTGGGTGTTGACCTCGGGCGTAAGACTCGACAAGACTTGAAAATCGGTGTCTGCGGCGAGCATGGCGGTGATCCTGAGAGTATTCATTTCTTTCAAAGCGCCGGTCTCGATTACGTGAGTTGCAGTCCTTACCGTGTTCCAATTGCGAGATTGGCTGCTGCACAAGCGGCAATTGTTCAAAATTTGGGGCAGAAGAAAACACGCTAAGATTGAGCTGGGCTCTGGACTTGGCACTGAACTTTAGGATGAGGGGAATCTCAATTGAGAATTAAAAAACTCGAAATCGTTGGTTTTAAATCTTTCAAAGATCGCACGGTCATTCAATTCGATGCAGGCATTACGGGCGTCGTTGGTCCGAACGGATGCGGTAAATCAAATATCGTCGATGCCCTCGTATGGGTCATGGGCGAAATGAGCGCAAAACATTTGCGCGGCCAAAGCATGGAAGACGTTATCTTTGCAGGTGCCGAAGGCTACGCTCCCATGGGCATGGCCGAAGTTTCTTTGACGCTTGAAAATGACGGCGGACCATTTCCGGTTCAGTATATGAAGAATTCTGAAATCATGATCACCCGTCGCCTCCACCGCGGTGGAGAATCCGAATACCTCATTAATAAAGAGACGGCTCGTCTCAAAGACGTTCAAGAAATTTTTATGGATACGGGAGCTGGTTCGAAAGGATTCAGCATCATTGAACAGGGAGCCATCGGTCGAATCATCACGGCGAAGCCCGAAGAGCGTCGGGTTCTGATCGAAGAAGCTGCCGGCATTACTAAATTCAAGGTTCGTAAGCGTGAATCCCAACGTAAATTGATCTCGACCGAACAAAACTTGCTTCGTTTGCACGACATCGTTGCGGAACTTAAAAAACAAATCGATTCTCTTCAGCGCCAGGCCCAAAAAGCCGAACGCTACCGCACGGTTAAAAACGAAGTCGAGGATCTCGAACTTTGGGTTTCTTCAAAGCATTACCTTGATTTCAATTTGAAGATTAAAGACTTCGAAGCGAAGCTCATTGAAGCCGAAGCAAGCGAAGCCCAGGCCGTTACCGAACTTTCAACTCTTGAAGCCGATCTGGAATCCAAACGTTCAGAGACGCTCGAAGCCGAGAGTCTCGTGGCCGATTTACAGAATCAACAGTTCGAACATCGTCAGCAATCTCAAAAGCAAGAGAGCAAAATTCAAGAGCTCAAATTTGAGATTGAACAGGCACGTCGCAATAAAGAGATGACGGGCTCATTACTTCAAGAAAACGTCACCCGCCAAGAGCTTCTGAAGACCGATCTTGATCGCATTAGCGAAACGCTCGTGTTGATCAAAGGCCAAGTCGAAACTTTGCGCGCCGATTATTTAATAAAAAGAGAAACTTTCGAAACAGCTCAAATGCGTGGTCTCGAAGTCGATGAAGAGCTCACCACTCAAAGACGTGAACTCATGACCGTCTCTCAAGGCGAAGCCCATATTTCGGCCCGCATGTCGGCGGCCCAAGAAGGTCTCGAAGTTTATGACGAGCGCACGACTGATGCCCGTGCGGTTCAACAAGAATTATTAGAGAAGAAAACTGAGTTTGAAACTCGTCGCACCAAAGTGTTTGGCAGCCTCGAGAAAGAACGTCAAATGCAACTCGATCTCGCGCAAGATGCTGATAGTATCTTAGTGAACAAGCAAGCTCTGCAGAAACAAATTGCCGAGAAGCGCGGCGAGACAGATGAATTTAAAGATTCTCTCAATAGCGTTGCGAGCCGTTTATACGGTCTCGAAAATCTCGCTCTGAATTTCGAAGGATTTCAAGAGGGTGTTAAGCAAATCATGTTCTGGCAAAAAGAGAAGCTTGAATCTTTGCCAGCAGGTCAGCGAGAAAATGCACAGGACTTCAGACCGATGGCTGAAGTCGTTGAAGTTCCAGGTGAGTACGAACTCGCGATGGAAGCAGCTCTCGGACCTCGCCTCCAAATGCTTTTGAGCAACAAATCAGATACGGCAATGAACGCGGTGAATTTCTTGAAAGAGAAAAAAGCAGGACGTTCGAGCTTTATGTCTTCTGATTTTTCTGGACAGGTAGTTGAGCACACCTCGGAGGCACCCCCTAAAAAATTATTAAAAGATGTCGTTCGTGCCCACGAGAACTTTAAACCAATGGTTGAACGTTTGCTTGACCGTGTCGCGATCGTCGATTCTTTGCAGGAAGCGATTGAGACCCGCCAGCAGTTTCCGGCGTGGACGTTCGTTACGACTGAGGGTGATTTGCTATCTCCAGACGGGGTTCTCACCGGCGGAACCAGCGAAAGTGCCGACAGCGGCGTTTTGAAACGTGGACGTGAAATCAAAGAACTGACCCAGAAAAAGGATGAGTGGAGCGGAAAACTCGCCCTCGCACAAGCTTCTCTTAAAAAAGCAGAAGAGCGTTTTGAAACAATGACTTTCGATTATGAAAATGCCCAGAAGCTCAGAATCGAAAAAGAAATTTTACTCGCAGAAATTAAAAAAGATCTTGAGCGTGCCGAGCAAGAACTCACGAATGTGAATACGGCCATCATACGACAAGAAAAAGATGTCATGCAACTCGATTCGCAGATGCAGGCAAAACAAGCCGAACTCGTAGATCTTGAAGGCCGACTCGCAACTCTGAAAGATCGCCGAGAAGCGCTTGAAGAATCGACCCAAGAATTAGACGTCGAGCATTTATCTTTGCAAAATACCTTGGGACCTATGCAAATTCAGGTAACTGACATGCAAGTGAAACTCGCGACCCAAACGCAAGAGTGCGAAGGTTTAGAGAAACAACAAAATATTCTTTTGAAGTCTTTGGCCGAAGTTGAAAATCTTTTGGGTCGCATGACCGAAGAGAGTAGTCGTAGCACCGAGAGCATGTCGTTTCACCAAGTTGAACTCGAAGAGAAGAAAATCGAATTCGAAAACAGGGTTCGCGAGATCGAAGAGCTCGAAGGTCGCTTAAGCGCCGCTAAAAATCATTTTGAACAAGTGTCACATTTGTCTCGTAGCTTCGAGAAATCTTTGAGCTCGATTCAGCATGCGAAAAATTCTCTGCAGAACGAAGTTTCGACCATGAAACTTAGTCTCGAACAAAATCGCATGAAAGAGAATTATTTGTGCGACCAAATTCGTGAACGTTACGTTCTTGAGCTTTCACAGGCGGCCGAACGTTACGCCGATCGGGAAGGCGATCTTGAACAAGCCGAAAAACAAATTCACGAGCTTAAAGAAAAGCTTTCTCGCATGGGAGACGTTAACTTGTCTGCCATTCAAGAATACGACGACGTTGCAAAACGCTACGAATTTCTGAGCAAGCAAGAAAGTGATTTGATCGAGGCGAAAGAACTTTTGAAGAAAGTCATCGACAAGATCAACCGTATTTGTTCGAAACGTTTCAAAGAAACATTCGAGCAAGTAAACGAGCGATTCACAAAAGTGTTTCCGGTTCTTTTTGGTGGTGGTGAAGCCCGTCTGATTCTTATTGAAGACGTCGAAAAAGGCGAAATGGGAATCGACATCGAAGCAAAACCTCCAGGCAAAAAATTGCAAAATGTTTCTTTGCTTTCGGGCGGAGAAAAAGCACTGACTGCCGTTTCGCTTATTTTCTCGATCTTCTTGGTGAAGCCGTCTCCATATTGCTTATTAGATGAGGTTGACGCCCCGCTTGATGACGCGAACGTTTCGAGATTTAACGATCTTGTTCGTGAAATGAGTAAGCGCTCACAAATCATCGTCGTGACTCATAATAAGTACACGATGGAAGTCGCGAAAAAACTTTTTGGAGTCACCATGGAAGAAAAAGGCATTTCAAAAATGGTGAGCGTGAACCTCGATCAAGCTCAAGTTGTGGTTTCGTAGAAAGCTGTCTTTATGCTCGCGCTCCAAAGTATTTTGCGAAATGAAAACTTTGTTTTATTCCTAGCGCTTTTTGTTCCGGTCGTTCTCACGATCGGGGCATTCGCGATTTTTTATTTTGGATTCCGCAAAAAGAAAACGTCTAGCAACGAGATTCAGCCGGTCGTAAGTGCTCCAGAAATTTCTGCAGCGGCTTCCACGGCTCCTTCGCCGGTAAAACCCAAAACTGCGACCTTGTCTGATTCTCTGTCGCTCACGCGCACCGGATTTTTAGGACGCATCAAAGGAATCTTTTCAAATAAGGCCCAACTCTCTGCCGGTGAACTCGACGAACTCGAAGAAATTCTCTACACGAGCGATCTCGGACCGCAAACGGTTCAGCGGCTCATGCAGGCCGTTGAAGAAAAACTCAAATCTGAAGGCAGCTCCGGGTTTGATTCAGTGAGAGATGCGATCAAATCTGAAATGCTCGAGATTTTTTCGAAAACTCAGGTCGATCTTTTGAAGAGCGAAGATATTTTGGCCGCACTGAATTTCACGGACACCGAAAAGCCTCGCGTCCTCATGATCGTAGGAGTGAACGGTGCCGGCAAAACCACCAGCATCGGAAAAATCTCAGGCCTCTTAGCCGGCCAGGGCAAAAAAGTTTTGGTCGCTGCCGGGGATACCTTTCGTGCCGCCGCAGGAAGCCAACTCAAAGTTTGGACCGACCGCGCTCAAGTCGAAAATTTTTCCCCCGAAGGAATCACCGATCCAAGTGCTGTCGCGTTCGATGCCGTAACGATGGGCAAAGCCCAAAAGTTTGATGTCGTGATCATCGATACGGCTGGGCGTTTGCACACACAAAAATCGCTGATGGAAGAACTCAAAAAAATGAAACGTGTTATCACAAAAGTCATTCCGGATGCGCCCCATGAAGTCTTGCTCGTTTTAGATGCAAGCTCTGGTCAAAATGCTCTTCAGCAAGCGCGTGAGTTTCATGCGGCTCTGGGAGTGACCGGAGTTGTGCTGACCAAACTCGACGGTACCGCAAAAGGTGGAGTGGCCTTAGGTCTGGCTTACGAAATGGGACTTCCGATCAAACTCATCGGAATCGGTGAAGGCATCGGGGACTTACGTTCTTTCAAATCTCAAGAATTTGTTGACTCAATTATTTAATAGGTTTGGCACCGCCTCGCCACTCCGACTTCATCGGCCGCATTTCGCTCAAAATTTCACAACACCACGTGTTGCAAAAAGCTAGACTCGTCGTCGTCCGACCACCCATTCCTTGCATTTCCTCATTCTTTTCGCGTACATTGAAGTATGGATGGCTCTGATTCGATCCTTTTGAGTTAAAGTTTATTCGAGTTATTAGAAGTATTTGAAGTATTTGAAGTTTTTGATTTTAAAATTTGAATTTTAAAAAGAGTAGCGCGGACCCGATTTCGTTATCGATTTTTAACTGGCGACTTTCAACTGCTGGAGTCAATACCCTTACAGTTTGAGACTTAGAGAAGATGAAATGCTTGATATAGAAGATAAATCTCCAGAATTGTATGAAGTCGAAATCGCCGGAGTCCAACTACGCCTGAAATCATCACACAACCACGAAATGGTCGAGCAACTCGTTGCCCTTGTGAATTCGAAAATCACTGAGGCCCTTCCTCTGACCAAAACCGGTTCTGTTCAAAACGCTTCCATTCTGGCGTCTCTGCATCTCGCTGAAGAGTATTTAAAACTCAAAGAGCAATACAGCAAAGACTTGGCCCAACTCGAATCTAAAACTCAAAAGCTATTGGCAGAGCTCCATAAGAAATAGAGATCTTTATGATCTCAAGTTTTTGGAGTTTTGAAATTGCTGAATAAGAATTCGTTACGCAAAATTATTTTGTCTCGCCTCCGAAGGATGAAAAAGCTTTCGAGCTTTGACGAGCGCAATCGTCTCATCAATCAACGCGTGCAAAATGAGCTTCAGACCAGGCGTGGTATTTGGGCCGCCTTCATGCCTTTATCGGTTGAGCCGAACCTCACTGAAACTTACCAAAAATTCGCGGGGCAGATTCAGTTCGCGTTTCCGAAAGTGGTTGGTAAAGACATTCACTTCTATCTCGGAGCCAAAGACACCGAGTTTCAAAAAGGCCAGCACGGCATTTTGGAGCCCGACCACAAAAACTCTCTCAGGGTGTTCGCAAGTGATTTCGCAGGAATGCTGATTCCGGGAGTGGCTTTTGACTCTGAAGGCAATCGTCTTGGACGAGGCCGCGCTTTTTACGATCGTTTTTTAAAAACTTGCGCCGCCAAAAAGATTGGTGTGTGCTTTCAAACCCAATTCATTAAAGAAAAAATACAAACTGAACCGCATGACGAAAAAATTGAACTCTTAATTACCGAAGGCTTTCGCTTGAAAATCGCTCCAATGAGGAGCTTTACGCAAGGCTTTGATCTCTCTGGTTTCTCTGAAAGGAATTATATATGACTGATGTTGTATTCTTATTGATCGCCGCCTTTGCCGGACTTGCTGTGGGTGGCGTTGCCCATATGCTCTACAAAAAACAGCTCGACGAAAAAACGAAAAAATCTGCCGAAGCCGAAGCCGATAAAATCGTGAACCGCGCTAAAGGCGAATCTGCAAAGATCGACCGCGATTCTAAGATGCGCGCGAAGGATTTCGAAACGAGAGCTCGCAGAAATGTCGAAGCGGATATCCAGAAGACAAAGACCCTTTTGAAAAAAGACGAGCAGGCATTGGTTGAAAAAGAATCTAAGCTCACCAAAGAATTTCAAAACAAAGATCAGGATCTCGAAGTGAAGCTTCAAGAGATCGCGGCTCGCGATGAGAAAGTGAAAATTATCGAAAAACGCCTCGGCGAACTCGAAACTGATGGCCAGCGAAAAATCGAAGAATTGAAACAGCGCCTTGAGCGAGTTTCGGGACTGACTGCTGCAGAAGCTAAAAAAGAAATGACCGAAGCTTTGTCTGAAGAAGCTCGTGTTGAAGCCGCAAAACGTTCGATGCAGATTGAGCAAGAGGCGATCGCTGACGCAGAGAAACGTGCAAAACGTATCATCGCGATGGCTGTTGCACGCTACGCCGGAGAATATTCTTCGGAACGAACGGTGAGCGTCATGACGCTTCCGAGCGATGAGATGAAAGGTAAGATCATTGGGCGTGAAGGTCGAAATATTCGTACCCTCGAAGCTTGTTGCGGAGTCGATCTGATCGTCGACGAGACGCCTGAAGCCGTTGTCATTTCTGGATTTGATCCGGTTCGTAGAGAAGTTGCAAAGCGCGCTCTCGAAAAACTGATGGAAGACGGCAGGGTTCATCCCGCACGGATCGAAGAAGTTGTTGAGAAGGTGAAGAAAGACCTTTTTAAATCGATGAAAGAAGACGGCGATAAGGCACTTTTTGATCTCGGAATTCACGGTGTTCATCCTGAAATTGTCCGCATGCTGGGCTCGTTGAAATACCGTCATTCATTGACTCAAAATATTTATACCCACTCAATGGAAGTTGCATTTCTCGCTGGTATGATTGCAGGTGAACTCGGGGTTGACGTAAAACGCGCGCGCAGAGCGGGCCTCCTGCACGATATCGGTAAGGCACTCGATCATAGTTTCGAAGGATCGCACGCCATTGTTGGAGCAGAGTTTGCTAAGAAGCACGGTGAGAGCGAAGAGATTTGCCACGCGATTCGTGCTCATCATGATGAAGAAAAACCGAATTCAATGATCGCGATTATCGTAGCTGCTGCCAACGCACTTTCTAATTCGCGTCCGGGTGCGCGTCGTCCTGCGATGGATAGTTTCATCAAACGCGTTGAAGATCTCGAATCAATCGGCAACAGCTTCGACGGAGTCTTAAGGACTTTCGCGATGCAGACTGGCCGCGAGCTTCGCGTGTTGGTTGAAAGTAGTCGCGTGACCGACGAACAAGCTCAAATGCTTTCACACGATATCGCGCGAAAGATTGAGCGCGAACTAAATTATCCCGGCCAAGTGAAAGTAAATGTTGTCAGAGAAACCAGAGTCGTCGAACACGCACGATAAGAGGTCTTTGGGCTTCGCCCAAAGATTAAAGGAATTGCCAGTGAAATTTCTCGAACCAAAAATTCAACTTCAAGAGATCAAACGCGGGTGCGTTGATCTCGTATCTGAGCCTGAGTTTTTAAAGAAGCTCGAAAAATCTTACAAAGAATCAAAACCACTTCGAGTGAAGGCGGGTTTTGATCCGACTCGTCCTGACCTTCATATTGGTCATACGGTCTTGATTAATAAGCTTAAGCAGTTTCAAGATCTTGGTCACACCGTGATCTTTTTGATCGGTGATTTTACGGCGCTCATTGGCGATCCGACGGGTAGAAATGAGACGCGGCCGCCACTCACGAAAGAAGAAATTGCCGTATTTGCAAAAACTTACGTCGCTCAAGTGGCAAAAATTCTGAATATGGAAAAGTGTGAACTGGCTTCGAACTCGGCCTGGATGGAAAAGTTTTCTGCGAGCGATTTCATTAAACTCACGGCTCAATATACAGTCGCCCGCATGCTTGAGCGTGATGATTTCGAAAAACGTTACAAGGGTCATACTCCTATTTCGATTCACGAGTTTCTGTATCCACTCGTGCAAGGTTACGATTCGGTGGCACTGAGATCTGACATCGAACTCGGGGGAACCGATCAAAAATTTAATTTACTCGTTGGTCGCGAACTTCAAAAAGCTTACGGTCAAGAACCCCAATGTATTTTGACGATGCCTCTGCTTGAAGGTCTCGACGGCGTGAATAAAATGTCGAAGAGTCTCGATAACTACATCGGGATTGAAGAGAGTCCGCGGGATATCTTCGGCAAAACGATGCGCGTGAGCGATACGTTGATGTTGAGATACTACGAACTCTTGAGTGAAGTGTCGGCTTCAGATCTCGAAAAGATTAAAGCAGATCTTAAATCGGGCGCCGCGCACCCTCGAGAAATCAAGGTTCGGCTTGCGAAAGAATTCGTTAGACGTTTTCATTCAAATGAAGCGGCCGAAAACGCTGAAGTCGAATTCAACCGAATTTTTGTCGACAAAGGTGTTCCGGATGATATCGAAAAAATCACTGTCGTTCTCGCGGAAATCTCATTGCTCGATTTGCCGGGCCTTTTGAAGCATCTTGGTTTGGTGCCGACCACCAGCGAGGCGCGCCGTTTAATAACCGGCAATGCGATTGAAATTAATTCTGAAAAGGTCTCGGATTTAAAATATAAACTGGCCGCTAAAAAATCTGACGAGTGGATTTTCAAAGTCGGAAAAAAGAAGTTCGCAAAAGTGAAATTCGAATAAAATTTCTTCGGAAATGAGATAACCCGTGAAAGTTAAGTTTGTTCCTCAAAATGTTGTTTGTGAAGTGAAGTCGGGTCAAAGTGTGCTCGACGTTGCTCTCGAAAATAATATTTATATTAAATCGATTTGCAGGGGAGTTCCTTCGTGTGCTGAATGCCGTGTTATTTTAGCCGAAGGTGAGTACAATGTGCTGCAGCCCTCAAGTGCAGAACTTGCGCTGATCGGCTCGGGCTATTTTCTCGACCGACGAAGACTCTCTTGTCAGCTGAAATGTTTCGGTGACATTACTGTCGACCTCTCTGAACAAGTCGAAAAAGAGAATGAACTGAAGAATCCGAAGCCTCGCAGTCGTAACTCGAGAGAAGAATCGATTCAGTCGAGTGCCGTGATGGGAAATATGATGCCTCAGCCGGCCGCAGCTCAGCCCAAGCCACAGCAGCAGCCCCGAAATCAAAATAATAAACCACCTGAGAAAAAGTGAGTCTTTATGTATAAAATTGTTTTTCTAAGACATGGAGAAAGCCTCTGGAATCAAGAAAATCGTTTTACCGGCTGGCAGAACATTGGCCTTTCTGAAAAGGGTGTTACCGAAGCGAAGGCTGCAGGCCAGTTGCTCAAAGCCGAAGCTTATAATTTTGAGTGCACGTATACGTCAGTTTTAAACCGCGCTATCAAAACTCTCTTTTTAGTTTTAGAAGAGATGGATCTTATGTGGATCCCGATTCATCAAAGTTGGCGTTTAAACGAACGTCATTACGGCGGACTCACGGGACTCAATAAAGCAGAGACCGCAGCAAAACACGGTGAAGAGCAGGTGCATATTTGGCGCCGAAGTTTTGATATTCCGCCTCCGCCGATGGATGAAAAAGATTCTCGTCATCCGTCGTTTGATCCTCGGTACAAAAAATTATCGGCGAGTGATTTGCCAAAAGGTGAGTCGCTGAAAGATACGGTGGCCCGGGTTCTTCCTTTTTGGGAAGCCGAGATTGCTCCGCAAATTAAGACTGGCAAAAAAATTCTGGTTGCGGCTCACGGCAACAGTATTCGTTCGCTCGTTAAGTATCTCGACCATGTTTCGGATACCGATATCGCCGGAGTGAATATCCCAACAGGAATTCCGCTTGTGTATGAACTCGATCGTGATTTAAAACCTGTAAAGCATTATTACCTGGGATCGGCCGAAGAGGTTGCAAAGGCGATGCACGACGTGAAGGCTCAAGGAGCTAAGAAATAAGCGGCTGCTCTATCTCTCGTCCTCCTGAGTTGGGCAAATTATAAGTTGCCCAACTCCAGATGGAGATTACCAAGGTATCTCTTCATTTCTGAAGTTCAAGAATCGACCTGAGTCTTTCTGAGAAGCCGATGTAATAACATTGATCAAGCCATGCACCGACTCTTGAGGTGCCACTAAAGCATGAGCGCCGCCCATGTCGGTTTGCACCCAGCCAGGGTGAAGCATCAAAACACAGAGCCACGGCTCACTCAGCGAAAGATTTTTTGAAAACATATTCAGCGCAGTTTTAGAAATTCGGTAGGCGTAGGCGTTGCCACTTGAATTGTCGGCGATCGAACCCATTTGGCTCGTGATATTTACGAGCTTCGGCGAAGAAGATTTTTTCAAAAGGTTTACCGCATATTTAGTTACAAAAATCGGGCCGTAGAGGTTTGTTTGCATCGTGGTTTTGAGTTCGTCGACATTGAATTTTTCGATACTGCCGTCGTAATTCAATAGAATGCCTGCGCAATTCACGACCACATCCAAATGATCGACGTGCACTTCGCCGAGAGCTTTCGCGACACTTTTTTCGTCGTTCACGTCACAAGCGATCATCTGACATTGCTTGGGATATTCACGAGCGAGTATTTGCAAATCCTTGGCTTTCTCGGGAGTTCGCGCGCACGCGACCACATTTTCACCGAGAGTGAGGAGTTGTGAGGTGAGTTCGAATCCGATCCCTCGACTGGCACCCGTGATGAAATAGTTCATGCAAATTTTCTCCTCGAAGAGTAGTTTTGCAAACAATTCAAAAATGTGCAAATATGGATGTATGAAATCGAACAGCCCGAAAACTCCGACAGCTAGACCTAAAAACCATCTTAAAATGGGGCTTAAACTGGGGCCTAAAATTGGGCCTAGAATTCGGCCGCGCCGCAATCGGGTCAGCGAAAGCATTCGCAAGCTTGTCCGTGAAAGTTATTTAGTTCCTGGAGATCTGATTTTTCCGATGTTTGTGACCGAAGGAAAAAACCAGAGAAAAGCCATTTCTTCGATGCCTGGACAATATCGTTTGTCGATCGATCTCGTTGTCGTCGAGGCAACGAAGGCTCACAAGTTAGGAATTTCTGCGGTCGCACTTTTTCCGGTCGTGGAGGAGTCTAAAAAAGACAAATTCGCGAAGGAAAGTACCAATCCCGAAGGACTCCTGCAAAGATGCGTGAAAGAACTTAAGAAAAAATTACCAGAACTGACCGTGATTACGGACGTCGCGATGGATCCTTATTCGACCGACGGGCACGACGGACTCGTCGAAAAAGGCGAAATCTTAAACGACGAATCGATCGATATTTTGTGTGAAATGGCGCTTGCCCAGGCACGGGCCGGAGCCGATATTGTCGCTCCAAGTGACATGATGGATGGGCGTGTTGCCGCCATCCGCCAAAGCCTCGATGAGAATTCTTTTCAAAAAGTGGGCATTTTATCTTATGCCGTTAAGTATGCCTCTGCCTTCTACGGTCCATTTCGTGAAGCTCTCGATTCAGCCCCGAAATCAGGCGATAAAAAGACTTATCAGATGGATCCGGCGAACTTACGCGAAGCGATTCGTGAAGTTCAGTTAGATGTGAAAGAGGGGGCCGACATCGTGATGGTCAAACCCGCGATGCCTTACTTGGATGTGATCGCGAAGGTTCGAGACGTTGTGAGTCTTCCAGTTGCGGCGTATCAAGTGAGCGGTGAGTACGCGATGATTCAGGCAGCGGCCGAGCGCGGTTGGATCGAAGGAGATAAAGTCATGATGGAATCACTTGTTTCGATCAAGCGTGCCGGCGCCGATATGATTCTGACCTATTTTGCAATTCGTGCTGCAGAACTTTTACAAAAACTTTAAAAATCTTGTGCTTCGCAACAAATAAGTATAAACCCACTCTTCTCACGTGCGACTAAAATCATCTGATCAAAACGTTCTTTCTGTGGTATACAAATAAGGCGTATGGAGGAATACAGAGTGCTCAACACCAATGAAATCGAAAAAGTAGCTGAAAAACAAATCTTGAAATCAGAGACGACGACGACGATAACAACTGCTGCTAACGCCGCAAATACAGTCCTTGATGATTCAAATTTAGATGCAGACTTAGCTGAAGAGCTGTTGTTAGACGAGGCTGATCTGATGGTTTCTGAAGCCCTCGAAGCAGCTGACGCAGTTCCTGAGAGCGTTGAGCCCGTCACTGATATCGCAGTTGATTCATATTCTGATTTCGACGTTGATTCGATCGATAATATTTTGGAATTAAAAGCCGATCAGTTTCCACGTTTTACTTTGGCGAAAAATAAAGCTCGTTTCTTGCGAATGGTCAGCGACTACCGCAGCAAACAAGAATGGCTCGACGTGGCTCCTTTGAGTGGCGTGACGAAGCTCTTTAAGCAGCAGACTAAAGAACTCGTAGGGATTCGCGCAAAGAAACTCGATTACGAAATGGAAATCGAAATGGGAACTCTCACTCCCGTTCAAATCTCCCACCGCCGTGACGAACTTAAAATGTGCAAAGTTCAAGAAAAGATGGCTGTGAGCCTCATCTCTAAAATGCAAGTGAAGATCCGTTCGGGTCGTCGCTAGATGGATCGGGGAGCGTTTATCGCTCCCTTCGGTTTTACGCCGAAACATCCTAAAACTCCGCTTTTGCAAACTGAATATTTTTTTTAGAGAGTTCTTAAGGCTTTTAAGGCACTTATGAAATCTGGACCAAAAAATAGGAAATAATTGCCTCATATTCTCAAGATGATCCGCCGATAGGTTCACTGTGAGTCACAATCGGCCAAGAGATGTCCTTTGGTGATTCAAATTAAATCAATGGAGGTCTTCAAATGGTACGTTCTACTCTTGTAATTGTATGCGACGATCAGGTGACTGTTCAAAAAGCAGAAGCATTCGGTCAAGCCAACGGTTTTGTTTGTCAGACGATGACAACCCACGAATGGGAAGCAAAACAAACAACTTCTGAAATGCCCGCTCTTGTTTCGGGTGGTTCAGCTTTCGGTGGTGGCCCAGAGTCAGGTAAAGTTTTACCTTTCCCGGGAGTGAATTTTTCTGGTGGCGGAGCAGATCCTAAAAAATCAGTTTCGACAATCAACCAGCTCGAAAACGTAGCGATCGAAAACGCGATTTCTGCCTACAAAGGAAATCTCACTGAAGCAGCGAAAGCTCTCGGTATCGGCCGCGCAACTTTGTATCGCAAAGTAAAGCAATACAATATTGATCCAGCTGCGGTTCGCACTTCAGCTCGCAAGAAAAAAGCCGCTTAATTATAATTTTTCTTTATCGAAAAATTCGAAAGCCTTGGAGTAAAATCCAGGGCTTTTCTTTGTGAAAAACCTACTGCTAAAAACCCATTGATAAAATTATGTTAAAAATTATTTCTGCCGGTATTGTTTTTATTTTTGTTGTCGGTGCAAGCTTTTATTCAAGCCTTGTCTATCGCTATCGACCAACGATTGACGAAGTCTGCACAATCGTTGTCGACAATTATTTTGATTTGTCTGCAACCGAAAAGTTTGCGCGTGCCTGCGAGAAGGCAAAGCACGAGTTCCCTCAATTCGCCAGTGCCCATTCGACTGTTCAAATCATCAATGATTTACTTTCAAATATCCAAACTTCTCACCTCAACTTGTTTGAGCCCGAAGAAAGTACGAAAATTTGGTTTCACGAATCAATCGACAACGGAATCAGAGCACGTGACATCAGCGGGTTTGTGGTCATTTTCGAAGTCCTTCAGGGAAGTGCTGCCGAAAAGGCAGGGCTTAAAAAAGGAGATGAAATTCTTTCTGTTGATCAGAACGAGATTCATTTGAGTCTAGATATCGTTGGACGTTCGGGCGATTTTATTGTTGTTCGAAACGAACATACCTTGTCTGTGACAGTCTTGGCCGAAAAATACGAGGAAGATGAATCTCTAGTTGTTCAACGGATCGACGAGACTCACGCAGTTTTAAGGGTGAAAAGTTTCTTAAGCCCATTTTTCGAAAGCGAAAAATTTAGCCCGATCGTGAAAGAACTTCGAAAGTATCCTAACCTGCTCATCGACTTGAGGGGCAATATCGGTGGGAGTTTTCCGGCGATGATGAGACTCATGTCGGTATTTATCTGTGAACCTCAGTTTGTCGGTCGACTGACGGTCTCTCCTCAGCATCTCGTTCCCGAAGAGGATTTGAAAGATGATCTTGAAACCGAAAGCCAGTTGGCACAGATCGAACGTGTACAGATATTGAATTTAAGAACCTTTAAGCTTAAGAGGTGCCTTAATTCTCGCCTGAGCGTCTTGGTCGACCGAAACACTTCTTCTGTATCAGAGATATTTGCTGATGGCCTTCACCAGCTGAAGCGAGCCCAGATTGCAGGGCAACCTACTGCCGGTGAAGTCGTAATGGCGAAGTGGTTTCTAATTTCGAGTCTAGGAACCATCAGCGACGGAACTGGCTACAGTCTTTCTGTCCCAATCGCAGATTACGAGAATCTTAAATTAAAAAAATTAGAAGAAGTTGGAATACGCCCTGACATCTTTTTGGACTATAACTTTGAACGGGCCCTGCTCGGAAACGATTCGTGGATTGACGAAATTCTCAAATTGAGACATAAATAAAAGGCTAAGAATTGAAATCTGAATTGAAGATTAGTGTCAGTGGGCCATACATACGTCTAGTTCTTGCTCGCTCTTCGTCTCTAGAGGCGGTGGAGTAAGGCGCTAACCAGGCACAAAGCTTGTATTGTCATAGTGGATAGGCGGAGGCAATCATGAGTAATTCTGAATATAATAGAGAGCGTTCACGTATGAAACACAGTGCAGACCCAAAGAAGAAAATCGCTCTCAATGAGAAAAAATTCGTTGTCACGACCGCCATTTTGTCTGTCTTGATTGTTATTTCGGTCTTTAATCGAAATGTTTTTTCAGACGACAAAGGCACGCTCGACCTCGCTTCGAACTCTCAAGATCATACTCGTCAAATTGCGAGTGTTCCGCTAGGGACGACGAATTCAGAAGATAGCCTCGCGAAAGAACTATCTCGTAAACCTCTCGACGATCAAGCCAGATGGGGTCAGAACCCTTCTCGAGTTGAACAGCTCACCTTTGGTCTCCTGGAGGGTAAATATTCAGTTCGCCTCAAAGACGGCAAACTGAGTGGCTTTGAACTCACAGATATGTCAACTCAACCTAAGATGGTTCAAAATCTCGAAAGGTTTCTTTCAGAGAACAGAGAAATCTTACCGGTTAAATTTGATACAATCTCAGTCGTACAGTCTTCTAAAGGTGACGAGAACGTACAGAAGTTTGCGCTCTTAAGTCCAGCGAGTCGTCGCATGGCTGAAGTCGAGTTTCACCTCGACGGCGCGGGTCGTTTGATTTCGATGAGAATCAATAAAAGCCTTTAGTATCTCATTTTATTTTACCGATGAGTCTTCATGGTTATTGAAGACTTATACATGCCTCCTAAAAAGCTAAAAAATCCAACTGAAACTGCGAAGATGCAGATTGCGGCGCCGATCGATCGTCTGGCGGCCCTCGTCGGAGAGATGCCCATCTTCATTCCGATCTTAAGCGTTTTTCTTTCACCTTTTCGTCATGATATCTCTGTAGCCGAGCTGATGGGAAGCCAAACTCAAATTGCATTTGCCGCTATCGGCATGGTTGCTACCACTGCGCTTGCAGTACTTATTTACCAAACTTTCTTTATCTATTTTTTTGGAGCCACGCCCGGAAAATATTTTGTCGGCCTCAGGGTTGTTTCAATTTTTGATCAAACGAAGCCGACATTCATCATGAGTCTCATGCGTGCGATTTCAATGTGCTTAGAGATGTTTCTGATTGGATTTCCGTGGCTGGCTTCTTTGTCCCATCCGCAAAGACGGGTGCTCCATGACCGTCTGAGCGACACTTACGTGATGTGTTTAGACGCTAAGAAAGCAACGGGAGAACCGATCCTCGTCGAAAGACAACTCGCCAAGAATTTTCAAGCGCCGGGTTGGGCTTTGTGCTTACTCGCAATTGTGTGCGCATTTAACTATTTCAGTGCCGAACGAAAAGAGATCAGCATCGCGAAAGAGTTCGAAGCGACTGATCGCTTATGCTCCCAAGTGACCGCCGCCATGAAAGAGTGGCATTCAGTAGTCGATCCTTCTCCTTCAAGAGTTGCCGTTGCACTCGCACTCTATGAAGCACAATCGATTGATGATACTTGCCTCGAAAAAGAATCTCTTTTTAGTTTATGGCGCAATCAGGATAAAGACATAGGATACCTTGCCCAGGCCATCGCTCACTCGAGTGACGATATCGTATTTAGTGAGTATCTTGATAGAGTCTGCGCAAATAAAAAAGATGGTGATGCCTGCAAGTTTGCAACCGATATTGAGGGCGATCGAGATACCAGCGTCCTTGACGTGAGAGCTCCCGCCGCGATTGATCACCCTAAAGTTGTGGCCGACATCGATTCGGCGCAGACCGATTTCATGCGGCTTCATATCGAAAAGAAACTTCACGAAAATAATCAGTTGAACGAGGCATTAAAAATTATTGATTCTACTTCGACG
>JAYTQQ010000017.1:0-8102 GCA_043746635.1 Bdellovibrionales bacterium | reverse complement strand
AGCTATACAATGGCATGATCAACCTTGCTCTAAAAAAACTTGATAAAAATGGCCTGGCAAAGCTTTTCAAAAAGCTAGCAAAACCGCTTCAAGAATAGCCTATATGAAAAGCCCTGCTCTTCTTGGGTTACTCTTGACAGCCGTTGATCCTGACGGTTATTCGGTGGAGTTTGCTGAAGGCAAACGCGAAAAACTTAAATCTAAAAAAGCTAAAATTTGAGAATTTAAAAACCCCACTTCGACTTCATGTAAACATTTAAGACATTTAATTCTTGCGGCGTGAGCACACGATTGTACACAACGAGTTCGGATATAAACACGTTCGAGCACTCGCCTGTGTTTCCGTATCCACAACCCAACATGAGTTTCATATTTGGCGCGCTGGAAGCCGGATTCGTCGCATAGACATTGCCCTGATTATAAAACGTAAAAGCTCCCGACAGAGAAGATCGTGTGAAGGTATACCAGTTTTTTTGCGTCGTCGCCGCAATCGAAACTGGCGCGGTAGAGCCGAACAGATTCTCGGGTGCACCGTTGATATAAAAACCATGCATATTTCCATTCCAGTATCCGAGGAGTATGTTCCCTCCGCTCCAATCACCAACAACGCGACCGTTTTGCGTGCCATTTAATTTCGAGATGTATGAAATTGTATAGTCGCTGCCGATAACATAAGGACTTTGATGACCACCGAATCCGCCGTAATGAATCGCAGGCAGGCCCCCAAAACCGGTAAGAGCTAACACCGCGGCAGTTCCAGCAGTAGGTAGATCTTGTCCTTTTCCAGATTTGTCTTTCCAAATTGAAATTGTAGTGCCGTCGGCAGGTTCGACTCCGCTAGCCGCAGGATCAGTTGCATCTACCCACGTTTGCAAGTTTGGAATTGAGAGTGGCGTTGGCAGATATCGCTTTTTCGAAGCGTTGAAAGTGGTCGTAACACTAGCTGATGTTAGAGAAGAATATATTTTGAGATCTGCTAATTGGCCCGGCCATGCAGCGGAACCATCACTCTTAGCTCCAATCACAGGAATTTGCGCTGTGCCTGGAGTTGCCGCCACTGGATTAATTGCGCACGCCTGCGTGCCATTATTGTAAAGTGTGACCGTAGTGCCATCAAATATTCCGCTAATGTTTTGCCAATAGCCTTGAGTTAAATTCGTTTGGCAAGTGGCAGAGCCTGCATATTGAGCCGCAATTTCAGAAGCAGTTAAGAATCGAGAAAAAAATGCAACGCCATCCAGATTGCCGGCGGGCTGGCCACCGCCTTGATAATTACCTATGTAAGAAATGTCATTTACGGCGTGCTTAGCCAAAAAAGACGATGGAGTCGGAGCGCCATCGACGTAAAAATTCATTCCTATTGCATTGGAGGTCACAGAAAAGAGATGCCATCCGGCTGATAAACTATTAGCGAGCTGTCCAGAGCCGAAAAATCCACCTTGAGCATTTAAATAAGTTCCAAACTCATTGGTGACTGAATTAAATATCAAGTGATGATCATTGCCGGCGCCACGAGAAATTGTTTTCCACTGACCGTTGGCGGGTAGTGGAGTTTTCACCCAAACAGATAAAGAATAGTCGGGTACAACGTTTAAGTTAAAAGGCCCGACATTGATGACGTTGTTTCCGCTAAAGGTAAAAGAATTTCCGTCGTGGCCTGGCACCGAATACGCAAGGCCAGCGCCACTTTGAAGCACGCCGTTATTACCGTTGCCGCTTGAGTCCGTGATTGCTATACCTGCGGCTTCTTCAAATCTGTAGAAAGCTGTTGGAGATTGGGATAAGACAGTGGCTTCGTAACCTGGAGAACTTCCAAGATCTAAACTGAGAACTCCTGTCGAAGTTTGCCTGAGAGACCAACCGGATATGGTTACGCCTCCACCCGAAAGCACATACGCGTTACTACCTAAAGCAAGATTGGAAGGATTAATCCAGGTCGAAAATCCAAACGTCGCGCCGAGTCCAAATGCAGAACCTAATGTAGCTCGAGAAGCAGTTGGTCCGCTGATGCCGTCAAATACAAGTCGATAGGGATTTGTAATATCAGTGCCATTTCCTTGCCAGCCACTGCCGAAGGCTCCAGTGAGAGTCGCATTGAGTGAACTGCCTCCCACTAATAAATTATCCCAAATAGTTGTCGCCGGAGAATTCAGGCCAGGGTTTCCACCGCGGGTGAAAGGCGCTGACAATTCTAAAACGAGATTGCTTCTAACATAAGGATCACGAATATTGACACCAAAAATTCGATCGGCGTTAATCGACCCATCGTTTCCGCGAACTAAAATTTCATAGGCCTTTTCGCTCAGCGCATCAACAGGAGGAGTCCAAGAGAATTTCCCGTTCGTTGAAAACGCGGGATCTAAAACGAATCCAGGAAGAGTGTTACAGAGAAGAGAGGGACTAACGACGCCGTCAATGAGTGTGTCGTAGTAGCACGAGTAAGTCATATTAGTATCAACGCCTGGTGTGCCTAAGGCCACGTTATTGAAATCAAAATTGTATGTCGTGCCCACGACCATTTCGCCTGCGGCGGTTGTCATCAACATATTGGGTTGTGCAGTTAATACGGGTAGAGGAGCCGTCGTCGTTGCAACGTTGACAGTATTGCTATCGGTATTTCCAAAAAGATCGATGGCTTGAACTCGAAAAGTATAATTCGTTGCGGGCGTTAATCCAGTCACCATAAAGTTCGTTGAAAGCGGTGGCGCTGATGATATAAATTCAAGCGCGCCCGTACCCGTATTCACTTTAAAAATGAAAAAACCATTTTCGCCGACAACGTCTGTCCAATTGAGTCGGACAGAAGCCGCCCTGATCTGATCGATTGTTTTAATTCCAGAAAAAATGACAACCGTAGCTCCAAGTCCTTTTACCGAGGCGATCGATTGATATTGTGATCCGCCCGGAGTACGATCAAAAAATACAGAGAGAGACCATTGCAAATTGCCGGTGGCCTGCGGATTAAAAATAATAGAAACATAGCAGGTTTGATATGCATTGAGTGGCGCTGGACTTAACGGGCAAGTCGACGAAACAATACTAAAATGCGGACTGGTCTCGTTGCCGATTGACGACAAATAAACGGCTTCGCTCGCATTGTTTGTTAAGATAATTGTTTTCGGAAGGCTTGCATTTAAAACTCTTTGAACTCCAAAATTAGTCGCAAGTGGAGAGAATGAAATCGCAGAATTTCCGTTTGCAGCGAATGGATCCACAATGGGGCTTATATTATCAACACTCTTCGAGCCGCTACAGCCGCCCAAAATGAAAAGCGCAGACAATATGTAAGCCAGAAAAAATCGATGAAGCATATTAAGCTATCGACATAATATTTAGACTTCTTAATCCCTACTAACGTCCTAATATTAGGACTTTAAACTAGACCTAACACATATTGATGTTTTTTTGAATATTGTCGAAAGAGCTCTATGGCAAATCTTAAGATTATATTGTTCGTATCGATATCGCTTGTTTGCGTAAATGTGTTTGCGCTTCAAGTGCAGAGCACTACTCCAGGCGAACTGAAATTTTTGAAATCACTCAAAACTGAATCTCTCGACGGAAACTCAGAGAAAAACATCAACTTAACTGAACCAGCGATTTTTACTTCACAGGATCATGTGCCAGTTTTATTGGTGCCGATTTGTTCGCCGGCCGCAAATAAAATTCAAATTTCGGCAGAACTGGTAGACGGAACAACGGCAGTCAAAAATGCCACAAATAAATTCAGTGACGGCCTTGCAATATTCGTAGACGGGTACGAGTCTTTCGAGACAGCTATGGGTGCAAAAAATATTAACGAAGCGCAAGCGAAACTCAATCAGTTGACAGCGCGATTTCCAAACGTGCCATTTCTATTTTTGCCTCAAGCTAGCCTTGCCTATTTACGTGGTCAGAATGCAGAAGCAAAACGGCTCATTGAAAAATACTTAGAGTTTCGACCCAATGATCCACATGCCTTACGGCTTCTCAGCTCACTGAAGGGAGGTACAAAGTGATCAGTTTTGCAATTGGCATAATCAGTGTATTCTCAATTCTCTACTATTCAATGGGTGGACATTTTGAAACTTATTTGCAATGGCATTCCATCATTCTCGTGATCTGCGGTACCGGCGCGCTGTTTTTTGTAACTACGCCGCAATCGATCTTAAAAGAAGTAGTGCGAGCGCTCGTCTGCCTTTTAAAGCCCGATGGGCAATTTTTCACCGTCACTATCGAGCTGCAAGAGCTAATGAAATCCCGATCTCTATCGAAGACTTCGGGCAATGAATTGATTCGCTACGCTTGTGATTTATGGACCAAAGGTGTCGAGCCAGATTTATTTATCGTTCTTTTGTCAGAGCGTAAAGTTCAGCAGGACGCTAAAATGGCGGGAGCAACTCAAGCATTTAAAAATTTGGCAAAATACCCTCCTGCTCTCGGGATGTGCGGAACGGTAATGGGAATGATCAGTTTGTTCTCAGCACTTGACTCGAAAAAAGACAATATTGGAGTCAGCTTATCCGTTGCGATGACAGCTACATTTTTAGGCTTATTCTTAAGCAATTTCTTTTTATCTCCTCTTGCTGACCGATTGCATATTAAACAAATGCAAGAGGCCAGACTCTCCGAAAATATTTACGAAGTTCTTTTACTAATTAACCGGGATGAGCCAGCATTTCTCATTCAGGAAGAAATAAATGATCGCGCCGCCTAACGATTCACCACCCCCAATGCGAAAGCGCGTGCGCATGCATCGCCAAGATCGCGTGAAAACCTTTGAGATTCACGATGAAACGGGCCATTTGTGGGCTGTTTCGTATGCCGACTTCTTGATGGTGTTACTCAGCTTCTTTATTATTTTCTTTTCAGTTGATCAGAAAAAATCGTCGTTGCTTCAGCGATTGAAAATTAGCGGTACGCAAGAGTTGCGAGATGCTCAAGGCAACACCCCAAGAGATACGGCCTCAATCGGCGGTATGGGGAATCAAGTCGTAGATCCTGCTTTGTCTCCGAGCCTCAAATCACTAAAGGACAAACTTTCTACTAAATATTTAGTTCGGACCGTAGATAGCGAAAAAATTATCGTGGCGCTACCAGACGATATCTTCGCAAATCGTTCAGTCAAATTGAACTTAGTTGGACAAGCCGCCGTCCTTAAAATTCTACAAGAGCTTCAACCCTTTCAACAACAAATTGAACTTACTTTCGTAGGACACACTGACAGTCGCCTACTAACTGGATCGCAGTCCTATCTTCAAGATAATTATGACCTCAGTGTTCTACGTGCGACTGCGGGCCTCAGATTGGCACTAAGGCTGGGCTATTCGCCACAAAATATTTCGGCCCAGGGTACAGCAGATCAGATTCGTAACAATCGCAGTCTTTCGCTGGTAGTTTTTAACAAAGGGAACGGCCTATGAATCGCTTAAACCCTATTCTCATATTCCTACTTATATTATTTTCTCTGAAAAGTTTCTCTATGACTTCTGCTGAAAGAGAATACTCTAACGAGCTCGAGCATCGAGCGACCCGCTTTGTTCAGCTCTTTGATGCATCTGCCGAAGTCAGCATCGCAACTGAAACGAAGTCACTAAGTGCAAAAGACGGCTGGCCTTCTTGGCCGGGTTTAAAAACGCCCGACCAGGTGAACGAACTTGTTACAAAAATCTCTGACAGCGATATTAAGTCTGTAAATGTTACTATTTTTTCAACGAAGTCAGAGATATCATCTGAATTTAAAAAACAATTGATTGAGTATCTAAATTTGCCAGCGTCGGTCATAGTTATCAAATTTAGAAGTGTTTCGAAAATTGGTAAGACTTCGGCCGATGAAACACAACTGTGGCGTCAGAGTCTTGCGCAAAGTTTTGAGAGCTTAACTACTCATGCCGAGCCCGGAGTACGACTTTTCGCCTACGGATTTATTCTTTTCGGAATTTTATTATTATGCGCAGTCGTGCTTCTAATTGTGACATTGCAACAAAAATTAACTCTGATTCATACCTCATTAGATGCGAAGGATATCCAAGCGACTCGTGACACGGCTAGACCCGTGCTCGCCGAAGCTATGCCAGAAGCGTCGGCCTCTCAAAATAGAGGAAGTGACTCAGCGGGTGCAGGCGGAGATACCCATAATCTTCGTGCCCTTTCAGTTCTATCCTGGGTTGCATTATTGTCTGACTGCTATTGGTGCCAACAAGATCGGTATGCTGCGTGGCTTTGGCAAAATGTTCCGCACGAAAGCCGTAGAGAAATTTTAAGTGTGTGGCCCAAAGCCCAAACTTACATTGATTATCTAACAACTCTAAAACCTGAAGAGCGAAGCGATCACAATCATCCTGTGTATTTAGATCCAGCTCCGATTTCGCAAATTTCACAGGGTGACCTACAAGCCTTGATAAAAAAGCAAGCCTCGCTTTGGCGTTCGCTTTCGCCAATGCGACGCTCAACAATGCAGCTTTCAGTTTCAGATACTTTAAATTTTGATAAGCCTCAATCACAGTCGGCAAAGAGTTTCGACCTCAAGAGTTTAACAGCTCCAGCATCGCAAGCTCGAATTTTGCCTCAGATATGGTATAAAAAGAGCTTGTCCGCTGAGGATGAGATTTTCTTACTCGATAAATTTCATGAGGTACCAGCCTCGTCGCGAACGATGATGCCTTCGTGGGTTTGGACGGTTTTGATTCCGGCAGAAGATGCTAAAAAAATTCTATCTCCGGTTTCGGCTTTTGATTTGGCAGGGGCATGGGTAGGATCTGAAGAGGTTCTAAAAAGACTTCAAACTTTGATACCCGAGCAGAAAATGAAAATGGTAGAAGAATATCGAAAAACAATTCCATCGGTTTGGACATCTCCACTTTTGGCAAAAACAACTCGAATGAGTTGTCAAATACTCTCAACTCTTCCAGTGGAATCTCATAAGGCAGCTTAATGTACACGCAGCGTGATTGGCAAAAAATTCGGTCCACCGTTAAAGCGGTCTTAAGCGCTTTTTTATTTTTGGGTTTGAATTGGGTATCGATTGCGCACGCCGAAGAGCTTTCACTTAGATCAGAACCCATTAACATTCAATTTTTATTTGGCGCCGAAGCCCTTTCCCTAGCGATACCGAGCAGTGTCCTAAATGGTATTGGCCCTAGTTTCGGCGCGAGATTTTCGACTTCTCAAAAATGGTTTTTAATGGCCAGCGTGTCTCAAATTATGGACACATCAGCAGGCCTTACTTCGGCCCTCTCTAGTACGATAAGGGCATCTGCGTATTACTCTCTCGGAGAGCCGCTTCAAGGATACACCACCGAAATAGATTCAGATGGCCAACCTATCACGCGAGTGAACAATCGCGGTGATAACGGCTGGGCGGTGGGAGTGAGCTCTTCAGAAAATTTTCTCACCGGAAACAAAACAGTTTTGGCGGCTCCCGGATTCGCAGCCAATCTTTTGTATCAAGACAGTTTTTGGGGCCTAACTTGGGTCTCTGAATTTCGTTACGGTATGTATTCTGTTAATAATATCAGTGTCTCTGGCATTGGACTGTCACTTAGTCTTCTTTTTTTCTAGAAGCGTGCTCAAGCGCATTTCGCTCAGACCCTCCAACGGATCTCCGGAATATCGAAAGCTCAAGACCAAACCAGGCCCATCGGCAAACCCACCGTATGGGTTCGCAGTTCTTTACGGTGAGCTCGTCAAGGAACCGAAGGAGCATCTCGTTTTAAAAAACATCGAGGCCCAATGGAAAAGCGGTCAGTCACCGAATTTCATCGCCACTCAATTGAATGCGAAAAAAATCAAAACTCGAATGAACAACAAATGGAGCAGGCAAGGAATTGAGTTTTTAATCAAAAGAATCGAACCCAACAAAAGTAAATAACTTGAATCTTGCGCGAATTTTTCAAGAATCCTCTTCGCGTCAGTCCTGGTAATGCTTATTTGCGAATGAAGCCTTGAAAGACCAGCGGCATTTTTGAAGGGCGTGCCCTTTGAAGTTGAGGTAGCATGTTCAGAAAAACCCAATGGAAAAAGAGTCTATTTGGCATGTTCTTTAAAAGGTGCCTCTGCAGCGGTCATCGCGCGAACCTACAAACTTCGATGGAGAATCGAAATCTTTCATAAAGAAGTCAAAT
>JAYTQQ010000016.1:0-5355 GCA_043746635.1 Bdellovibrionales bacterium | reverse complement strand
GGCATTTCTAAACTTGAATGATTGGAGCGGCATGCTGGCAACATGTTGGATAGATCAAAGCAAGGATAGAGCCAATAACACTTTAAGGGCCCAGTTTTTGCGTCGTTGCGCAAGCCGAATGAGATTTTTATTTTTTCTGGACGAGCTCAATACCGGTTTCGGTGATTTTAATAAGTCGTTTTTTGTAAAGTCCGCCTAGGGCCATTTTATATTTTTTCTTGCTCACGCCGAAGAGATCATAAATTTTTTCAGCCGGAGACTTATCATTCACCGGAAGCGAGCCCTTGTGATGCCTCAGCGCTTCAAGAATGCTCTCGCCAAGTTCATCGGCGCCGAGATTTCCGAAGGCGGTCAGTTGAAGGTCGATGCTGCCGTCGACTCGAATTCTTTTGATGTAGCCGTCTCTTACGTCGCTGGGCTCGAGTTGTTCAAAGAGTTCGTTATGGTAAAGCAATCCTTCGTCGACACCATTGATTCTCGCGACGAATCCCAAATTGGTTTCGCGTAGGATGATCATTTCGACTTTTTGTCCGGGTTCATATTTGGTTGGCATAAACCTATCTTAGTGCACGAAGATTTTTGTGGCAAGCGAGTTCACATCAAATAAGAACCCGAATCTTCTTCGTCGTCATCTTCGTCAAATGCCATCTGTTCGTAAAGATGACTCATAGTAATGATATACCAATGGCCTCGCTTCATACCGAATCTCACCATGAAAATATCCTGCGGATGAAGCAAACATGAAAATTCAGGAGATAAAAAGATCGGAGCATATTCAATATTCTCGTCATCAAAATCAATGGCCCGCGCCGAAGTGAGGTAGATGTCTGTAAACTCGATCATCCGGACGATTGAGTATTCGAAATCAACCGCGATCGCCTCCCAACCATCCGTATTGAGATAGCAAAAGGTTTCGTGAATCAGTTCTTCTAGTTTCTCTTTTCGTAAATTTTCATTCATGTTCGCTCGTCTTTGCAAGAGAAGGACGTTGATCATTTGTGATTTTATGAGCTTTGGCGACGAGAGTTCTGTTTTGCGGACTTGGAAAGCGGAAATTTGATGTGCGGCTTTCTTTCTGATATTAAAAACGAACTTCGTCTTTGATCCGATCAAATGAAAATCCAAATCTTTCTAAGTTCCTTTTGCGGCGTTCACGCTCTTTGCAAGCTTCGACTTTACAAAACACCTTTCAAGGAGCATTTATGATTTTTAAGTTTTCTGTGTTTATTTTGATTTTGACTTCGCAGGCAAATGCGAAAAATTTTATTGTCGGCGGACAAGATCTAAAGCCGACCGATCCGATTCAGGCTTCTACCGTGGGCCTTTTTGATCCGTCACCTGACGGCAAATGGGGCGCTCTCTGCACCGGCACTCTCATCCGAAGAGATATCGCGGTCACTGCGGCCCATTGTCTTGATGGTGGCGGAGCAAAAGCTTCTCTGATCTTTGGTCCAGATCTTCACTCTAAGACCGCCACTCATCGCGAAGTTGAGGCTGTCGCTATCAATCCCAAATACAAAACTCACGCAGGCAAAGGAATGGATCAAGGAGATATAGCTCTCGTGAAATTTAAAGGCGGCCTCCCGAAAGGTTTCAAGACGGTGCCGACAGTGTCATCAGATAGTGATATTAGGAAGGGAGGTAAAGTAACTCTCGCCGGATACGGGATTTCAAATTCCCAAACGAAAGAGGGGGCTGGGAAGCTGCGACGGGCCGATGTCAGGATCTCGAACAATCGCCCTAAAAAATCAGAAATGATCTTGGATCAATCGCATGGTCGAGGTGCTTGTCACGGCGACTCGGGAGGGCCTGCCTACCTAAAGCGCGGGAATAAAATCAGTCTTGCTGGAGTGACGAACCGTGGATATCCATCAACTGCCCCCGATGATTGCGCTCACAAAGTCGTCTATACGAAGCTTCCGGCATACCGTTCTTGGATTCAAAAGAGCGAAAAGAAATTAGAAGAAACGAAACTTTCAAAGAGTAAGGTTCTTAGTCGAAACCTAAAGCGCGTTCCGCATAAGCATGCTCACGTGACGAGAACGAAAAGCATACGTATGAAACGCGCGTGAGCTGGTCCTCGACTCTATTGTCTGATGAAAGCTTCAATGTTTTAATGAACGAGAGTGCTATGTAATTCATTTCACATCAGAAGAAAGAATCTCATGAGTTTGAATACGGTCAGCTGGCAACGCAAAGGCTTTTCTCTTTTTCTAGCGAGTCTCACTTTCCTCGGCAGAATGCAAAATACAGTGGCGGCGATAGCGCCGTCGATCATCCCGGTGCAGAAGCCCCTTCAGTTTGTGATGTTAGCCTTTGATGGATCCGAAATCAAACAACGCTGGGAAGAAACGCGCGCCTTCGGAAAAGCCAATAATGTAAAATTCACTTATTTCATTAGTGGCGTCATGTTCGTGGGCCGCAATCGCTCAGGGGCTCCGACTAAAGAGGATGCTCCTTATGCTTACTGGGGACCTGAGCATAAACCTGGATACTCCGACATCGGGTTCTCGACTTATAAAGCGGGCAATACAAATGAAGTTCAGCCATTGATCATTGAACGCATTCAGGAGATGAACGCGGCAAAAGCGGAAGGTCATGAGTTAGGCTCTCATTTGAATGGTCACTTTGACGGTTCCGCTTGGACTGAAGCAGATTGGGATCAAGAGATCGGCGACTTTAATAAGCTCGTGTTTAGCCCGAAGTACGACGGGTCGAAGCATACATTTGCAAGCCAACCTTTTGATCGTAGCAAATACATTGATTTGTCGAAAATGAATTATAGATTGCCAGAAATCGTGGGCTTTCGTGCTCCGCTTTTGTCGCAGAATAAAAATCTGTATCCGATTCTCGAAAAATATCACTATGTTTACGATACGAGTAAAGTTTCCCAACCTAATTATTGGCCTGAGAAAATTGTTTATACTCCCGGTCAGCCCGGCATCTGGAACTTTCCGCTCGCGCAGTTAAATCTGTATAATCGTCAAGATTGGCAGCAACTTCATACCCTCACGATGGATTATAATTTCTGGGTCTCTCAACAAACGCCGGATCATCGATCGAATCCGATTGACGAGCCTGATCCTAAGAAACAGGCGTTTCTGCAGCAGCAAATGCTCGATACTTACCGAGCGTATTTTAAAAGTAACTACGATGGTAACCGCGCGCCGATTAATATTGGCCATCACTTCGCACTCTGGAATCACGGGATCTATTGGGCAGCCATGCAACAGTTCGCCAAAGAGGTTTGTAATTTAAGAGATGTTCGCTGTATCACGTATTCGGAGTTCGTTAAATTCATGGAAGCGCTTTCTCCCACTGAACTAAGGGCGTACCGCGCAGGTGCATTTCAACCGGGACTGCCGGTGCTCGCAAAAAATTCGAATTGGCTCATTCCGAAATCGGCACAAAAAGAACGCATGACGGCCCAGTTTGTTGAAAAACAGAATTTAGATATGGCCTTTGACCAAATCGCGAGACTTGATGGAATCAGAAATACATTGAGTGAAAAAGAAAAACGACAAGTCGATCATTTTAAATCGATTTGGAGTGCCTTTCGCCTCACGGCCGAAAATGATTCTAAAAGAGTGGATCGCGATTCGTATGATTGGTTAAAACTCGAAGATCGAATCACAAAGTTTGAGACAAAAAGACTCGAACTTAAATCTTACAGAGAACAAATGAAAGCACATAACAATCGCGACGAAGAATTTGAAGTCTTGCTTCACCCGAGCGGCGAAAAAGACGGCGTGCCGGTCGGGACAGCGCTTCGTACCGAAGGCTGTTTTCCGAATTGTGAAGAGTAGTTTTTAGATTCTTCTTTTAGAGAGGTGCCGATTCAGTTCGACGCTTCGAAATTCATGCTAAGGTTCAATTGCCCTTTCGAATCTACTCGTATTGTCCTGGATAGGCCGCGTTTTCAAGCTGGAGAGCGGTTGTTGTCTTGCCAGACTCGTTGAGTTCAATGCATTTATTCGCAAGCTTAACGACTTTGCTGTAGCACACCGGATACTTTTCTAACATCGCTCCGTCGATTTTTGTTTTGCTGGCGCAAGATATGAAAAGGAAAGGGACGGCGAGGATGAGAATGAGTTTTTGCATTTCGGTCTCCGGTAATGGGTGAGCCTTCATTGTAACTGAGATCTGGTTTGAGAGACAAGCGTTCACTGAGTTTCGCGACCCAGAAATTATAAAAGATGTAGCGCAACTCTTGAGCGAAATATGAGTCGGCAAAAAGCAGCGGTCCCCCGTACCGATATAATAGTTCACGATTTCGCCTTTTTAAATTGACATTTATAACCTATTTGAAAGAATTCGACATTTACGATACGTGAATGCGCTAAGAAGCTTGTGGGATGAGCGTAGACAACCCCGCGACCCATAGCCGACGCCATTTATTTCTTGCTTTAGGTCTTTCATTCTTTTTGGCTTTTCTATTTGTCGTTTCGATTATCATTTATACCAAGCTTGCAAAAATTGAAGATCCATTTTCGCAGCTTGATTTTAGTTTCGTTATTTTTATTTTTTTATATACGATCATCGAGTCGGTATTGATTTTACGAATCGGAATCATGAAGTTCGGTGGACTCTCTCTCAGATCGATCGGTTGGCGAATCGACAATGTGTGGCACGATATGTCTTACTGTCTGTTGAGCGGAAGCGTTGCCGTTTGTGCAGTCTATTTGCTGGGCTTGTTAATTGGCAATTGGGACTGGACACAGTTCGTCACGGCACAAAATCAGTTCACCTTTGCAAATCGTATTTTGTTTTTGTTGATCGGATTAAATGCTGGTTTCGTCGAGGAAAGCCTGTTCCGAGGATTTCTGCAGCCCACAGCGATACAGAGCTTCGGATTTGCTTTCGGCCTTATTTTTATAGACTTTATCTTTGCGGCTTATTATTTGAATTTTCATCCTCAGGCCTTTTTGGGCAAGTTCATCTTGGGCCTTATATTTGGATCCCTCAGGAGTCGCGATCAGTCTTTGCCTCGTCCGGACGTAGCTCATGCTTTCTTTTGGACGGTCACAGGTTCGTTCTAGCCCTACTTTGTTCACCGCTTCGCGCTTGGCCATTCCCACTTTCAACGGAGCTGATCTCAATTTTCATGAATGGGAGGTATTTCGCCTATCGTGCTGTCGTCGGTGCAAAGCTTTGTTCATATGACTCTCCGTCGCGATGAACTATTTATGCAAAGAAACTGGCCATGAAAGGAACTGAGATGTATCGTCGCTTTGGAACTTGGAAAGATTCAAACGGCTGAGTTTCTGGAGGTCTTAGTGCTTTATGATTTTTTACTTGAAAATGAAGACAAGATTCTTCAGATGACCGAAAATAAATCCGTCGCCCTTGCTGGCG
>JAYTQQ010000015.1:0-5492 GCA_043746635.1 Bdellovibrionales bacterium | reverse complement strand
TCAACGAGCGTTGATTCGAGACAGGAGCGCACTTCACGGTGCACTTTTTCAGATGTCCAAGATTCATGACTTTCAACGAGTGACCACAACATACTTCCGCGACCGACAGCGAATAAAATGCGGCCCTTCCAAATACTTTTGAAACTAACGCCCGACAGATTTGAATCGATCGTGACCTCCCCCGATAGTTCGATGTCGGCGCACATGTCTTTCATTCCGCACTCAACGAAACCTTTGAGGATACTGAGAAGCTGTAAGTTGAGCGGCACTCCTTGTTCGGTGACCCAGTGAGTATTTAAATTCCAGGTGTCGCCCACACGCACGTTTTCATCAGGCAATGAAACAGACGGAACAAAATATAAACTCTCAGGAGGGTAGCCGCCGGCCTTTAGAATTTTACCGGTGAAGCTGTAGGTCATCATCAATTCTTCGCCAGGTTCAGGCATTGCAAAATCATGAAGATCGATTTGACCATCTTTCTTCGAAGTCGTGACCCTCTCTGTAAATTCGTCGCCCAAAATGATTTGAGTCACTTCAGCTTTTGCTAAAAACTCAATCGACTCTTCGATCGTATTGGTGAGCGATTCACCTTCGTATGCTTCTGTCTTCGACGCGCTATTAAATTTGGTCTTTTCGATTTGTCCTTGAGTGACTTTCATTCGGAGTAAAATAGGATCTTTAACTTTGACCGCTTTGAAATGCTCAGCAAACAAACGATCTTCACCGCCGCTCGCTATTTTTGCGATCGGCTTGTGCGCACATGAAGATAAAAATAGAAGTAAAATCCAGAATTTTAAAGACATGAAAAAGATTATTTATCTGATTTAATAAAGCTTCAAGTCCTGACTCAAAGCTGACCTAAGATTTGACACTTTTACCCGCTGGTGCCCATAATGGCATTTTTATTCTATCCGAGGTGTTTTTATGTTTCAAAAACTAATCGTTGTGACCCTTTTAAATTTTGGACTTCACCGTACGGCGAGCGCCTGCGATTTCTGCATGCTCGGGCAAGGACTTAATCCTTATTTGACGGCAACAGGCAAAGGAATCACGCTCGATTCAAGTTTTACTGCTTCGAATTCGGTCTACAACCGTGACTCCACGATTGATTCGAAAGGCAAAAAAGAATCGTGGCTGGTCTACTCCCTCACCGGTTTCTATCCGGTGACTGAAGATTTAACGCTACTCTTGACACTTCCGTTCGCGATGAAAAATAATTACGATTACGATAGCGCGTCGAACAGTCGTCCAGGATCGACAACCCAAGGCATCGGCGACATGAGCCTCACCGGACGCTATACATTTTCAAGAATTCACACGCTAGAAAATACTTGGCTGAACGGAATTCTCGTGGGACTCAAAGCGCCGACCGGCGCGGTGAATGCGCGCGATAGCGAGGGCGCTTTTCTTGATCGTCATGTTCAATCCGGAACAGGATCTTTTGATTACAATCTCGGCCTCACGAGTTCTTTTTCTTCGGCAAAAGGCTACCAACTCACGGCTGATTTTGTATACAGTTTTTCGGGCCCTGGTAAATGGGGCGATCGCGATCATCGCTACGGAGATTCGATCAACGCTTCGGCGAAGGTTTTTTACAAAGTCACGCCAGTTGAAAGAGTCGAAAACTCGTTGTACATTTTTACCGGCCCTTTGCTCGAATCGACCGGCAAAGAAAAAGGCGTTCAAGGAAATTCGGGCTACAACACCGATCTCATTAACGACTCAACCGGGGGGATCGTGATGCTTTGGGATTTCGGAGTTTACATGCCGCTCACTCCACAGACAATATTCAATGTCTCTTTCGCAAAGGCTTTCTACCACGACATGAATCAAAGCGATCTCTTCGACGCTGATCCATCAGAGGATTATAAAATTGATTTGTCTCTTAGCTTTTTATTTTAGGATTTGATTGAGCTCTTGGAGATCTGCAGTCGAAATTTGCGACCAATCTTTTGCTCCGCGTGCTCTCAAAAAGACATTTCGGTTTGCCGAAATGAAATAAGTCATTGGAATTCCCCAAGCGATAAACTTTTTATTGTCTGATTTGCTCGTCAGAATATTGCCGGGCATGCTTAAGTGAGAATTTTCTAAATAGGCTCTTACGGACTCTTTCGAATCATCCGCGAGAGGAATGAATTCGGCACCGGCCATGGTCTCCTGAAGCTTACTGAGCTGCGGGAGTTCTTTTTTACAGCTCTCGCACCATGTTGCCCAAAAATGAAGAATTAAAATTTTTGATTTAAAGGCACCCGCGTTCAGAACTTCAGATTTTGAATTTGAAAATTCAAACTGTGGAACTTCACCTTGAATTTTTTCAAGCCCCAAACGATCGATGAGTTTTGCATCGGCCGATGCCCACGAATGGGTGGGCATGGCTAAAAAAAGAAACAGTAAATATTTAATGGCTCGCCTCTTGAACAATTTCTTCTGCGTGCAAGTTTTCACCATGGCGGTAACGATCGAGTAAGTTCACGTCCGAAGACGGAAAGGAGAAGAGCAGTGCATGGCTACTCGAAGCCGGATCTTCAATCGTGACTACGACATAATGCAGATCTTTTTCGGGCTCTTCGGCAAACTCTTTGATAAAGCTAACGAGGACGTTGCCGTTCAGATCAGTGCTCCTCCAAATTTCGTCTGCCTCTTCGATCGTGCTTTCTCTTAAATTTTCGTAAGATTTAAACTTATCTTCAGCGATGTCTTGAGCCGCACGTACTTTCAACATCGCGCGGTACAGACCTACCGCCAAGTCATCACCTTCACTTAAAGCGTCCCCATCAACGGCGCCGTTTTCAACTTCTTTTAAAACACGGTCGTAGATGATTTTTCCTTTTCGAAAACTATCAACGAGTTCGAGATCCTGCGAAGGAAAATGCAAAAATATAAAGCTCGGAACATCACCGGTGCGGTAAGTAACGGCTACGTAGTAAACATTTTCTTGATCGACAACATAGTGCCCGACGTAACAGTAGAGTTTGCAGTTCTTAAATCGAGTGGTGTCTTCCCAGACCTCATCCGGATCATTCAGAACATGATTCAAAAGGTCTTCGTAATTTTTGAAATCACTCTCTTGAACATCTGTCTCTTTTCGAGACATAAAAAACTCTTTTTCAAGCTTCTGCGTTTGCGGCAAAAAGTAATCGTAGAGTTCTTCTTCACTAGCAAATACAAGCCCTTCAGATTCGTCGATGGTAATTTGGCTATTCATAAATTCTTTCTTAGAAACTCGTCGCTTTAGGGCTGTCTTAGACATCACGTGCACCTCTCGAGGAAAAAAACGTTGGCGCTTGTAAGCGAATCATCGACTCTCTTATAATGGTACGGCAGCTGACTTATCTTGTCAATTTTGCCTCAAAATGACTTGCGCATTTCAATTACTTTCCTCAGACTTGGAAAGAGGCCAAAAGTGTCATAATTTTTGTCCTTCAAGTGCATCAAACATTTCACGCAAGGAGGCGTGTGTGCTGGAGAATCCACCGAGTGACAAACCCGGGGCCAAACAGGTCAAGCAAGACGAAAAAAATCTCGAGCAGATTGAATACCTACTTTATCAAAGTACTCAAGGTATTCATTTCATGTTCGACAATAAGGAACTGATCAAAGTTCTCAGTCAAAAAAACCTCGAGAAAAAGCTAAAAGACCAAGCGAATGTGCAAAAAGTTCAAGATTTGCTCACCCGTTTTATCGAACGACCAAGCATCCAAGAAAAGAAACTATTTCTTGAAACTCTTGAATCGGAAACTTACGAACTCCTCGTTCGTGCTTATTTTCAGCTGGTCGAAAACACCATTCTTGCTAGCAGCGATATCCGCCACTAATCGCCACAAATCGCCATTCGTAACCACCCATCGTGAGAATCCTTTCTTATAAAGACCCAGCGAACACAAAGCTGGGTTAAAGAACTAGACCTTAAGCCTTCGACAAAAAATGCCGATTTCAGTTCATGCTGAGAATTTTATTTTTATTTTTTTCTCATTTTGATACATCCGCAGAATATCGTGCGTACGAACTTACGATTTCAGATTCAACTACCAACCAAAGTCGAGTCGTAGTTACGACTCTCGATCATTTGCAATACCCCATGTATTATACGGTCCACAAAGAAGAGCGCACACAAATTACCGGAACTTGGATGTGCAAAGGGCGCACGGATGGATTCGCACCGATCTGCCTAAGACCTGCACCAACAAACGCGGTCTCGGCTCAACTGAAGGCCCCTGCTTCAGCTCAAACAGCTGCTCCAATAGAATTACCGCCAACCGTGAAAGTCGCCAAGCCGTAAGACTAAATTCAATACGCCTTCGTCATAAAGATCTCGAAATTGTGCTAAAATGAGACAATGTCAAAAATATCGATTACACCACAAGCCCAATCGCTCGCGCTTAAGGATACGAATGAAGAATTCGAAACTCGCAAGCACGATTTGCAATCAGACCATGAATCGAAACTCAGACAAATTCAAAAAGCATATTTAAAACGTGAACAAGACGTGCGAGAAAGTGGCGATGCCGCGATCAACCACATCCGCAAGGATTCTCAGACGAGAGTTCAGAGTGAAGGTGTCTTGATTCAAGAGAACGCAGATCAAGTTCTCAGCCGTGTAGATAGCGAAACAAAACAAAAAATTAAAGCTTCACAAGATGACGGAATCAAAACTTCTGAAGGATTGAGAAAGCAATATTCAAAAGATATTTATACGACTCAGAGAAAAGGCGAATCCGAATTACAAGGAACAAAAGATAAATACACTCTCGAACTTCGCAATGACGAAAATTTCTATAAAGAAGAGCTGAATACAGAAAAGAAACAGTTTGCAGAAGATCAGACTAAGCTTCAGACTCAGTACGAACTTAAGCGAAAAGACTCAACCGAACTTCAACGTAAAAATCTGCAAGAGCTCACAAAAAAATATAATGAGCAGTTCGTCCAAAATGAAGGCCAAAACCGAGAAAGCTTTAACCTCCAAAAACAAAACTTCTTAAAAGAAATTTACCGACAGCAGCAAGAGCTTGCGAGCAAGGCGACTGCTTTCGATTCGAAAATTGATGATCCGTTTTACCAAGCACGTGACCTCAACGCCCATCTTACTGAGCACGAAGGAGCGTACGTCCTAACGGCTAAGATTCCGCAGCCAGAAAAAAACAGTTATTCGGTTCACGTCAGAGACGACAAAGTCGTTCTCGAATCTTACCGATCAAATGATGCAAAGATTGTGAACGGAGGCGAAAAGTCAGAGACAAACTCATACCAAACAAACCGTCAAGAATTTAAGCTTGCCTACCCGGTGAGACAAAATATGGTCGTTAAACAGATCGACGAAGACGGAAACCTTACTGTCACCATTCCGAAAAAGGATTTAGACGCAAAAGTTTAAATCTCATTTGACCACCTCGCTGGATCTCAGACAAAAATCAGATGACGATGCAACACTGAGACAAGATCCGAATATGAACATCGCAAATGTTTTATATGATTTGAATCGACCAGCCGATGCG
>JAYTQQ010000014.1:0-16496 GCA_043746635.1 Bdellovibrionales bacterium | reverse complement strand
AAAATTAAATCACTTGAAAAAAGAAAGTACATCGGATACAAAATCCGAACTCAGCAAATCTTGCTGAAGTTCAAGCGACATCTATCCTGAAATTTTCCGCTATCTACGAAGCTTTACTTTTTAGAGGAAAAATAATGAAAAAATTAATTCTTGTTTTGGCTCTCTTGGGAATTCAGGCTCAGGCTTGGGAGGCAAAAGATTTTAAAAAGCCAGCAGATGATCAGCTTAAAAAAACTCTGAGCAGCATACAGTATGATGTGACCCAAAATGACGGAACGGAGCAGCCTTACCATAATGATTATTGGGACAATCACAAGGATGGGATTTACGTCGACGTCGTTTCGGGTGAGCCCCTTTTTAGTTCGCTCGATAAATACGATTCACAAACGGGCTGGCCTAGCTTCACCAAGCCACTGAAGCCAGATATGGTGACGACCAAAACCGATAAAAGTTTGATGTCCGACAGAACAGAAGTTCGAAGCAAGCTCGCGAACTCTCATTTGGGCCATGTCTTTGATGATGGTCCTGAGCCGACCGGCAAAAGATACTGCATGAATTCGGCGTCGCTGCGATTTATACCGAAGACAGATCTCAAGACAAAAGGTTATGCTGAGTTTCGTCCTCTCTTTGAAAAGAAGAAATAAAACGTCTCAGAACGAGAAAGATCTCATTATGATGATCACAAAACTTAAACTTTCAAAAAATATTTAAAACGATTAAACAATTGTGACTAGGATATAATATCGAGACAATGACTTTGACAGGATGTGGGACGGCAAGTTTACACTCTTACGACGGAACAACCAAAAATGTAAATATATCAAGGTGCTATTAATGTCAAAAGCAGTTCTCATCACGGGTGCCTCAACAGGAATTGGACTTCACCTCGCTCAGCAAATCGCAAAAGAGGGACGATTCAAAGTTTTTGCCGGCGTTCGAAAAGCTGAGGACGAGAAAAAAATCATAAACTTAAAAATTGAGAACTTATTTCCGATTCTCATCGATGTCAAAAATCAGAATTCTATTTCGAAATGTGCCGAAAAACTAAAAGGCGAAAATCTCACAGCACTCATAAATAATGCTGGCATAGCGGTTGCGTGTCCACTCGAATTCATTCCGATCGAAGAATTTGAAGATCAGCTCGATGTGAATGTAGTGGGCCTTCTGCGGGTGACTCAAGCCTGTATCCCACTCTTGCGCGAAACTGAAGGCCGAATTATTAACATCGGTTCTATTTCTGGCAAAGTGACGACACCACTCGTGGGTGCCTACGCAGCTTCAAAGCATGCGGTTGAAGCCATGAGCGATGCGTTTCGAAGAGAGCTCAGATCTTCTGGCATTCATGTATCCTTGATTGAGCCCGGAATGGTTCAAACTCCTATTTGGGATAAATCGAAAGACCGTGCCTTTGTTTTATTAGATAAAATTTCAAAGCATGCTCAAGATATATATCGCCCAATGGTAGATAAGCTTATAAAAAATTTAGAAGTGAGTCTGAAAAGTGCGGCACAGCCTGAAGATGTTTATAAAGTTGTGAAGCATGCGCTTGAATCTCCAAATCCTCGTTCACGATACCTGGTTGGTCGTGATGCTAAAATCGCAAATGTCGTGAGGCATCTTCCTGATTTGTGGCTAGATCGTTTGATTGCAAAAATGGGCGCAGCTAGATAATTTCTTTCGCGGCGGCACGGCCTGCTGTGCGGCCACTAAAAATACATCCACCCAAGAATGTTCCTTCAAGCGAGCGGTAGCCATGAACGCCGCCGCCACCAAATCCCGCAACTTCACCGGCCGCATAGAGACCACCGATCGGCTCACCAGCGCGATCAAGTACACGTGAACTTAAGTCTGTTTCGAGTCCACCGAGAGATTTACGAGTGAGAATATTCATGCGAACAGCAATCAACGGACCATTCTCAGGATCTAAAATCGGAGAAGGCTTTACGACGCGAATGATTTTTTCGCTGAGAACTTTGCGGGCGCCACGGACGATTGCGAGTTGCGGATCTTTGCCGTATTCGTTAATCACCTGAAGGTCGCGGTCTTTTACCGCAAGCTCAAGAATTTCGAAATCCACCAAATTGTTGCCATTCATTTTGTTCATGCCATCGACGAGATCTCGCAAATTATCGCGAACAACAAAGTCGGCACCTTTATCCATAAAGGCTTGAACCGGCGCTTGAACATTTTTTCCGATGCGAGACAGAGTCAGTAATATACTTTTGCCGGTGAGATCGGGATTTTGTTCGCTCCCCGAGAGAGCAAATTCTTTTTTAATGATATTGCGATTGAGTACAAACCAAGTGTAGGGGTAGCGATTATTTGTAATGTGCGAGAGCGTCCCCAACGTATCCGAACTCGGAAAAAATGGAAATGGTAAGCGTTTACCGGTTGGATCAAGCCAAAGGCTACTCGGGCCAGGCAAGACGCGAATTCCGTGATGGGGCCAGATTGAATTCCAATTTCGAATACCCTCAGTGTAGTGCCACATACGATCGCGATTGATGACGCTGCTACCTTGAGATTGAACGGCGTCTTGAAAGTGTCCGTCGACATGACTCGGAACTCCCGAAATCAAAAAAGCAGGAGCGGGTCCGAGACGATCAGTTGGCCAGTTCGCGCGAACTTTTTCGAAATTGCCGCCGATGCCTCCAGAAGTAACGATGACGACTTGGCATTTAAAATCAAAGCTTCCGATTTCGACCCGCGAACTTGTCTCTCCGCGCTTGACGTTGGTGGGCTCAAGAATTTTTCCGTGAACGCCGGTGACGATTTTATTTTCGATGTTGAGAGCGCTCACTCTATGCCTGAAGCGCAACTCGATTTTGCCCTGCGAGACGTGTTCTTTTACGCGCCGTAAAAAAGGCTCGAGAACTCCCGGCCCAGTACCCCAGGTAACATGAAATCTCGGAACCGTATTGCCGGGTCCATCAGCGGCTGAGCCACCACGCTCGGCCCATCCCACAGAAGGAAAAAATCGAATGCCTTGATCGTGAAGCCAAGATCTTTTTTCGCCGGCGGCGAAGTTAACGTAAGCTTCGGCCCACCGGCGAGGCCAAAGATCTTCTTTGCGATCGAAGCCTGCAGTGGTCATCCAGTCGCGCATCGCGAGTTCGCGTGAATCTTGAATTCCGAGTCGGCGCTGTTCGGGAGAGTCGACAAGAAAAAGTCCGCCGAGGGACCAAAATGCCTGGCCACCTAAATTTTGCTCGGCCTCTTGATCAAGGATCAAAACGGATTTGCCCGCATCCGCAATTTCTGCAGCGGCAACTAAACCTGACAATCCGGCTCCAACAATTATGACATCTGTTTTCATGTGAGGATTATGAAACAATCAAGCTTGTTAAGTCTACTTTAAAGACTTGGCTCGGGCCCATCCGAAATAATTTCAACCCTGGCTGTCAGCATTTTTGAGAGACCTCCTGTCTGAGTGCCCGGAAGTCCCATCGCCGCTGTCTTCTGCAGGCCGATGGCCGATTCGCATCGACGGGATGACCAGACATGAACTTCGAAGTGGCAGCGCTCCCATTTGATCAGATATGCCTGTTTGGGAGTTATAAGAGAGAAAACGAGAATATCAGAGCAATCCTTAAGAGTGATTCAATCAAATACTTTTTGAAAATTTTTAGACTGAAATCTGTGTCCTAGTCGAGGGTACAATCAAAATTTAAACGAAGGCTGTAGCTTTTGTAGACATTATCTTTTGAACACTGGATACGACCAGAAAGCTTTTGCCCTTGCCTTTCAAAATTAGAAATGTCGCAGCTGTAACCTGCAGGAGCAACTGCCTTCAGATCGGCAAGCGCCGCTCTTCTTGATTTGCTTCGGTACAAACGCACTTGCGCATCGACGAAATCATAACTGTTTTTGCCAGGCATAATATCGCGCGCAGATTGAGATTCGATTTTTACACGGTAAAACTCTTTTTCAGTTTTGTCTGCACTTTGAAAAGTCCACATGGCTTCGATCGCAATCAGTTTGCCGTAAGCCGAATTCGGTACGTCTATGAGTTTACAGAAAATGCCGGCATCACGTTTACCAGATGTGTACTGGCCTAAATTACGAGCGCTTGAAGAAAGGATCTCTCGAACTGAAAACTGTCCGTCCTTTGGTTGAGATTCAACGATCGGAGCATTGGGATCGTTCAGCGGAGCAGCACCAGATGGTGGCGAAGAATCATTTGAACACGCCATTAAAACGGCGGCGAGAGTGAAGCCTGTGAATACATATTGAACCAGTTTCATGACAAACCCCTCCGGCATTGAAACGACTCTTTATTGAGAATATAACAAAAATTGGATGAAAAGCCCAGCAGCATTGCAGACGCAAATTTTTTTCAAAAAAAAATTGGACTACTGGACTTGAAAATTAATTCTGAGGCGAACCTTTGAATCGTAAGCCTTGTGCTCGTTTTCAGCCGGCTTAAAGCGCCACTTTTTAGCGGTCGTCAGTGCGAGGGCGTCTAACTCTTCGTTTCCACTTGAGGATACAAGGTGAGGCGTGACAATCCCTAAAGACGTGACGAAGAAGTCAATGACGATACTTGTCGCCATGTCACGATCCCTTAAATATTCTGGAATGACTGGTGCCGGAGTTTCAATCGCGATTGGGCCGTGATTGGCCACAAGTTTGGGTCCGCTATCGGTTTGATTTTGATCTTGAAGAGGATTCGCGTCTTTTGATTTTTTTCCTTCGTCGGGATGAACGCTCAGACTTTTTTCTGGACGGGAGAGCGTCTGAGATTTTTTCTCTTCAACAAGATGTTCAGGCTTTGGTTGCTCATAGATTTCGGTTTCGATATACTTCGGAGAAGCCCACTCTGTTTTTGCCTGTGGATGGGCGAGCCAGTGCTGATAAATTCCCATGCCGGTGAGAAGTAGAAACTCGACGACGAGAGCTGCCGCAAACGAAAGCGACAAGATTTTATTTTCGTACTTTCGAATTTCAACATGGTTCGCGAAGTTCATTATTTACCTTTGCGGGCAGAACTTGCTTCGGTGGCGAGAGCAAATTTTCGGACCCCGACTTGGCGGGCTTTATCCATCACTTGAACGACGAGCCCGTAGGGAACGGCTTCGTCCGAATTGACGACGACAGTATCTTGCGGGCGATCATGCATTTCGTAAGCGAGCTGGGTCCCCAGATTGTCGAGAGAGACAGCATTTTTATTCAAGAAAATACTTTTGTCGGCACGAATTGTAAGGATAATATCTTGCTTGATCGCTTCGGGACTCGAAGAAGTTTTCGGAAGAGCTACCGGCATCGAATTAATTTTTGTCATCGCGAGAGACGATACCATAAAAAATACGAGCAAGAAAAAGATCACGTCAATCATCGGAATGATTTCGATACGGGCCTTTTTACTTTCGCGCCTACGAATTTTCATTTCTGTCGCTCGCGTTCTGCACTCATTCTGATTTCAACGAGGCGACTTGCGACAGCCTCGAGATCATAAATAAATACTTTAATTTTCGCCGACAAGTAATTGTAGGCAACAAGGCTAAAGAGTGCGATCACGAGGCCAGTTGCGGTCGCGATCAAGGCTTCGGCAACGCCACCCGTGATGGCGTTGGGTTCGTTCACGCCTTTTTCACTCAAAACCTGAAAAGATCCCATCATGCCGGTGATTGTTCCGAGAAGTCCCATGAGCGGCGCAGCGGTAATCACCGTATCGATAATATCGACACGTTTTTCTAAAAGAGGAACCCACTCTTCGGCCGAGTTCTTCATCGAGAGCTCCATCTCCTCGATCGGATTTTTAAAATGACTAATGCCATTTGAAATGACCGAACTCACCGGAGTCTCGATGGTCGCACAAAGTTTTTGAGCCTCTTCGAGTTTTCTGGCTTTGATCAGATCAAAAACTTTAAAACGAAATTCGGGCGGAGTTTGAAAACGCTTTTGAAAAATCATAATGCGTTCAAAAATCACCGCGATCGCGATGAGAGCAGACAAGAGTAGCGGATACATCATAAAACCGCCGCGCAAAATAAACTCGAAACCACTCACAAGAGAATGCATTTGAACTCCTTCAAAGAGCTTGAAAACTTAAGGCCTAAAACATATGTCGTCGTTCTCAGGCGTTCAAGTTTCTTTTTGGAGGCTTGACACTATGGAGCGATTTCCATCGACTCACAAGGTATTGCGATGAATCACGGGGCTCCCATTACCAAACAATTATTGTCACAAATCGCGCCGGTTTTGAAATTTATTCGTTTGTAGTGATAAACGCGAGCTTTTAGCCAATCTCCGGGTTGGCTCTTGGATTGCTCAAGTGAGTGTGTGGTTGCACTCTTCGGTGGGAGCAAACACTTAACTGCCAAGCGGAGGATGTCATGAATTTCGAAACGACTTGTCTAAGATGCTCATCAGAGCTCATCAATGATCTCGAAAGTGGAAGCAGCGGTTGCGGTTGCGGGTACACGAACAACCAGGCACTCAATCAGGTTTTTGAAAAGCGTGATCGTCAGATGATTAAGGTTTATACCGTTGTTGGCCTCATGGTGATGGGTCTTTATATGCATTTCATGAGTTGGGGATCTTACGCGACCCAAATTCCTGGATTGAAAATCAGTCAGATGCTCGGGATGGCGTCTCCTAAAACTTATCAGACAATTGTTGACGCGTGTGTTCAGCAAAATAAATGGAGCTGCGTTGAAAGCACTTATCTCTCTTGGTATAAAGCGACGGGCGATACCGAAACGATTGCGAATCTCGCGCACTTTAGAACTCTGTTGAAAGATGCTCAGGGTGCGGTTCGGGCTTATGAATCTTACTATAAAATCGGTGGAAAAAATCCTGCCGTTGCAATTCAGTATGGTTTAGCTTTAGAAAAAACCAATGACCTCGATAATGCTCTGAAATATTTTAGCCTTGCGATATCTCAATCAGATCCAACGAAATTGCCGGCGCAAGCGACAGGCGAAATCGTTCAAATTTTGATCAAGCAGCAAAAGCCAGCAGAAGCTCGTGAAGCGATCGTTACTTTTTGGGCAAGTGCTGAAAATGCAAAAGGCTATTTCAACACGGAATACGATGCGATTACAAAGATCTTAGGACCAATGAAATCTCACGTCGCAAAAAACTAGTTAGCAACAGGCTTTGGCTGCCCATTACAAGTCAGACAGTTTAGGGAGTGTTTCATCGTGCAAGACACGCATGCAGCTGTGGTTTGAGAGAGGTCTTCCGAGAACCTTAGCGTTTTTAACGTCTTTTAACCTAGTGTAGGCATCGCCCGTGCGGTAAGAGGTTTCCTGAAATCCGCGAGTACGAACATCTTTAAATTCTTGGGGATAGAGGACGCCTTCGATGGCGGCTTTCAGACATGTATTCCAACCTTCTGTTTCGATTGGAAATGGGCGACGACTTGTTTTCTGACCTGTAAACATCGGTTTTTGCGAATTCGAAGCCGGGCAAAATGCATTTCCGACTGAACCACCTTGCTTCCAAACATCGTATTGACTGGGCTCGACAACCACTTGTGTTTTTGCATTGTCTTCGCTCGGATGAGAAGTCATGACAAAACGTGAAGCATAAGAGGTTTTTCTCTCAACATATTCTGCGCGATTGAGGGCCATGCGCTCCCATGCAAAAACGTATTCGGGTCCGCTGGTCGCGCATCTCGTTCCGATTTCTGCAATACAGGTGCGTGCGTGCGCATCGATAGCATAAATTTCTTCTCTCGAAACTGAACGACCGTTGTCTTTTTTCAGATCCGGAAATTGAGTTTTCATAAGCATCGGCAGGATTACTTGGTCAAATGGGTTTTCTTTCGCTCTGAAATCTACTTTCATGTGAGCGGGATCGCGCGACGGACATTGTCCTACCACGCCCGAAAGTTTACTAAAAATACGCGCAACCTCTTGATTCACGTTGCCCTGAAGTTTGTCGGTGATATAGTTCTGCTCCGCTTGAGCTGGCGGACAGGGGCCGGTTGGCTTTTTGGCCGTTTTTCTAAAAGCAGGCGAATAAACTTTTGCCTTAAATGTATCGGCCATCATCCAGCCAGATAATTGCGTTTTTCCATTTTTAGGTTCGCCGAGTTTCTCAAGCACATAGATGTAAAAAATTTTTTCTGTCTTCTGAGTGATCGGATTGAAAGTATCGACTTCTTTTACTTTTCCGCCGTAGAAGAGAGAATTTTCTCGAGAAGGCCAGGTTACGCGTGGGCATTCTTCTGCGGGACAAGACCAATCGTGGCCCGGATCTTTAAACATGGTTCGGTGAGCGCCATCTTCAATATCAAGAAAAATCTGCTGGCCATTTTGAACTCCCTCTAAATTACCGGGGAGCTCATTTGCGGCAAAAGTATTGGCCGAAACGAGTGACAAAAATAAGCCATAAATGAGGGGTTTAAGATGAGACATCAATCGTTCATCGACGCAAAAATCTTCGAGCTAAAGTTAACGAAAAATTAAATTAGTTCGCCTCGCAAAAACGCTTTTTTTTGTCTTAAAATCTTTCAGAAATTTGAACGCGTCTAATGAAATTTTCTCTCGACTAGAGTATAGTCTGATCTATGCGTTTTATGATCATCGCGGCACGAAGGTCTATTTTTTAACGACTACTCATTTGCTCGAAGTCGTAAAGGCCAGTCGCGCGACTCCTAAAAACCATTACAAGTACACCGGCGAAGAAAAGCCCGGAAGTATGGATTGGTCTTCACTAGCCGTTCCGTGTAAATTTCTTTCACAATTTGTCAACTCTACGGAATTTTAAATTTTAACCAAACGGGTCCTTAGCGAGCCGCAGAAATGATTTGCGCTTTACTCGCCGCACTCTTAAGAGCTATTATTTTCGTATGCGAAAAATACTCCCTCTCTCCTTGGCGTTTCTCGTCAGCTGCACCTCGGTCGAAAAAAAATTCAATTCAGAGATTGAAGGAGGTCGTTGCGAAACGGCTCTCGAAAACATTCCTGAAAATGCTTCAGGGGCAAAACTCATTTCTAAAACTCAGCAAGCTGGCGGAGTCGCGTTGTCGTACGCAGTAACGGGCGTAGCATATACGGGTGAAGTATTGATTGATTTCGTTGGTGGAACTGTAATGTTTGTGGCTCTCTGTAGTCCGGCCATCGCGCTCGGAGCGATTGTCGTCACGGATAGGTCATCGGGTTCATACAATAATAATTGGGGCGGGCTCGGCGGTCTCTGCATTCCCGGAAAAGTCGATGCGCTCTTTGTACCATCCCTCGGGAAAAAAACTTTTCAGGCATCAAAAGATATGCGTTGTCCTGACCTGGTAGGAATCAGCTATTCTCTTCGTAAGGTGGCTGCTTGCTTTAGTCAACGCGCTATCGGAAGCGATATCGATAAAGCCGACCAAACTTTGACGGCTCTCCAAAACTCAGACAGATTTTTTGAATGCTTACCAGAAGAAGAGCAAAATAAAATCACAAGCGACCTAAAAGAGATCGCAGCAAAAAAACGATAGCACGCCAAACGAGCGACTCGAAAGTGCGATTAAGCTTTTTCAGTCACCGGAAATAATTGGATATTGAGTTGGTAAACGCGGTCACCTTTTGTGCTCTGGCGCTTAACCGTGACGTCTTTGTGGATACGTTTACGGAGTTGTCTCAGCTCGAAGCGAGTTTGCTCAAATTCTTCTTGAGTGAGCGCAACGGTGAGGGCCCCAAACTCACGATCCTTGGGAGAATCTCTGAAGAGAGATTCAATTCCGAGATAGATGAGCTCGGTTTGCAAACGACGAATGAGAGCCACAGGCAAATCTTGTGGCGTATCGATCAATTCACGTGGACGTTTGAGCTCGCCGGTTTCTTCGTCAGTAACGATTTCGCCAGCGTTAATTAACTTTTGAAGAGATTCACGGACCTCTTGAACGCTCGCTTTTGCGCGAAACAATTTTTGAAGTTGTTCGGGTTCAACGCCAGTATTTTTTTGGTCCATCATTGCGTAGAGAACCCAACCAATCCAGCCCGGAACTTTTTCCCATTTTTGTTTGTCGGCATCACTTGCATTTTCTTGATCGGCTCTAATTTCGGCTAAGTCTTTAAGATATTTATTTCGCTCAACGGGTTCGTTGGCTTGTCCGTAACGAACGAGAGCTTTGAATTCTTCGGCTTGTTGTTTCTCAAGTCGGAGCGCGCGCCCAAATCTTGAAATCATATCTTCAGACAGATTGCGTTTGCCTTCGATGATGAGTTTTAAATAATTCGGTGATTTAATATCTGCCGCTGCCGAAAAATGAGAATAAGAATATGTGCGCATTCCGGTGCTTTCGGTGAGCTTACGAAATTCGTACATGTCTTTCAAATATTTTCGGTAATCCGTATAATCATGAATGAGCGGAGAAACCGGGGTCGGTCTTTGCGTATCGGGAAATGAAGTCTGAGGTGTCATTTGCATATTTGAACTCCCGGTCTAGACTTTCACTGAGTTTTAGAAAAGGCAAATGATTTTGGAATGTCTGTGCGCGTTCAGTCTATCCAGAGTTCAGACTTTTTGGCTAAAAAGTCAGCTTCAAATTGATGATCATGGAGCCATTTTCTTAAAATGGGGTAGTTGGGCAATTGAGTTGCGACCAGATTCCAAAAGTTTTTGGAATGATTGTGGTGTTTCAAATGAGCGAGTTCATGCACGATGACGTACTCGATCACTTCTTTCGGAGCAATGATCAGGCGCCAATTAAAACTGACATGCCCACTTGTCGAACAACTTCCCCACCGGGTCTTTTGCGAACGAAAGGATAAATCTTTTGGAAAAAGTTGCATCTTCTTGGCGAAATTTTGAGTTTGGGTTTCAATGAAGCTACGACCTTGATGCCGGTAGAAATCGCGAATGGGTTTTGCCATCTCGGGATGAGCTACTTCAGTACGAAAACCTCTTTTGTGAAGGCTCGGAACCCCGACGACGAGATTTTCGTCTCTGAGAAAAATCTGTCCTAGGCCGGCGGCGGCTTCTTCGAACTTGAGTCTAAAGTGACTGCCGAAAAAAAGAAATCTCTCGCCCTCGGTAAATGCTTTTTTAGGATAACGAATCCGAATATTTGAATTTTTAACGAGTCGAGCAGAAATCCATTCTTTTTGTAATTCTAAAAACTGCAAGATCTCAGTTGGCGTTGTCGGCTTTGCAGCGCGAACACGAATTTTATCATTCAGCGCGACACTGAGCGAAAGTCTGCGGCGAAAAGCTTCGCGTTCGACGCTTACGAGATTCTCGTCGAACAAAAGCACTTCTTCTTTTGTCGCGGGTGAGATTGTTTTTGCATGCTGAGATTTAAATAGGTTAAACATAGCTAAGCAATGATAGACCGAAAGAGGCTGATGAACCAGAAAAATGACCGCGCCAAAGAAAACGACTTTGATGCCCTCACGCCAGAAGTTATTTTGGATGCGGTCGAGGCGGCTGGCTTTCGTTCGACCGGCGAATACTCTCAGCTCAACTCTTACGAGAATCGCGTTTTCGATGTTTTCACCGAAAGTAAAGAGCGGGTCATCGCAAAATTTTACCGGCCCGGCCGCTGGAGCGACGAAGCAATTTCGGATGAACATCAATTTTTAGATGAATTAAATCTTGAAGGTATTTCTGCCGTGCCAGCTCTCAAACTTAAAAACGGAAAATCAATCGTTTACTCCGGTAAATACCGGACCGCACTTTTTCCGAGGGTGCTCGGGCGAAATCCACAAGAATTTTTACCTGGCGAACTTAAACAGGTGGGCCGACTGCTCGCACGCATTCACAACGTGGGCTCCCGCAAAAAAGCCAAACACAGACTCACGCTCGACGCCAAATCTTTTGGCTGGGATGTTTTGCCGAGACTCGAAAATTTCGTCTACCCCGAATTGCTCAATCAGTATCTCGACGTCAGCGAGCGCATTCTCGAATATCTTGACGATATTCTGGAGCCCGAAAAATATATTCGCATTCACGGCGATTGCCACAAAGGAAATTTACTTCATTCGGGGAGTGAGTTTTTCTTCGTCGATTTCGATGATTTCGTCAATGGACCAGAAGTGCAAGATTTCTGGATGCTCCTAAGCGGAATTTCGACTGACATTTACGCGAGTCGCGAGTACGACGAAATGTGCGCTGGTTACGAAGAGCTTCGCAACCTACCAGACGACTGGCATCTGATCGAAGGCTTGAGAGGCCTTCGTATTATCTCTTACGCGGCGTGGATTGCTCACCGTTGGAATGATCCATTTTTTAAAAGAGTTTTTCCAAATTTTACAACTTACAACTACTGGGCCGATGAACTTCATCAACTTGAAAGAATTGCGAGTTCCCTATGAAGATTGGAGTTTTCGATTCCGGAATCGGCGGCATGACCGTTTTGAAAGAGTTAAAATTAAGATTTCCGAAAGAAGATTTTTTTTACTTTGGTGATAACGCCAATCTTCCTTACGGAACAAAAAGTCCTGACCAAATTAAACATCTTGCAGTGTCGGCGGCAAACTACATTAGCAGTCAAAAGGTCGACGCCTTGGTTGTCGCGTGCAATACGGCGTCTTGTATTGCGATCGAAGAAATCCGCAAAGTCATGGGAAAAAAGACTCCGGTTTTTAGCGTGGTCGATGCCGGTGTTGAAAGCATTATTCAGAATTTCAAAGCGTCGGCGCCGATATTAATTTTAGGGACTCGCGCGACCGTTCGCAGTCATATGTACGCGAAGCTCATTCAAGAAAAATTAGGAGCCGAAACTCAAGTTATCGAGCAAGAATGTCCACTGCTGGTGCCTATGATTGAGGAGGCCTGGATTGGCCACAGTATCTTAGAACAAACTGTTTTCGAGTATCTCAAGAGCTATCAAAAATTGCCCGCTGGAGTGGCACTGCTGGCGTGCACGCACTATCCCTGGATCAAGTCGGTTTTCGAAAAATTTCTGCCAGGATGGATGGTTTTTGATTCAGCCATTGCCATGGGCGAAGCGTTGACGCTTCATTTTCCGGTTTCGACCGGCAGCGGATTGCCCTCTGAAACGCGCTGGCAATTTAGCGATCCCGAGTCGGTTCCGGCCTTCGTTTTCACTGACGAAAAGGCGTAAAAGCCTTGCTCCTTCGGCCTTAAAAAGATAAGTTCACTGCGGCCGGGTCCCATGCAATAAAACCGAGCTAACTCCGCTAGGTCCGGAAGGAAGCAACGGTAACTCCGGAATTATGTGACACGGGATACCCGGCCACTTTTCTTTTTCAAAAATAATGGTGGTTAGCTTGGCTTACGAAGTTTTAGCGCGCAAATGGCGCTCACAAACATTTCAAGAACTCGTGGGCCAAAACCACATCACGACCACTTTGATCAACGCCATTAAAAATGATCGCTTGCCTCACGCGATGCTCTTCACCGGAACTCGCGGTACGGGTAAAACGTCTTCGGCCCGCATTCTCGCAAAAACTTTATGCTGCCCGAATGTTAAAGATTTCGTTCCGTGTGGAGTTTGCCAGGTCTGCACCGACATCGCGAGCGGCAGAAGCCTTGACGTCATCGAAATCGATGGAGCCAGCAATAACGGAGTCGACTCGATTCGTGAATTACGTGAAAGCGTTGGCTACATGCCATCACACGGTAAATACAAAATCTACATCATCGATGAAGTTCATATGCTCACGACGAGTGCCTTCAATGCCTTGCTTAAGACCCTCGAAGAGCCACCTCCGCACGCGATTTTTATTTTGGCTACCACAGAAGCGCAGAAAATTCCGAATACGATTTTGAGTCGTTGTCAGAGATTTGATTTTCGAAGAATCCCGACGCGGCAGATTGCCGATCATCTTGCAAAAATTTGTGAAGCCGAAAAAATTTCTTTCGAAGTCGAAGGCCTTTGGGTGATCGCTCGGCAGGCTGACGGGTCAATGCGAGACGGTCAAAGCTTGCTCGATCAAGTCGTGAGCTTTTGCGCCGGAGAAAAGCTCACTCACGCCTGCGTCGTTGAAGTTTTGGGTCTTACCGACCGCAGCGTTTTAATCGAAACTCTTACGGCGTTAGCGGCACGCGATGCTCAAGGTGTTTTGCAAATTATCGAAAAAATCTTTCGTGGCGGATACGACTACAAAATTTTCGCTCAAGAATTACTCGAAGAAATTCGTCACGCTCTGATCGCACGTATGATTGATCCTGAGCGAGTGAATCTTGAAAATATGCTCGATCTTCCGCAAAGCGAGATTGAAGCCCTCAGAAAACTGACGGTGAAACTGAGCCAAGAAGACTTGCACTTCATGTTCGACATGGCCCTTAAGGGCGTGAATGATTTACTGCGAGCACAGGATCCACGTCTGGTGCTTGAAATTATTTTACTCCGCATGGCCTCAGCTCCACGTATTCGTGATCTACAAAATTTATTAAACGCACGCGAAGCCGTCGCAACGATTCAGGCGAATGTTCCTCCGCAGGTGGTGCCGACGACAGTGAAAAATTACGCCGCCGGCATTAAGGCTTCGCCAACGCCACCACAACCAGTTGCGCAATCACTCCGAGCGGCTGCTCCGCAGGCGCCCCCTCGCCCAGCCTACTTCGAAAATAAATCTCAGCAAGCTGGGCCTGTTTTAGACTTCCAAAATCCGACCGAACTCTGGGTTGGTTTTGTCGAGAAGGTGAAAAAATCAAATGGACTCTTGGGTGCCATCTTAGAAAACACCGAACTCGTCGAAATTGACGGCACAGTTTTGAAATTAGGAGTTCCGAAAAAGATGAGCTTCTTGCTAGATAAACTCAAAGAGCCAGATAATCTCAGACGCATTGAAAAGTTCGTCGAAACTCTCTGGAATAAGAAATTCACAATCCAAGCGCAACTCACCGGTGAAGGCGATTCGACGGCTCCAAAAGTGATCGAGCAGAAGAAAATAGACGCTGAAGAGAAATCGATTGAAAAACAGATTGAAAATCATCCACTCGTGCGATCAACTCAAGAACTGTTTAAAGCACAAATTAAATCCATAAAGGAGAAATCATGAACGGCAAAGGCGGACCAGGCGGCGGCGGAATGCAAAATCTCATGAAACAGGCGAATCAATTGCAAATGAAGATCAAAAAGCTTCAAGAAGAATTGGCACTCAAAGAACATTCGGCAACTTCAGGTGGCGGAGCGGTCACGGTTAAACTTCGTGGCGAAAACGAAATCATCGAAATGAAAATTACCGAAGAAGTAATGAAAGCCGGAGACGTCGAAATGCTCCAAGATTTAATCGTGACAGCGACGAACGAAGCTCTTCGCACGGCTAAAATGAGCAACGCCAAAGAAATGGAAAAAGTGACGGGTAACTTTAGCTTTCCGGGATTAAATTAAGCCTCGTGTTTAAAATCAACTCTCTTGAAAAATTAGTTCATGAACTCAGTCGTCTTCCGGGCATTGGCCCAAAGACGGCTCAGCGCTTAGCTTATTTTGTTTTGCGAACGCCCGAGTATTCGACGGGTCTGCAAGATGTGTTGAAGCTCGTTCAAGAGAGTGTGCACACGTGTCCGCAATGTTTCTCGTACACCGATGAGACCGAGCTATGCCGATATTGCACCGACCATTCTCGCCGGTCAGATTTGCTCTGCGTGGTCGAAGAACCATCCGACATCGTCAGACTCGAAAGTTCAGGCGCATTTCGAGGCAGGTACCATGTCTTGCACGGAGCCCTTTCTCCACTTGATAATATCGGGCCCCTTGATCTTAAAATTAAAGAGCTGCTCATCCGTCTCGAAGAGGGTGATCATGGTGCTTCAGAGAAAATCAACGAAATCATCCTCGCTCTCGACCCTGACCTTGAGGGCGACACGACGGTTTTGTACCTCACCAAGCTCCTTCAAGACAAAAATGTAAAATTAAGTCGGATCGCGAGTGGAGTTCCACTTGGCAGCGACATCGATTATGTGGATGATAGAACCTTAGGGCGTGCACTTGAAAACAGAATTGAACTGAGTTCACACAAGTAAGAGGGTTCCACAGCTTTGGCATTCGTCAATCAGGAAGCAAAAGAAATTCACTGCAAGATCGTGTATTATGGTCCTTCTCTCGGAGGGAAAACAACCAACCTCCAATGGGTTTACCATAATACAACGAAGGCTAGCGACGCGGGCGAAATGATGCGTTTTTACTCCAATCCTGAGCGGACAATGTTCTTCGATTTTCTACCCTTAATGGTTGGTCAAATTCGCGGACTTGAAACGCGTCTGCATCTTTATACCGTACCCGGACAAGTCATTTACGACGCCAGCCGAAAACTCATCTTAAAGGGGCTCGACGGCATTATCTTTGTCGCTGACTCCCAGGTGGAGCGCATGGATGAAAATATCGAGTCGTTCCGAAACCTCGAAAAAAATCTTGAACAGCAGGGCTACAACATCAAAGAAGTGCCGCTCGTGATTCAATACAATAAGCGGGACCTCAAGAACGTCGCTTCGGTCGCTGAACTGAGAACCGCATTAAACAAGTATAATGCCCCTGATTTTGAAGCCAACGCATCGACGGGCGCCGGGGTGTTCGAGAGCTTGCGTACGGTCTCAAAAGGGATTATTACTTCGCTCAAAGGCGGATCTCTCGCCTAATTAAAGTAGACCACGAC
>JAYTQQ010000013.1:0-8393 GCA_043746635.1 Bdellovibrionales bacterium | reverse complement strand
CAAATAGGCGAACGCACCGGTCTGTTGCATCGATTCTTTTATGTAGCCTTTATCTTTATAAATGCCGCTCATTAAAATGACCGGAATATCCCCACCGCTATCGGCACGAAGTTTTACCGCGAGATCACGGCCATTCATTTTAGGGAGCATGCAATCAACGATCGCGAGATGGATCGTTTGAAGTTTCATCTGAGAGATCGCGTCGGCGGGTTTGGTCGTCAGAATCGGCGTGAATCCATCACGTTTAATGACTTCAGAAATGGCCTTGCCAAGGGTCGGGTCATCTTCAACGATTAATATGTTAAATTCCGATCTATCCATGTCGTTCTTGTCGGAAGAAAGTCGCCGATGGGTGAGGACTTTGAGCCTATTTAGACCGAGGTCTGGCGCCGTAGAACGAGAGAACTTGTAGAGTTTTAGCTCAGCGTGTCTTTTGAACCAATCAGTTCAATTCTTTGTAAAAGTGTCGAATTTGTTGGCTATTGGGCCGTGCGCGACCTTACGCTGTACTCGAAGGCTAAAATCAGTTATGATACCGTTAACAGTCATCAGGAGGACCCGTGAGTACCAATACTTTTGTAACGACAGATGATAATTTTGAAAAAGATGTTTTAAAATCAGACACTCCAGTTCTCGTCGACTTTTGGGCGGAATGGTGCGGACCTTGTAAAGCCCTGGCTCCAAAGCTTGAAGAAATCGCAACTGAATTTTCTGGAAAAGTAAAAATCATTAAAGTGAACGTCGACGAAAACCAAGGCGTGCCTGCGACTTATGGCGTTCGCGGTATTCCAACGATGATTTTATTTAAAGGTGGAAAACAGGTCGAGCAAATCGTCGGTAATCATCCGAAAGATAATATCGTCAGCGTCATCAGCAAACACTTCTAATTTTTTAACAAGAACCTATCTCTCATTGATGGATAGATTCTATTAGAACAAAAATTTACGGTAAGCAACGCTACTAATGAGCCCCAAGCCCGACATCGTCGTGAGCATGCTAGAACCTCCGTAACTGATGAGCGGCAGAGGAATTCCCACGATGGGTAAAAGCCCAATCACCATTCCGACATTGATGAACATATGCCAAAATAAAATAGAGAGAATTCCGATGACGACAATGGCCCCGGCCTTCTCACGCGCCTGCGAGGCGATCCGAGTACCTAAGGTAAAAAGTCTCGCGAAAAAAACAATCGTGATGAGACTCCCGATTAAACCAAACTCTTCACTTAAAACGCTAAAGATAAAATCGGTATGTCGTTCTGGTAAAAATTCGAGCTGTGACTGAGTTCCTTTTCGAAAGCCTTTTCCGAAAAGCCGACCGCTGCCGACGGCGATGCGAGATTGAATCGAGTTGTAGCCTGCCCCGCGAGGGTCACGCATCGGTGAAATAAATGTGTAGACGCGATTTTTTTGATATTCTTTGAGGCCAAAAAACCAAGCGCAGGGGAGTGCGATGGCTAAAGCAATTCCGACCGTCATTAAAATTTTGGTTTTGATTTTGATGAAAAAAAGAATCGACCCACCGATGATAATGAGCATGAGCGCCGTACCGAGATCGGGTTGCGCCGCCGTAATCACAAACGGCACGCCCACCAAGACTGCCGGTAGAATCATATCTTTGATTCCCATGCCGTTCGGATAAGATTTGCGACTCATGATACGAGCGAGTACGAGAACAACGGTCACCTTCATCGTTTCGGACGGCTGATACATAAAAAACCCAAGATCGAGCCAGCGTTGGGCGCCGAGCGCAACTTTTCCAAATGCGATCACGGCAACGAGCGCGAAAAGATTCAGGCCGTAAAGTACATAAGCCATCCTTAGAAAGATCTGGTAATCAAAAAGTGTCACGATGAAGTACAAAATCCAGCTGACGCTGAGCCAAAAAATTTGCGACATGAATAAACGATTCACGCTTCCGGCGACGGCTCCGTGTGTGGCCGAAAATAAAACCACGAGGCCGATGATATTCAATGCAAAAATAACTCCGGCTAAGTTCCAGTCGATGCGTCGTAAAAATGTGCGTTCTTCAACTTGTAGTCCAATCGAACTCATTCGCCTTCCAATTCTTCGCTGGGCTTTACTTCTTTGTTAAGTTCGGCCGCGATTCTTTTTTTCTGTACGTCATCTCCCAACCACTCAGGATGATATTTTGTCACCCAAGCCTTAACGACCGCTTTTGCGACAGGCGCCGCGCGCGATCCGTGACAGGCGTGTTCAGCTAAAATTCCAAATACGATTTCAGGCTTATCTGCCGGAGCATAGCCAACGAACCAACCATGATGGCGTTGGTGACGAGGCCGGCCTTGGCAACTCAGCATAATTTGGTCGGCAGAAAAACTCATGACCTGCGAGGTTCCGGTTTTGCCGGCCATTTCGATGAACGATAATTTGCTTGCGCGGGCGGTTCCGTGCGGCCCGTTCACGACGAGTCTCATGCCTTCTCGAATCGTATCGAAAGTTTTCATGTCGATGACGGGGTCGTTCGGATTTTTGCCTGCGACCGAAAGATCTCTGACCAGAGTCGGTTCAAATTCTTTGATGACGCGATTTTCAGGTGTCAAAATCTTTTTCACCAAAAATGGCTTCACGAGTCGGCCGCGCGTTGCGATGGCATTGTAGGCAATCGCCATTTGTATTGGAGTCGTTAGTACGAAACCTTGCCCGATAGCATTGCTTAAGTTTTCTCCGGGCTGCCATTCTTCGCCGATCGTATCGAGTTTCCACTGCGAATTCGGCATCAGGCCTGCCGCTTCGCCGTTCAAATCGATTCCGGTTTTGTGGCCAATTCCGAGAGCGTCGATGTAGCGATACATTTTATCGATCCCGAGCGCGATACCCATCTTGTAAAAAAAGATATTTGCACTTTGCTCGATCGCATGCGTAATCGTGAGATCGCCATGGCCGCCTTTAACAGTGTCGTGGTAGGGGCGATTGCCGAATTTCATGACGCCTGGGCAAGAAACAAGGGTCGTTGCCGTTACCACTTTTTCACAAAGTGCGGCGACTGCAACGAGGGGCTTAAATGTCGAGCCCGGCGAGTTATGATCTTGAATGACTTTATTGCGGAGTGGCTTATCGGGATCGTTTATAAGCTTCGACCAGAGCTCTGCGGAGATACCGGTTGAGAATTCATTGGGATCAAAACTAGGATTATTAATCAGCGCTAAGACCTCGCCATTCGTGCGCATTACGATTGCGCCGCCTGTGAAGCCAGTCGCTAGAAAAGCGTTGTACGCGGTCTCTTGAATATCACGGTCGATCGTTGCGATCAGGTTATGCCCAGGGACAGCATCTTGAGTGCCGGCGACGCTTCCTAAGAAGCTTGGCGTTTCGCTCTGCGCTTCTCGTCCTCTGGCATCGACTTGCATCATCGAAACGCCGTCTCGTCCACGAAGATAGCGGTCGAGATACTCCTCGATTCCGCTTTTGCCGATGATATCCCCTTGCTGAAACTTATAAGTCCCTTTGAACTTGTCGTTTAAAAGAGGCAACTGCTTTTTCGAGATCTCTCCGACGTAGCCAAAAAGTTGAGCGCCGTCTTCTTTCAACGGATAACTTCTGAAAACGGCTTCCTTAATGTCGACGCCTGAATAATCAAGCTTCAAAAGTTCTAAAGAAAAAATTTCTTCTCGGGATAAATTATCTTTCACGCGTACCGCACGAAATGGACCATTTAGCCGTTTGCTCTTTTGCACCATCGCGACGATATTCGCCGCAGGTATTTTCAGAGCCCGCGAAAGTGCCGTTGACACTTCTTCTAGATTTGTTACGTATTGAGGTGCGATCGACGCTTCGAAGCCCGGCAAATTTTCAACGAGAATTTGGCCGTTACGATCGTAAATAATTCCGCGAGGTGCCGGGATCTTTGTTTCTTTAATCGAGTTTTGTTCGCTAAACTGCCTGAGTTCTGCTCCGTTGATGATCTGTAAATACCAAAGCCTCGCGGCAAAAGCGAAAGTCGTAAAGAAGATCAGGCCGTAGACGAGACGGTAGCGAGAGGCATATTCTCTTGCTTCTTGTTCGTTACTGGGGACGTAATTATTAGCCATCAGACAACCTTGCCGGTGCTAACGATATTCTCGCGTCCAAAAATTTCATCAATCCAGCCTAAGAGCTTAAAAAATGCTGGAGCAATCAACGCGGTCAACATCGCCTCGATCATCCAGTCAAGAACATGGGGTGCAAAGAAATGCTTTTCTTCTAAGAAGATGGCGGCGATCCAATTTACGAAGTGAAAGAAAAATGCGGACAGGCCACAGATCAGCATCGAGTAAGTGTAGCTTGACCAGTAGATGCGTTCTTTAAAGATTCGTGCGCTCACGCCTAAAATGATACAGCTCAGGAGTAAAACGCCGTCAGACATGGTCGTCATTGTGGCTAAGACTGCCGCAATTAAAATAATCGTGATGAGCATCTCGACAGCATTTCGGTGCATCGCTATGTAGATCAAGACTGGAATCCAGAGGGCTGGCGCCGGAAAATAACCCGCGATTTGAAACCACAAAGAGGTTTGTAAGCTTGCGGCGACGAGCGCGAAGAGCAAGAAAATAAAGATATTTGTATAGAGCAGAAAGCGTTCTTTCAAAATCACTCTCCCTGACGAACCGGAGACGGATCGTTGATTGAATCGATATTCGTTTTTGGAAGTTCAACCTTTTCTTGAGGAGAGGCCGCCTGGATTTTCGAAGTATCGAGTCTTGGAGTTCCCGAAGAATAACCAACTGTCTTTGATAAAAGTGGCGGGCCAAAATCGCCCGTGCCATATTTATTTGAGAAGTCTTCATTACCCGAATCAAGCACCACGAGAACTTCTTCTAAATTAGAAGGATTCACGGTTGGTACGACTTCAGCTTCTTGGCTGATTCCAAATTCGGTTTTTTTAATGTTATTAATTTTTCCGATCGGAAATCCTTTCGGGAATATTCCTTGAAGGCCGCTCGTCACGACGAGATCGCCTGCCGTCACGTCATCGGCACGTTCGAGGTACCTTAGACGTACCAGTGATTTAGTTTTACCCTGAACGAGACCGCGGGCGCGTGTGCTTTGAACGATTGCGTCGATACTTGCTGCTCGATCGGTGACGAGTAAAACTTGCGAAGAAAAAGCTTCAGGTTTGAAAACGTAACCGACAACACCTTCAACGGTGATGACGGCTTGAAGTTTTCTGAGCCCATCTTGAAATCCGCGATTGATTCGAATTGAATAATGATCAGGCGACAAATCGCGAGAAATCACGCGGGCCGCGATCATTTTCATTTTACTTTTTTGTTTAAAATCTAAGATTTTGTTGAGACGTTGATTTTCAAGTTTGAGTTCGGTCAAGGCGCCGAGTTCGGCATGCAGCTCTTCATTTTCTTTTAAAAGCGAAGCATTATATTTTTTAATTCCGACAAGTTTTAAATAAGTCGAAGTGGTGCCGCGAATTTCGCTCGTGAAGCTTGAGTAAGAGTTTTGCAATGCCCCCACCACGATACTGAGAGGTTTTCGGTACCAAGCTTCATCGCCCGGGCCGCGCTGCATATTCACCGATAAGAAGGGGAGCGCAATGATAACCAAGATGATCGCCATTTTGCGTAAATCGAATGCAAAGAAATTCAAGTGGAGTCTCTCCTCGTGGTGTCGTCATATTATCACTGGCTTTCAATAGGCTAGCAAAGCTCTTTGCGCTTTCCAAGAAATCTCCTTGAAAAAATTGATATTTCTTGCAGATAATGATGAGCACCTAAAAAGTGGACCACCCAAATGCCGGTTCAGAAGGACAACAAATGTTTGATGAGTTGAAGCAAAATAATCGCAATAGTCGTAACACCCGCACCAAAATTACCACTTGGGCAATTTTTGGAGCGATCATTTTAGTTTTTATTCTTTGGGGGCTCTCTCCTCGAGGAGGAAATGGAATGATGGGTACCGGCGGCGGTGTCGCGCACGTGAACTCAACGACCATTTCGATGCGCGATTTGAACGATTCGGTCGCGCAAATGGAGCAGAATATGCAAGGTAGTCCTTACGCCTCTTTCTTTCAAGGTGAAGCGGGGCGCCAGCGCATGCAAGAGATGGCGCTCAACCAACTTGTTCAAGGAGAATTGGTCTATCAGGCCTGCGCTGCGAATCAATTAATGACTTCAGACGTTGCGGTTGCTGAAATTATCCGCAACGCACCGATTTTCAACGAAAACGGCAAATTTAAGCGTGAACGCTACATGACTTACATCGATAATTTGCGAACGACGCCGTCTGAGTTTGAAGAAAAACTCCGCCGAGGGACGATCGCGCAAGATGCCCAACGTGTTTTCGCTTCGGCGCTCCGAACGACTCCACAAGAAGTGAAGAAACAAATCGAACTCAGAGATCTTCAAGCCGACGTCGAGTACGCCGAACTTTCGACTCAGAAAACTCTGACGCCTGATCAAGTGAGTGCAGATGATGCGAAAGCATTGCTTGCGGGCGCAGACGGAGAGAAAAAGGCAAAAGACTACTACGCAAGTCATACTCCAGAATTTAATACGGAAGAAAAAGTACACGCCCGGCACATTTTAGTGAAATTCGACGCGAAAAATTCTGAGAGCGTGAAGACGGCTCAGAAAAAAGCTGAAGATTTGCTCTCCCAACTGAAAAAAGGTGGCGACTTCGCAAAACTGGCAAAAGAGAATAGTGATGATCCAGGTTCAAAAGCCAAAGGAGGAGAGCTCGAACCTTTCGGCCGTGGAGCGATGGTTCCGGAATTTGAAAAAGCCGCGTTCTCTTTAAAGCCAAAAACTCTGAGCGACCTTATAAAATCGCAATACGGTTTTCACATTATCGAAGTGATGGATAAAATTCCGAAATCGACAACCACATTTGAAACTGCAAAACTGGATATCGCAAAAAAATTGATCGCAGAGAAAAAATCAGAAGCGACGATGAATGAGATTCGCGACCTCCTCAAAAAAGGAGATGTAGGCGCAGTCGATAAATTCGTTCAAGCTCACGGCCTCAAATGGGAGTCGACGGGTGCTTTTCCGATCACGGCGGCAACAGTTCCAAAAATTGGCGCAAACGATGAATTCGCACGCATGAGTTTTCGCTTAAGCGCTAAGGCTCCTCTCGCAAACGAACTTGTTCGCCAGGGTGATAAAGCCTACATCATGAAATACAAAGCAGTATCGAAAGAATCGATTGCTGCGGCTGTGACAAAGCCAACTGCAAAAGCTAAGAAGGGTGCGCCTGCGGCTCCTGCTAAACTCGAATCCCCCGAAGAGATTGCGCAAAACTTGGATTACCAACGTAGCCAAGATGCCTTTCAAGGATGGATTGAAAGTGTTAAGAAAGCTTCCCGAGTCGAAACAACAAAAAACTTCGCTACGTCTCATAGTGGAACACCCGACGATATGTAGGATTCCCGAATTAAGATCCAACTTTAGAATGGTCTCACTTCGAGGCCATTTTTTGTCTCTGTTTTGAGCTATCAAATATTTAATCAGAATTGCTTAAGTTCCACGACCTTTGTCCGAAAAGTTGAGAGCTAGTCTGTGCGGCCTTTTTGGCGTCAGCTCGATATTTGGAGGTCTTCAGGTGAATCATATCTTAAGCGGTATACTACGAAGTCTGTGCCTCTTATTCCTTGTATCCCAGGTGCATGCGGCTGAATTCGTCGCTGACGAAGTGATTGTTAAGATGCGATCGGCTCCAAATTCGGTCGAGAACAATGCATTCGTAGGCCGCGCCGTCACTTCGCATCGTCTGAAACTTAAAGCCTCTTTTGAAAACCTCAATATTCATCATTTCAAATTAGATCCCGGTCAGAAATTAGATGATGTTCTCAATCAGCTCAATCAAGATCCAAACGTTGAATTCGCAGAACCAAATTATATCGTTCACAAACAATCTTCGACCTCGCAAACTTCTGCTCCGATTGAACTTCAGCAAGAGTGGAGCAGCTTAACTCCGGGCCTCGCTCCCGTCATCGTCGCGATTGTCGATACGGGCCTCGATCTCACACACCCAGTTTTTACCGGCTCAAACGCCGTGTGGGTGAACAGCGGCGAAATCGCCAACAACGGAGTTGATGATGATAAAAATGGATACGTCGATGACATCAATGGATACAATTTTGCCTACGGAAGTGCTACGCCGAACGACGACGAAGGACACGGCACTCACTGCGCGGGCATTGTGTTGGGCACGAGCCAAGATATTACGCTGACACCTTTGCAGCCTGCTAAAATTAAAATCATGCCTTTGAAATTTTTAGATTCAACCGGTTCGGGAAGTACGTTGAACGCGATCAGCGCCATCAACTACGCGGTACTCATGGGTGCAAGAGTCATTAGCAATTCTTGGGGTGGAGGAAGTCCGTCGGATAGTTTACACGCCGCCATAGCCTACGCTTACGATCACAAAGTTTTGTTCGTT
>JAYTQQ010000012.1:0-2850 GCA_043746635.1 Bdellovibrionales bacterium | reverse complement strand
ATTTCTTTTTTCATAATTGCACCCCCGTTAATTGGATTTAATGTTTTAGGCTGCATCGATTGCCTCCTCCTTCTTCACTGCGTCTGGGAAAAGGCAGAGATAGACGTCATCGCTTAAAAGATGAAAGCGAATGCGAATAAAGTTCCCGAGTACTTCGCCGGTTCCGATCTTGTGCCATTGACTTCTCAGCCCAACTCCGACGGCGTCGAATTCGTCTCGGCACAAGGCCGTGTAATGGAAATGATCACCATCCTCACGAGCCAGAAAATACTCGCCCTTTGGAAACATCCACAGACGCAAGCGAAACATGGACGATGAGGGTTTCAGGAATGCCACCCCCACGCGTTCTCGCTCATGGACCTCGCCCTCACTGTTCACGCATCCCTTACAAAGGTAAAATCGATCGGATTTGCGGATTGGAATTATATTGTCTTGCTCTTTCATAGTTTCACCTCCCATATGTTTTTGTTTATGCAGCATCAGAAAACTTCAGCTCCATATTTTTATCGTCTGGGAATATTGATCCCCAGTGGCAGCGATCGCAAAAAATGTACCCGCGGTCATAGGTCATCTCAATCCCGCACTCTGGACAGATGACTTCACGGAGGGTGCATTGTGCGTTTGCGAAAAGTAGATCCTCCGGGAAGCCGCTCTGCTTGAAATTCCGATAGCGAGCTTTGAGCAACTCTTTGGTTTTGCGTTTCCGAACCTCTTTTTTTGCTTTCATGTCTTTATAAGTTCTCGACATTCGGTCACCTCCTTTCGCCATGGCGGTAATGTCCATTTCGCAACGAATGGACATTGGTTTTTTGTTCGATTCGTTTCCAATCAGCGTGCGTCAAGTCGGGCTGACAAAAAAAGCGCAGCATGTATGACAGAATTCTGAATAAGACAGGCTTGGTCAGTTTCCCGCCGGTGGCATTCGGCAAAGCTATTTTCGCGTGATCTGCCTTGGGTGAATGCTGAGCTTCTCGTCTCGGCTCTCGAGTTCTCAATGATGTCTCGATTGACCGCACGGAGTCGGCTTTCATTTCTTCGTGTCTCCATTTATTGTGTTTATACTGATTCATAGCTCTTCTTCTTCTGCGTGATCGTCGACTCGGTTGGCTCGATCAAAAAAGTGACGTTGTCATCACCAAGATCATCTAAATGGACGACTCCGTTCTCTATGACAGTGGCCTTGTCCTTTGCGCGCTCACGCGTCTTGCGATTCATGATCCCAATACGCTTTTCAAAATTTCCGGAATAGACGTCGAAGAGAATCGAGTTCCAATCGCAATCCATGCAGAAAAAATCCACGTCGAACTTGACGAGATTCGATGCCCGGCAGCTCGGGCACCGTTTGAAGTTAGGCGTTGGCTTCATAAAGCCGTCTTGGTTGTCGCTGCCCTTCGGTTTTAATATCTGTCTACTCATGACTTACCCCCGATTGGTTTTTAGGAGCGCTCAATTGCGCTACTGATCTATTAATTAACAAGATCTGTGCCGCACGAATTTGGCTGCTTCAATTTGCAAGCGCAAACGGCATAGATAGTTGTTTTCGCGAAGAAATTAAGCCTGGGCTTAATAGCGAAAGCAAAAAGGCCAAGCCAGCTTGGCATATCAATCGTTGAGAATTTGAAATCAAAACTTGCGATGAAGAATTTGCACAATCGAACTAATGAGTTTCAAAGTTTAAGCAGGTGACGTAAGTTCCTTCGCGGGCAACGGGAGTTTTGGAGAGGTCAATGGTTCAAGAGAGCAAGACAGAACAAGAAATGCTTCACATTGGCGTCCTTGATGATCAGCCGATGTGGAGAACCACAACAGTGACTCTTTGTTCCGACATTCTCACTGGGTTTGCGGCGGAGAAGGGTAAGAGCATTAACGAAATTGCCAAATTTCATTTGGCGGCGAATGTTGATGAAGCGACTGATCTATTGAATAACCAGAGGATTCACCTGCTTTTTTTAGACAAAGATCTCGGAGTTGATTCGGAAAAAAACAAAATCTCGGGGATTAACTTCATTCAGCAATTCAAGTCAATTCAGCCATTTTGCCAAGTGATTATGCTGACTGCCGATAATTCCCTTCGAGACATGGCTCAGGCGTTCAGAAACGGCGCATCTGACTATCTATTTAAAAGCAACGATAGTGAGCAGCGCGAATACCGGACTGAGGTCATTAAAAAGGCACTTTCCACATACGTTGACGAAATCAATCGAACTAAGAGCCTGCTCGGTGTGCCTGGGAAAATGTATTCAAATTACGTCTGTCGGTCGGTGGCCATGCAGCGCTTCGACAAACGACTCACGGCGATGAGCGAAAGCAGCAGATCAGCCCTCATAATTGGACCGACTGGGTCTGGTAAGGGTGAGGCCGCACGTCGTGTGAATGAGCTGACAAGAATTTTTCTCGGCCAAGAAAAAAGGTCATTTATTCAAATCAATATTGGTGGCGCCGAGAAATCTCTGGCTGAAAGCATCTTATTTGGGACTGAACCTGGCGCATATACCGATGCGGCGAAGCAGACTAAGGCGGGCCTTTTGGATCTCGCTCGCGATGGCGATCTATTTTTTGACGAGATTGGCGATTTGTCACTTGATTTGCAACTCAAGCTTTTAAAAGTCATAGAGGAAAAAGAGTATTACCGTGTCGGCGGAAACAAGCCCGTTAAAACAAACGCACGATTTATTTTCGCAACAAACCGAGACCTGCAGGCAATGATCGCTGCCAAGCAGTTTCGGGAAGACTTTTATATGAGGATTTCAGTCTTTGAGGAGGCGCTACCATCACTTAATGATCGCAAGGATGATGTGCCACAAATGATAGAAGGGTTTTTGCAATCAGCATGCACTGAAGCAAAAAAAA
>JAYTQQ010000011.1:0-1951 GCA_043746635.1 Bdellovibrionales bacterium | reverse complement strand
CCCTCCTTTTTCGGGAGATATTTGAAATCCTTTTTTTGAAATATTTGAATAGCTAAAAAATACTCCAGGTCCATTCGTTGTAAAATTTTCTCCGGGATAAGTTGTTTGGTAGTAATTCCATCCGGCGCCCGCCGTGTAGTTTGTGCTTAAGCCTGGTAGAAAGAATGAATAATACGGGTTTATAAAGAGACTCTGTCGGACTTCATTCACGGCATAGATATACTGGTTATAGTCGTAAATATTTAAATTTGGAATTGGCAGCTGAGTCGTATTATAAGTTGCGAAAATGCTCGGCTTGTTGCTCAAAGTATCGTAGCTCGCGAGCAGCGAATAGAGATGGTGACCGACAGGGTCGCCTGCGCTCGTGCTTGCCGAGAAGTAACTTCCTCCGGGAAGAAAATAAAAATAGGGAAGCCAATAGCGCGGATACAAATAAGGCAAAGAAGAATAATCTTTGAGAGCTTTTTCGGTTTGTACTTCTGGAGGAGTATGCTTCGCCCAGTGGTTGCCAAGCGTCGGTTCGATCAGTGGTAACTTAACAGGCTGATGTTGCCAAACTTCGGGGTTAACGGCTTCAACGTTTTGCCCAGTTCCAGAAATGATTGTAACGAGAAGCTCATCACGACCCGAATCGATTTCAGCAGAACCAGCGCCGGTGATGACATTGGTTATTGGTTTTGCCGATTTCAGGTCTTCGCTCGCCATGTAAATATTTGCGACGCCCGACTTTTCAGATTCGAAAATGAGCCCTTCGCGTGTGAGTTTCGCGTAGTGGACCGGCGAGAATTCAGTGAGCACATCTTTGATTTGGTGGCTAGAGAGATTAAAGACGCGTAAGACCTCACGGCCTGAGGTGTTTCGTTCGCTTACGATGATTTCATTTTCATTTAAAAACTCGGGCCTAGAAAGTCGGTACTGAATGGGTGGAGCATAAAGCGATTCTGCTTTCGATCCATCGCGATTCATTTTGAACAGCCTGGTCATTCCGGTGTCGAGTTGGATAAAGCAAATCTGATTTCCACTAGGTGAAACTCCAGCGTCTCTCGCTCGAATACCTCTTGTTAAACGATCTTTTTTTTCATTTGAAAGATTGTATTTAAAAATGTCAGAGAAATGATTGTAGTGGCTATTCATATCAAGACCGTCGTAAATGAACTCTTTTGAATTACCGAGCCAGCTGACTCGTGAAATGGCGGTGCCTTCGACAATTTTTTTGGGCTCGATATCTGCAAAGCTCTCGCTTGCAACTTTTCTCTCTCTGAGTTCGACAAAGCTTTCGCCGTCTTCATTGTGTGTCACAAGTAAAAGTTTCATTCGGTCAGGGCTGAGGACTGGGCTACTGGTATCAAAGCCCATCTGACTTACAAATTTTTTAGAGTGAAATTCTGAAGCTGTTTCGATCTTTTTCTTTTGTTCGGCCGAGGACAGACGAATTCGAAAATAGGCATCGTTCAAAAGTGTTTGAAAGTCTTTGTTCAATTCCTCTGTGATGGGAGCTGACAGAAAAAATGGAAACCTACGCGAATAGCGGTCATTGAGCCTTCCGATAATCGACGGATCTTTTGTCCTCACGATCTCATCCCATAAAATTGAACCCATAAGGTAAGGGCGCGAACCAAACGGCCAGTAGGGGATTCCAACCTCGTTGATTCGGGAGATGTTTTCTCTTTCTAATAAACCTTCAAGCGAAAGCGCTCGCAACTGCGAAGTGAAGTTCGGTGAGCGAAGTCTTCCGAAGTTTGAAAACTCAGTTTCTTCTTCGACCGCGAGTCCTTCGAGATACCAACGAGGCAAAAACATATTGGGTCGGACTAAATTTCCAAAAATGTAACGAAGTGGCTTGAATATGCCGTTGGCGGGCTCGAAATTTAAAATGTGGGTAAACTCGTGCATAATCAGTTCACGTCCCCAGTTTCCATAATCTGCCACTGGTTCGTTGGGGCCAGGGAGT
>JAYTQQ010000010.1:0-6870 GCA_043746635.1 Bdellovibrionales bacterium | reverse complement strand
TTGGTTGGCATCAATAAGCCCCCCCAACTTCCCGTTCTCAACATTTTCAACAATTCCTAGGAATTTATGATTCCAAGGGCTCCAGCCTGTTTTTCCACCACCCATAAGCCCCATGCTTACGAGACCCTTAAAAAGTTATCAGAGACTTTGTCAAAAAATAAATATAGCTGGTTTGTCAGGCAGTTCGATGAATCGACATGACCACTCATGATTTGAATGTGTGAAAGTTGAGCTCGAAACTCATTTCGATTAGTTAGACGTCCGGGAAAACCTCAACAGTAATCACACACTTTTTTAAGTTAAGGAACGTTGATTTTTTGCTATGGAATTACAAGCCATTTTTGCAGAGGGGTTCCGCCGTTAGACATCTGACCGACAGACAACGATGGGAGCTCATAACTCTCGGATAATTTCGTAATGCTAAAGCCCCAGTCACCATTCGATTTAATTCTAAGTCCGTGCCAATATTGATTCGCTATCCACATCGCAAAGGGGAGAGAGCGAATTTTTCCATCCACTTCGAATTTCACGTTAACACTATCAGTATGAATGAAAACACTTCCGTTTTCATTGAGAAGATCAAGATAACGCCGCAACACAAACATTGGATCATGTGAGTATGAAAAGATCCCCCAAACATCTGTAATAAGATCGACGCGTCCTATTTCTGAAGGATCGATTTCCTCAAAAACACGGTTCACTAAAACACGCATTTTTCCCTGCGCATTAGCAGGAAGGTTTAGCCCCTTTCTTAATCTCGCGGCTTCAGGAGTTGCTCGAGTGATACGCCCAGCCGCATCACTGTACGTTATTCCGATAACGGATGCCTTTTCAGAAAGGCTTTTTTCACCAATCTGCTTTATAACATATTGCACTTCGGGTGAGCCAACATTTGGGCTGCCTACTGCCAAATAAGATCGAAGCGCAATGCCTTCGCCGCTGCCACCATCGAGCCAAAATTGATAGGGACCGAGCTTACTAAGGGTCCGCAAGAAGTGTAGACCGATTTCTTCACGAAAAAGGCGAATATATTCGATCAGATCTCGGCCCGTTTTAAATTCATGTGAGGCAATCTGACTTTTTGTTCGTAGCTTTGCGCCCTCAAGAACAGTGCCTTCGATGGGCTGTTCGTGTTCGGTCAAAAAAATGGATGAGCATGAGATACTCGCGGCTTCTGCATGAGCTGAAGGCATCAGGCAAAAAATGACGAACATATGTAAAATAATTAGACAGCGCACAGGCCGCATATTGCTCTCCAGAATCGATAAGTGAGTGTCGAATTAGTAATTGCAAATAGAGGAGCAATTTTACGCAGCCATCTTTCAACCGAATATTTGAAATCCATGTATTCTGCGAGTGTTCGCCACATAGCGAATGTCTTGGGCCTGAATCAATCGACGATGACCTACAAGCCACGCAAATCTCGAGACGACGATCTTTTTGAACAGCGAATGAGAGAACTCTTCACGAAGCATCGGAGATTCGGTCTTCCGCGGCCTCATTTTTTGCTACTGCCGCGAAGGACTGGTCGTGAGTAAACACCGAACCGAGCGAATCTACAAAAAGCTCTGCCTGCAGATAAAAAATCGAAGGCGCGTGAGGCAAATGGCTGTGACGAGAGTGCCGCACGACTAGGCTACGACGCCATACGAGATTTAGTCGTTCGACTTTGTCTCGGATAGATTCGAAAACGATAGGCACTTAAAATGCTTAACGATCGTCGACGATTGCCTAAAGTCTGATGGCTCCTTGTGAACCGCTCGCTCGCTTAATTAATCCCCACTACGCAACCAACTGTATCTTCAGCTTTCTGTGAATCCAATCCAGAGAGCGTGAAACTTCCGCCAGCGCGCTGAGGATTTGGACCCGTTAAGACTAAGCTCACGGCAATAGCACTCAAAACTGTATGTGGTTTTGAGAAGCCTGGAATATAATGTTTAGCTTGAATCTCGAGGATCTTAGAGCCTGCTAAGCGAGTTCCCGCGGCTCCAGGCTTAATCGAGTATTCACCGCTTAGTTGCAGTCCATTTTCTAAAATCACAGTAGCAAGGCCCGTAGGCTGGTCTTTTGAAAGCACGATCTCAAATTTTTGATGCTGTGAATGTCCTTCGCACTGTATTTTTGCTAGCGACGCGTGCGCAAGAGGGCCGCACAACACCAATGCTAGATTCATTAAAATCATTGTCTTCTTCATAAATTTTTCTCCTTGTTAAAATTTTCATATTGTCCGCTAAATTAAAATACATTATGGATGCTGAGGGCAAGATGCTCGAGAGAAAGTGACAGTTTCATATATAGTTCCAGATGTGATTGAACCCTGCGAGGCACCGTACGTAAACCTTCCAACTAGGAACTGCTTCCTGTAGCCGTATTGTGCTGCCATATTTCAAATCGGTTATAAGAAGATTCTAGAAACGAAACGCTCATAGATTTTGATGGATCAGGCATTCCAGCGAATGAATCTATAGAATAGGCTCGACCACTTAGATCAAATCCCCATCCAGTTAAATGAGATGAAGAGTCTTGAGCTAAGCAAAATCGTTTTCCCAAGATCTCTTTTGCACGACCTTGAATTGGATCATCGCAAGTACCATGACAGATGACGTGTCCGTCTTCACAACGCAGGCAGCCCGCATCAGCGAAACTTCCGAGGCTCAACAACGCCAGTGTGGTCAAACCTAATTTAATTTTTTTCATTTTTCTCTCCGTTTTTTCATAGCAAGTTATATCGTAATTATTTTGTTTGTTCTAGAAAGCGTGATCTCTTTACTTGAAATCGAGATCCCGCTTTTAGTTTCTATTTCTTTGTAAAATTTCTACAGCCTCAAGCAAAAGGCTGATGGTCTTTTGGATTCCATTGAGATCGTCTGTGCTTTTTTCACCTGTCAAATCTCCTACTGATGCTGAAAGTGCAGTGGCAATCTTTCCTATATATTTGGCCGGAATCTTTCGGCCATACTCCCAATCTCGGTACGTGGAAACTGAGACCTCAATAAGCTTTGCGACCTCAGTCATTTTCATGCGTTTCTGAAGCCTTAGATCGCGTATCTTTTTTCCTATATTCACATGGCAACTCCAAAGTTAGAGCTACTGGAACATAGATGGACTAATCCCCAGTTCGAAGGATTACTTAGAATCGCACGCCCAACGGCTGCAAAATCAACTTTGTGATTGGACACCAGCTCATCAATAAATAGACCTGTTTCGATTCCGCCAACGCCAATGACCGGAACTGAAGTGTGGGTTTTAAGCAATGTAGCATCAGGAACTAAATAACCCTGACCTTGGTGCCCCTCAGGACGTCTCCAGCCGCCAATACCAGAAGATACATCAAGCAAATCTACGCCTAGAGTTTCCAGCTGTTTTACGACCCAAACCATTTCACTTGTGGCAAGCCCACCGATAAAGTGATCTTGGGCTGGAAGTCGAACGGCGAGCAATAGATGAGGCAATTGACTTTTTATCTCCGTAACTATCCTAAAAAGTAATTGAGCTCTGGTTGCTATAGATCCGCCAAATCCATCTTGCCGCTGATTCGTAATAGGCGAGAGCCATTGGTTAAGGCCATATCCATGGGCTGCATGAAGCTCAACCAGATCAAACTCGGCTAGTGCTGCTCTTTTGGCAGCCCCAACAAACCACTGAGCCCACAATTCAATTTGATCAGGTGTCATAGCTTGCGGAGTCTCGGGTTGCCAGCCCTTAACAGGAACGGGAATTGAGCTTGGGGCCATCAAAGGACCTTGGGTTAACTCGATGGTCGTTTTCCCGCCAACATGAACCAGCTGCAATCCAGCAAGAGCTCCGTTGTCTTTAATGACCGATGCAACTTGTTTTAAACCCGGAATTTTGTCGTCCGAATCAACCGATAACTGATTCTCTTCGCCACGTCCGCTCGGGTGAATATGGCTGTATTCGACAAAGACAATGCCTGCCCCTGACGAAGATAGATTTTCATAATGCTCAATTGTTCTCTTTGTCGCATACCCATCTGTATTGGCAGTTTGCGATGCCATAGGAGGAACAACCACCCTGTTTTTTGCGATTTTTCCATTTTTAAATTTGTACGGGCTTGATCTCGTCAATTTCATAAGCAACCTCTATAAAGGCTTATAACTTAGGATTAACTATTGAAAAAGAAATGAAAATGAAATATATATTTCGATTATGGAAATATTCGAGCTTAAGTACTTTATGGCCGTTGCTAAAATTGAAAACGTGAACAAAGCCGCGGAAGAAATTCATATTTCTGCGGGATCGCTCAGTAAGGCCATTGCCAGGCTTGAAGCAGAACTACAGACGCCCCTGTTCTTCAAATCGGGGCGCGGCATTCGCTTAACTCCACAAGGGCAACTTTTAAAAAAGAGGGCTTCGCAGATTTTACAAATGGAAGAAGACGCTCGACTTGAACTGACCGGAAAAGAGCTCGGCAGTCTTAATGTTTATATTTCTTCCGAAGAAATTTTGCAGACTTCTTTCGGAATCAAGATTGCAAAAATTATGAGTAATCTTTTTCCACAGGCTCGCATTCAGTTCTTGATTCGAACAGAAGGTAAAGCCATCGAGCAAGTCATTGACGGCGAAGCGCACTTAGCCTTGATTACCCATGATGTGCCGACGGACGTATCGTCAAAAGTCATTTCTAAGGTCGAATTTAAAACCTGCGCTTCATTGAAACACCCGTTATTCACAAAATACACGCAAAGGCAGACCATACCTATTGAAGAAATCTTAAAGCACCCTTTCACTTTGCCAGAGTCTGCTATCCTAGGTCGCATCGCCAAGTCTTCCAGTATTGATGGGTGGCGTGATGATAAGTTCCCCCGCGATTTAAAATATAAAGTCTGTGGTCTAAAACTGATGGAAAATTTAATTCAGGATGGAATGGCTTTGGGCTATCTACCAGATTATTTCATTGAAAGCTCAGGCTTGATTCCATTAAAAGTTTCGGGTTGTCCTTACTCGTGTCATCAAACAGTCCGCGTGATTACAAAAGATCCCACAACGCTGGGATGGCTCAACAAACTATGGGATCAGCTCTAATACTTTACATTGAAAATGATTTGCTTAAAATTTCTTGAGTTAATCTATCAACGGCTGTCTGAATTCGAACCGGATCATTTTCAATTCCCTCAGTTCGTGACAAATTGATAATCTCTTGAAAGCTATTTGGAAATTCAGTTAGCAGTGTCGAAATTCCCGCTGGAATTTGGTTTTGCTGAATACCTAATAAAAGCTTATCAAGTACGGCAAGATGATTTTTTGAACTATAGCTTGGAGGCTGAGCCAGATCATCCAGCACCACCCCAATTGTATAAGGCAAAATAAGCGACGCTAGACTAGGTTTTGCCGCAGAATTAAAATAAGTCGAGATTGCATCATAAACCTCGCCAGACTTTTTCTTCAGAAGCGGCCAATGAAGACGATTAACTCCCGCAATATGAGCTATCAAATCGTGTGTTCCCATAAAAGCTATTTTTCCCTGCCGGACGAGATCTGAAAACTTGAGCGCATCATTATTTTCTAATTCCCAAATGTTAGTTTGGTAATAGCCCTTTGACGGATCAAAGCCACCGAAAATTGAATTATTTCCCCACGACTTTACAAGGACAAGCTCAACTCCTGAAGCTCTAGAAATCTCATTAATAATTTCTGGAAAAATAAAAAGTGAGTGTAGTTCTCCTTTATCGCTTTTAGAAAAAACGGGATGAACAACATCATAAAATCCAGGGGTTCTTAATTCAAGGTTTTGCGTGTCCGTAGACCATATCCTGAGCCCAAACTGGTTTTTCCATTTCACAATCTCGGCCTTTAAAGATAAGAGCCGAACAACATTCCCAATGTTGGCATCAAAGATAAAACGAGCCAATTCGTCATTCACAGTTCCAATCTCGCGGAGCATTCCGTAGCTTGCGATTTGAGATGCAAATTGAATGTCTAATGAAAATGAAGTCACCTCGGAAAGAGCATTAAACTTTTTTCGAAGTGCTTCTATTTCACCAGTAGAAAATGAGTACGCAGTCGGCTCTGTCATTTTATGCTTGGTATAACGAGTAAATGTTTTGAATAGGCGAAGCCATCTCTTTAGCCACTAGAGAAACGGGGCTTGCGTTGAATCCACGAGCTTTACACGCAACTGGCACTTTCAACCATGTGCTTTCTATAGATTTGATGGAAGCATGATTAACTTGCTCCATTTTCTTATCTGAAAAATGCATATTCAAGCTTTGGCTTCCGAGCATAGGCGCACTAATCGCTAATAAATTCATTGCACCGATAATTATGCCGGTACTTTTCTTTTCAATCATCTGACACCTCCTTACGAGGATAAAAAATCGCTGAATTGCGATCTCAGACAAATTTGCCATTAGAAATTGAATTGCAATAGAAATGATTTAGAAACATATATTTCTTAAAAGGAAATGAATCATTATGCTTGATTGGTCCGATTGATGAAAGGACGACAGCTTTGTCGGCTGGTGAGTCTTGTAAAGCGAACTTAACGTGCCATGTCCCGTTTATTTTTAAGGGCCAAACTCCTGATAATGGGCTTTTGGACTGACTTAGATCACTGGAAAAACAGACGTGAGTCCTCAGTATTCCATGGCAGCAATATCGATTTTGGTTCATACCCATAAAGCCACATTGCGGCCACAGGCCTTCTATCGAATAGAGGTAGGAGGACCAAAGACCGCTAATAAAAGTGGTGGCTAGCCCGAATATTTCATAAAGAAATAAAAAGTAGCTAGCCTTTTTTAAAAAAGAACCCAAGTTAAAGTTACTTAGACAACAACATGGGAAAAAGGCAGCTGTGACAAATTGTAATCAAGAATCTTTCGAATTTCCAGGATTAAAAACGAAAAAGACGAG
>JAYTQQ010000009.1:0-19653 GCA_043746635.1 Bdellovibrionales bacterium | reverse complement strand
CACCGGTGCCAACACGAACAGATTTATTCGGAGCGCTGGCGTACATTTGCTTAAGTTCTTGAGTGGCGTCGTCAATATTGCTGTAGATGGTGAGCATCGACGTGTTTATAAAACTTTGGAGATAACAGTACGAACAATTCATATCGCACTGAAGGCCTAAATTTAAAACGTAGTAGTTACAGCAAGCGAGGCCTGCGCCACTCGAGCCAGGACAACGTTTAAAGAACTGGCCCTTAAATGGCGTGATAAATATATTTTTTTTGCTACGATTAAATTCTCTGGCCGAGAGCTCGCCCGTTGGGCCCTGAAGGTCTTCAATAAAATGAATTTTCTCTTTCGGAAAAAGCTCGATGAATCTCTGGGCGACTTCGCTCTCTCGTGCCGACTCTTGAATATAAATATTTTCAAATTTATCGACGATAGTCTGGATCATGACAGGTTCTCGCCGGATTCAATCACGCTTTGAACTCTCTGGAGCGCTTCGATGTTACGTTTGAGTTCTGCTGTATTGCGAAATTGTAAACGAATCTCACTCACGAGACTGGCTTGCTGCTGAACAACTTTTGCGCTGATAAATTTCGGCCACGGAAGCTCAGCAAGCTTGAGTTGTTTTTCAGCCATCCTTAACGTCATGATAGGGTGCCGAAGTTTTTCGAGGCGTTCGCACCATTGTTCACTGGCTTCGCTCTCAACCGGGAGGAGCGAGCTCAGAGCATGGCCCATCAAGAAAAGCTCGACGCCGGTTTCAAGAATTTTAATTCCAAATTGTCTCGTTGGATTTTGAGAGGCAAGGCTTGTGAGCAGACTTGCGACATCATCAAACGAGTTTACAGCTTTCAAAATAAAAAGTTCTTTGGGGCCAAGTTTACGTTCGGAAGTCCAGGCTTGAAAATCGGGCGGAGTTAAGTCGATTTTCTGTAAAAGATCAGTCAACGATTCAGAATAGCGCAATGAATTTTTCTCGAGTAAATAGACAAAATCTTTTTCATGGAGAAATTTATAAATGCGAGCGAGCTCGGCCAAGCTTAAGTTTCGGTGAATATCTGCGAAAATGGGAGCGAGCTTCGCCTCATCAGTCTTGAGATCGACCACATCCTTCTCGGGAGGTGCTTCAAAATCGCACACGAGCTCTTCGCCCCATGAAAAGGCCGGCAAGCTTTTGGGCCAAGCATTTTGAGGCTTAAAATCGAAATTCTTTTTGCATTGCGAAACTTTCAGCATTTTCATGAGCGCATGAATTATCAAATGGCTTCGAATAAGTCTATGTTATAAAATCTTTACAGAGACTAAAGGAGTTCGCATGGCCGATTGGAAATCACGAGCACAAATTGTCGAAGACGTGGTTTTCTTTCGTTATATCGCGGCTGACCTCGAATCAAGCTTTGAAGAGGTTTACGTCTGGGATCTGGATAAGACTTACCTGGATACGAGTCACGCAAGCGTCCGTGAGGTTTGGCGCACTCTCGCCGAGAAAGCCTTTCAGAAAAAGAACGTTCCCGGAACGGGTTCGCTCGTCAGGGCCCTGAAGCAGGCATGGCAGGAAGAGCGTGGTCAAAAGGCTTTTCCGATCTATTTCATCACGGCTTCACCTCCCCAAATGGAAGCGAAAATTAAAGACAAGCTAGAGCTCGACGAAATTCTTCCTCTGGGTGCTTTCTACAAAGATAATTTTAAAAATTTGAAGCCCTCAAGATTGTGGCGGCTTACAAAACAAGTTGGTTTTAAGCTTCAGTCGTTGTTGCAGTTGCGATTACGTCTGCGCGCTGACGTGAGACAAGTTTTTTGGGGAGACGATAGCGAATCAGATGCTATCATTTATTCTCTTTACTCTGATATCTGTGCGAGACGCTGGCCCGAAAAAGATTTGCTCACGATCTTGCGTGCCCTTCACGTCGTTGGTGAACAGACGGAGGTCATTTTAGATTTGCAGTCGCAGATCCCTACGCATGATCCCGTAGAGAAAATTTATATCAATCTCGCTACCGATACCGATCCTGAATATTATTTGAAGTTTGGTCGCCGCCTCATTGCGACTTACAATACTTTTCAAGCAGCGCTTGATCTCATGCAGGATCAGCGTTTGCCCGTCGAGCAGGTCATTCGCGTCGCGCAGGATATGACCATGAATTTTGGATTCACTCGAGATCAGCTTGAATACAGTATCGACAATCTTGTTCGACGTGAGCTTTTGAGTGACGTTGCGACCGATGCGGTGGTGCCCGATTTGAAATTAGCGAAACTGATTTCAAGTGATTTTAAGACGAGCATTGAGCCGAAAAAAATCAGCGAACAGGATGGGGCGAGAGTCTACGCGCTTGAAGGATCCGATGAGCCATGGGTGCCTGATCATATTGAGTACCTCAACGAGATTAGATAAATCCTTTTAGCTGGCGGTCTGCAGGCCGCTGTCGACCGCAAACGGTTTTTCAGCCTCGGTCGCGGTGAGCCGAGACAGGGAAGCCAAGTTGCTTAATCTAAGTGGATTGGATAAGCCTGAACGAGGATAGGCTGGGAATTGAATTCCTTGAACCTTGCTCGGCTAATGACATCGGTTAAGCAGCGATCGAGTTGATCCTCTTGAATGGGGGATGAAATTATTTTGGGGTTGAGCACTTTGCCGTCAGGTTGAATGATAAAAGACAGAACCACCTGCCCCGTGAGATCAAGTCGCTGAGATCTCAACATATAATTGATGTAGCAGCGATGAAGAAACGAAGTTTGATTGCGCATCACTTTATTGATGTCTTCTTGATCGAGAGAAGTTGTCTCACGCGAAGTCTTTTTCTGAATTGACTGAGTTGTCGGCATGGCAGGCGCTGTCTGAAGCTGCGGAGTCTCAGTAGGGACCGTTGGTTTTGCAAGTTCAATATTTATTTTTAGTTCTGAGAGGTTTAAAGACTTTCCTTTTTTGGTGACGTCGAAAGAACCCTTTTCTTGAGACAAAAGCTGCACTTGGCCTTCGAGAATCGTCATGTTGACTTGATGATGGGCATCGTTTTCAAAAATCACTTTCGTGAGTGGAGCCATCTGAAATTTTGCTCCACTGCCTAAATGAAAATTCACTGTCGAATCTTGATCGGTCGAGAGAGTGTCGTTCTCCAAAACTTTCGATTGCGAAGTGAGCATCGACATTTCATCTTGGGAGTTTTTGAGGATTACTTTACCGACGACTTCATCAATTACGGCAATTCCGTTTAAATCTTTTGGAGAAGAAACAGAAGGCTCAGGTCGGCTGAGCCAATAGACGATCACTCCTAAAACAATAAGTCCGAAACTTATGAGGAGTCTTCGTTTCAATTATTTTTTCTCTGGTTGAGCCGGTGCTGTAGGCGCCGCAGAAGCAGGAGCAATGGGAGCCGTCGCGTGCACCGGAGGGGTATTTGTCATCGGGCTTAAAGGGCCTGCCGTGTCGACAACCGATCCAGAATTTGATTTCGAAAGAACCGACAAAAGAATGCAAGTGATTCCGAAACAGATGGCGCACCATGAAGTGATCTTCGTGAGAAGATTCGCGGCACCCGTGGTACCGAACAATTGGTTTGCTCCGGCTCCGCTAAATACGCCAGCCGTTCCGCCACCTTTGGGATCTTGAAGCAAAACGAATCCGATGAGACCTGCGCAAAATAATAAATGTAAAACTGCTACGAGCGTAACCATGAAACCTCCAAAGGCTCTGGTTATAATAATATCAGTCTTGAAAGTCTAGAAATGAATGAGAGGACGAGGCGAATAACTGCTCGAAATATTAGCTGACCTTTTGAATTTGCTCCAAAACATCGTTTTTTTGAACAACGAGCGACACCACGTGTGAGACGAGCTGAACGAACTGAAGCTCGATGTCCTCGAAGCGTCCGCGGGTTTCGGGCATGCGGGCCGAGATGACGCCCCAAAAGCCATGGGGAGTTTCAATGGGCGCCACGATCATCGAGCTGAAATGAATCGATTTAGACTGCGCTCCGATGGCTTTCATCGTCGGATCTTTTTCAAGATTGTCGATCGCTAAAATTTTGCCTGAGTTGAGCGTGTAAATCATTTCGGGGTACTTATCGAGCGAGAGTTTGAGTTGCTTCACGTCACGGTTGTCAGACGATCCATGCACGATTCCGACGTGGGTCTCGACATTGCACTCAACGATCGAGACGCGAACAGCTTTCATCGCCATCGCAACCATCTTTGATAAATTATGAAGGCTCAAATCAAGTGACGTACCTTTGATCGCTTCCTGCAAGGTCAGATCAGTGAGGTGAATGTAATACTGCGCTTCGTTGGTGACTTGTAGAATATCTCTATCGTTGTAATCTTTGATCTCGCGTTTTTCTTGAACGTGCAAAATAATACGAGACAAAACGTCGATGTGTTTGAGTGGCATGATCAAATAATCGCTAGCACCCCAACGCAAACATTCTTTGACGTTCGCGATATTGTTATGATGTTGCGAGGTCACGAAAACTTTGGTGTTGCGACGGCTTGCCGAGGTCTCGTTCTGGCGCATGGTTTTGAGGAGCATCAAAGCACTCATGTCGGTGTAGAGAAGATCGATGATGATGAAGTCTGGTTTCCATGAGCGAATGAGTTCTTTGAGCTCTTCGGCATTTCGAGCAGCTCGACAGAAAATCCCTTCGTCGGCAAGGTAATTGACAAGTTTAGTTGCTGCCGAAACGTCATCCATTCCGAGGACGACTTTGACTTCTTTTTCTGTGAATAACGGGTTCATAGTTCTCAATCGGTCAAATTCGGAGTTTTTTAAAGTTTTTTGATCCAAAAATGAGGGATAACTCGTCGCAAAAAATCATTCGCGGTCGAAGGTCTAGGCGAGACAAACTGGGCATTTCGCTATATGAATCAGGATCATTACAGGGAGTTTGTAAGGTTATGGCTTTTATCGCGTTCGAAGGTCTAGATGGATCGGGCAAAAGCACGCTCATCAAGGGTCTGACCGAAAAATTGAAATTAGTGAAGATCGCTTTTGTTCTCACCCGTGAGCCGGGTGGTACGCCCATGGCCGAAGAGATCCGCAATATTCTTCTTAAAATTGATGACGAGGTTCCGTTCGTGCGCACCGAAGCTTTGCTTTATCAGGCATCGCGCGCTCAGCATGTTGAGCGGGTGATCAAACCTGCTTTGCTCGAGAAAAAATGGATCATCTGTGATCGTTACATAGCAAGCTCGGTGGCTTTTCAGAGTTATGCTCGCGGGCTTGAACTGACCGATATTGAATGGCTCAACAAATTTGCGACGCAAAATATTTTTCCGGATTTGAATGTGCTTCTTGATTTAAGCGTTGAAGAAAGTCACCAGCGCATGGCAGGCCGCAACCTCACTCTTGGCACAGAACATGATCGTTTTGAAAAAGAAGAGAGCGAGTTTCATCAGAATGTTCGTGATGGATTTTTAGCCCAAGCTTTTCGTGAGCCTTCGCGGTGGCTCGTTCTCGATGCCCATAAGCCAAGTGAAGTTTTAGCGAAGGATTTGCTTCGCGCTTTGGTTGAACGAAAGTTTTTGGTTTAGATGGCTTTACGAGATCAAATCATCGGAAATAAAACTTTACTCGATTCGTTGATCGAACGTGCGCAGGGTGGACGGCTCGCGAGTCTCATGATTTTTGCCGGGCCTTCGGGGATTGGCAAAAAGCTTGCGGCTTTAGCTTTGTCACAAGAGCTCATTTGTCCGAAGGGACCGCCTGCGTGTGGAGTTTGTGGCCAATGCCTTCGTATTAAGGATGCGAAAAGCGAAAGTGTTTTGATCATCGAGCCAGAAACCGCGACGGCACAAATTAAACTTGAGCAGTCTCGTCAGATTGAACAATTTGTTCAGTTGAGGCAGCTCGGTCGAGCGCGCACGATCATCATTGATCAGGCTCATCGCTTGAATCCGCAGTCATCAAATGCTTTGCTCAAACTTTTCGAAGAGCCACCGGCGAATACATATATATATTTAATCACGGCAAGCCCGAATTCTTTAATCGCGACGATTCGTTCTCGTGCGCAGCTTTTCAGATTTGCCCCTCTGTCGGATGATCAAATGAAGTCTCTCACCGGAGCCGAGGATTGGACGATCAAGATGGCGAGAGGCCAAATCGATTTGGTTTATCGACTGAAAGAAAATTTGAAATCCTGGACGGATTCTAAAAAACAGGCTGTCGAATTTATTTCAAATGCTCTCGCCGGTGAAGGTGATTTATTTTCGAAGATGAAAGACATTGCCGGCGATCGTGACACGAGTTTGCAGAATATTTTGATTTGGCAGTCTCTCTTCAGAGATGCTCTGGCGGCAGGGCTTGGGACTTCGGTTGATTTTTTTAATGAAGGCTCTAAAAAAGTCATCGCAGATTTAAAAAATGTCGGTTCCGAAAATTTATCGCAAATGAGTTCTTATCTTATCGACATGGAACATGACTTAAGCGCCAACGTTGACCGTACTTTATTGTTAGAGAATTTTTATTTTAAAATGATCGCTCTTAAAAACGAGAGGTTATAGATGCTGAATTGGATCGATGTTCATACTCACCTTAACTTTCTAGAAGTGACTCCAGAAGTGGCGATTGCGGATGGCCGAGCCGTTGGTGTTCGTCGATTCTTTACGATCGGTACCGAGCCTGAAGATCACGAAATTGTTTTGCAGATCGCGCAGAAACTTTATCCCGAGGTGATGTGTACTTTAGGAGTTCATCCGCACGAGGCGCAGAAATTGAGTGCGTCGGTTGAAGAATTTATTTTGAAGCATGCTCCATCGAAAGAAGTCGTCGCGATTGGCGAAATTGGTCTTGATTATTTTTATAGTCATTCGCCGCATGATGTTCAGCGCGCGGCTTTTCGCCGTCAACTCGAAATTGCCGAGCAATTGAAATTGCCCGTTGAAATTCACACTCGTGATGCCGAAGACGATACCCTCGAAATATTGCGAGAGTTCAAGGGTCGGGTGAATGGCCTCATCCACTGTTTCACGGGCACCCAAAAATTAGCAGATGGAGCACTTGATCTAGGATTCGATATTTCGATCAGTGGAGTTGTGACTTTTAAAAAAGCAGAAGAGCTCAAAACTGTCGTGAAGACTTTGCCGCTCGATCGCATTCACGTTGAGACCGATGCTCCTTTCTTGGCGCCGATGCCCCATCGTGGAAAGAAGAATGTTCCTGCTTTCGTTGTTCATACTGCCGAAGTGGTGGCGGGACTTTTGGGAGTCAGCCTCGAAAAGCTTTCAGAACAAACCCAAGTCAATGCGCGTCGTTTGTTTTCAAAGCTACAAGCTATTTGATATGGTCCCGTTGAGTTTAATCTACAAGGAGTCTTTATGGCAAAATTAAGAGTTGGAATAAATGGTTTCGGTCGCATCGGCAGAGTCGTTTTGAGAGCAGCTTTTGAAAAATACGCAAACGAATTAGAAATCGTTGCGATCAATGATCTCAGTCACGCCGATCAATCCGCTCATTTGCTGAAGTACGATTCGACCCACGGGATTTTTGGTAAATCAGTCACGCATAAAGAAAGCGCGATTGTCGTTGATGGTAAAGAAATTAAATTATCTGCAATTAAAGATCCTGCGCAAATTCCTTGGAAGGCATCAGGAGTCGATCTCGTCATGGAGTGCACGGGCGCTTTTAAAGACAAAGAAGACTTCATGAAACATATCACGGCGGGGGCTAAGAAAGTTTTGGTTTCGGCTCCGGCAACGAGTGATCTCACGATCGTTTTTGGCATCAACCACACTAAGTATGATGCTTCAAAACATCACGTCGTGAGCAACGCTTCGTGCACGACGAATTGTCTCGCTCCGGTTGCGAAAATTTTGCAAGATAATTTCGGAATCGAACGAGGTCTCATGACGACGATTCATTCATTTACGAATGATCAACGTGTGCTCGATGCTCCCCACAAAGATCTACGTCGAGCGCGAACGGCAACGACTTCAATGATTCCGACGAGCACGGGCGCTGCGAAAACCGTCGTTAAAATTTTACCTGAGCTCGATGGTCGTATCGACGGTACAAGCGTGCGGGTTCCCACTCAGAACGTTAGCCTCGTTGATTTTACCTTTAGTTCGATGAAACCAATGACAGTTGCAGCGATCAATAAGGCACTGAGCGATGCGGCGGCAGGTCCTTTGAAAGGCATTCTTGCCGTCGAAGCTGCTCCTCTCGTGAGCGTTGATTTTAACGGCAATCCTCATAGTTCGATCGTTGATCTTGAGTGCACGATGGTGCTCGGCGATAAGTTCGCGAAGATATTTTCTTGGTACGATAACGAAACTGGATTTTCGTACCGTATGTGTGATGTTGCAGTTCATATGTTTAAAGCAGGTTTTTAATGGCTAAAGAATCCGTTGGGCTCAAAGGCATTTTACGCCTCGGTGATTTCGAATTCAAAGATCAAAATGTTTTCTTGCGGGTTGATTTCAACGTTCCTTTGTCGCACGAAGGTAACGTCACCAAGATTACAAATGACAAACGAATTCGTGCGGCGATTCCAACGATTCAGTACATTCTCGACCACGGCGGAAGAATCGTTCTGGCTTCTCATTTGGGTCGTCCCGAAAAAGAAGAAGAGAGACATCTCTACAGAATAGAACCAGTCGCGGCTCACCTCGGTGAACTCATGGGCCTCGAAGTGATTTTGATCGAAGATCCTGCGAGTGATGCGCCAAAGGCGTTAATGCAGACTTTGCGTCCGAAGCAGATTCTGATGCTCGAGAATTTGCGTTACGATGAAGGCGAAGTAGAAAACTCTTCTGAGCTCGCGGCTCATTGGTCAAGTTACACCGATATCTATATCAATGATGCGTTTGGTGCGTGTCACCGGGCACATGCGAGTATTGAGGCATTGCCGAAACTCGTTACGAAAAAAGGCATTGGCTTTTTAATCGAGAAAGAAATATCGAATCTCGATGCCGTGATTTTTCATCCGGAGCATCCTTACGTGGCGATTTTAGGTGGAGCGAAAGTTTCAGATAAAATTCCCGTGATCGAAAAGCTCATGGATGTGGTCGATATCTTTATCGTGGGCGGAGCGATGGCTTATACTTTTCTCGCTGCCCAGGGTGTCGCGGTCGGTAAATCACGAGTCGAAAAGGATAAAGTCGGATTTACAAAAGAGATGCTCGGTCGTCTTGATGCCCGCAATAAAAAGATTTTGCTACCGATCGATCATTTGGTTGTTTCGGATTTGGGCTCGAAGACTCCTTCGGTTTCTCCGACGGCTGCAATTGCGGCTGATATGCTGGGCGTGGATATCGGACCGAAAACGATTGCGTTGTACGCAGCTGAGCTCCGTTCAGCGAAAGCTGTTTTTTGGAATGGCCCGATGGGAATCTTCGAACGCGAAGAATTTTCGAAAGGGACTTTTGGGATTGCGAAGGCTTTAGCAGATCTCAACGGTCACGCGCACACGATTGTCGGTGGTGGAGATTCGGCCGCCGCAGCTGAAGCATCTGGATATGCCGATCAGATGACCCATATTTCAACAGGTGGTGGTGCGAGTCTTGAATATCTTCAAGGCGAGAAGCTCCCAGGTCTTGAGATTTTGCGGGCTCGGCGGTACTAGGTTTTGCCATTATGGCAGTGAATTTTGATTCGATCATCCGCTGATCGCCCATATCATCATCGAACCGACTATTTCGTTGAGGCCGGCGCCAAGATCGACCTATCCATCTTCTGTAATCCCATCATCTCTTGCATGGTTCTACGCATTGAATCGGTTGAACCGTCTAAGAAGAACATATTTCCTTTGCCGTTTTCTGCAAAATGTTTCAAAGCATCGAGCCACATCGAAAAAAGAACGGTCGAAATATCAAGACCGGAATCTTTCATCTGCTCTGCCGCGATTGTCATTCCTTTTGCTACTTCTTCGCGGAAGAGAGCGACCCCTTGACCACGTAACTGTGCGGCTTGGCGCTCGGCCTCTGCAGAAATCTTGATCGCATTCCCTTCGGCTTCGGCTTGCTTCGTTTTTGTAATCAGCAATGCTTGACCTTGATTTTCGGCAGCTGCTTTCAAATTATTTGATGCCACGACTTGCGCCATCGATTTCATGATCTCTTCGTCGAAAGTGATGTCGTTCATTTGCAAATCGATCAGATGGTAGCCCCAGCTCTCAAGGCTAGCATCGAGTTGCTCTTTGACCGAAGAGACGATGTCTTTTCGGAGGAGCAAAATTTCGCTCTGTTTTTTTGTCGCAACGAAACTTCGAACACATCCTTCAACCGTGCGGGTAAGAGCCTGCATGAAATTTCTGAAATCGATAAATTTAAACGCAACGTTTTTGATGCTCTCTTCGTTTTGGTTTAATACGGCATACAAAAGCATCGCTTTGAAATTGACGTTGGCCTGATCGGCCGTGATTGCTTGAAACTCAAGTTCGATCGATTGATTTTGAATCGAGACTCTACGATACACAGACTCCACGATCGGAAGTTTAAAATTAAGGCCCGGAAGCAAAATACGCTTGTATTTTCCGAAGACGGTGACGACCGCAACCGTTCCTTGATCGACGCTGATAAAGCTATTCACAAGAATAATGATCGCGACGATGGCTAAGACAATCCCAACAACTGATAGGCCTTCCATAAATCTCCCTTTTTTTAAGTCCCTATCTTGGTGGAGCAGAACATAAGGGTCAACAGATGAATTCTCCTGACTAGTCTAAAAAAAATTCAGAGTCCGGAAGATATTCGGAGTGCGAGCTCGACGGAGCTTCACGCCTGCGGGAATTTTGGCGGCACATGCTTTGCTATATATCGATATGAGTGACTGCGGGTGTCACTCGATTTTGAAAAATGTTTATGACGAGGTTCATCTTATGAATACACCAAATGTTGCGGTTGTCTTTGCAGGCCAAAATGCTCTCGACCAATCTGAAATTCGATTGGGAGTTTTGAGAATCCCTGAGGTGACTCAAGCCTTGAGAGACTCGCAGGCCATGATTGAAAAATTAGGCATGACGAACGTCGATCTGAGAGCAGCCATGCTGGTGGATGATCGCGACTATTCAGCAAATACTCGTCTCAGATCGCTTCTCGCCGCAATCACTCAAGTAGCACTTTACGAACGCTGGAATAAAACTCAGGCGAAGCCAAATTATTTAATCGGTCATTCGAACCTCGATTCTCCGCTGCAGTTCGCTGCGGGTCGTAAAGGTCTTGAAGATATTGTTCGTGATTCTGCCTTACTCAATCGCAAGCCACTTGGTGCTTTTATGGCGCAGTCAGTGTCGACTCCGATCTTGGGTGGAGTCGAACTTGTTGAATACGAGATTTCGATCCTCAACCATTCGACACAACAGTATATTTCTATCCGTTCTCACGAAATGGATGCCTTAAGACTTTTCTCTTATATGGCCGATCAACTGCCGATCGACGAGATCGTCAATATTGGGCCGGGTTGTCCGCTGTTTTCAAACTACAATAAGATTTTGACAGAGAAGAAAATCAAAATTTCTGATTCGATCAATTTAGATCCCATGCTCGATTGGTTTTGGGCTTCAATCAAACCTGTCGACGCTATTTCGCAGTAGTCGTTCGGGCCGACCAGATCACGTCTTCGACATTTTCGAGGTGATTCAAATATCTCGAAACCACAAATAAAAAATCGCTCATGCGGTTGAGATAAATAATTATCTCTGCGTTGACGTGAGCTTTTTTTGCGAGCGCCACGACGACACGCTCGCTTCTTCGTGCGACAGTGCGTCCGATATGGGCATGAGCCGCAGCCAAACTTCCGCCAGGTAGGATAAAATTTTTGAGGGGTTTTAAATCTTGGTTGGCGAGGTCGATCCAGTTTTCTATGATGGAAATTTGTCCAGAGTCGAGTTTCGGCATTTTGAGTGCTAGCTTTTCGTTTTCGCAGGCAAGGTGGCTTCCAATATCGAAGAGCGAACTCTGGGCAGCAATCATAATCTCGATGCAGGCATCTAGCTTTTTAGATTTTTTTAGAGGTGCGTGTTTGATCTGTGCAATCAAGACTCCAAGAACGGAATTAAGCTCATCGACTGTTCCGTAAGAGTTCAGACGCAATTCAGCTTTGCTAACGCGCTTGCCCCCAATTAATGAAGTTTCGCCTAGGTCCCCTGTTTTAGTATAGATTTTTTGAGTGTCCTCAGCCATATAATGATGTTAGCCCAATCTCATTTTGAGTCAACAGCGCATCTTATGGCAAGATTGGGTTTCTGAAAAGCGACAAGGCTTGCCGAACTGCGGGGCGTGTTCCGCAAAAGTTTAAAGGAGAAATGCTGTGAAAGCATTTTTTGTTTCGATTCCTCATTCGGGAGAAATGATCCCAAAAGAAGCGACCTGGCTTTTGGCGCTCCCTGAAGTTTTGAAAATGTATGATGTCGATCGTTTTGTCGACATCTTGTACACTCCCGCAATAGAAAAGCTCAAACTAAAATCCGTTATTGCCGATATACATAGGTACGTCATTGACCTGAATCGCTTGAGCGAAGACGTCGATCAGAGCTCAGTTCTTTGTCATATTAACGCCGCAGGAAAATTTTCGCGTGGGCTTCACTGGGTGATCACCACGTCCGGAGAAAAGCTCATGCACGAACCTATTACAAAAAAACTACATGACGAATGGATCGTGAAATATTTTGATCCTTTTCATTCAGAAGTGCGTGAGGCTTACAAAAGTTTTCATGCTCTCGGAGCAAAGACGGTATACCATTTAGATCTTCACAGTATGCCTTCGGTCGGAACTTCTGAGCACAAAGATCCCGGTCAGCGAAGAGCCGACGTGGTGGTGAGTGATGGTCTCGGCAAAAGTTGTTCTGAATTTTTAAAGGATCTGGTGATTTCGAGCTACGAAAAAGCGGGATTTAAAGTGGCTTACAATTGGCCCTATGTTGGCGGTCGTATTACCGAAACTTACGGCAAGCCTTCGCAGGGTCAAGATGCGATACAGGTCGAACTCAATCGTGCGCTTTATATGGACGAATCAACGAAGAAGATAGTTCATGAAAAATTAGCAGGAATGCAGGCTCATCTCGATCAAGCTTTGACTCTCGTCCATCAGGGGATTCCAGAATTTAAATAGGTAACAAATGCAGAAAAAGCCCGTTCGTAAATTAGTCATAAAGCAACTCTCGAGTCTGAAAATGGCTGTTGTTGTCATTTTATCGTTGGCCGCAGTCATCGCCTGGGGCACTTTCGTTGAAGCAAGATATGATTCGTCGATTGCACAAAAGCTTGTCTACCATTCGATTTGGATGACGCTCGTGATGGGTACTCTCGTCTTGAACCTCTTGGCAGTCATGCTTGATCGTTGGCCTTGGCAAGCGAAGCACACCGGATTTGTATGCGCCCACATCGGCATTATCGTCCTAATCGGCGGATCTTTGGTGACGCAATATTACGGAGTCGACGGTTCGATCTCCTTTGGAATTGGTGAACGCTCTCGCAAAATAGTCGTGAGCGATCAAGATTTTGTGGTGTATTCACTTCCGCCTTCGAGTTCTCCAGTGAAACTTTACGATTATCGCGGCGCGACCGGGAACGAAGTTGATTTTTACATGCATTGTCCGCAAAAAGAGCCCGTACACATCGTATTGCCTGACGCAACGATTGATGTGGTCGACTTTTTGCCGTTTGCAATTCGTGATGATAAAATTGTGGCGTCTGATTCGGACGATGACGGTCCGGCGGTGCGTTTTCAGCTTTCAAATGCCAACGTCAACATGACCGATTGGGTCGGTGGCCAAGGCAGTAGCCGCGAAGCGGTCAAAGATCTCGGACCCGCACAGATTATTCTCAGCAAAGAAAATCCTGATATGAGGGGCAAGTTTGCGGTGGTTTTAAATCCCATCGATGGCGAAAAATTAAAATATACGATCTACTCAAAATCAGATCCAAAAAATATCAAACATGGAGTGGCTTCTGCTGGTGACGTTTTGGACCTCGGTTGGATGGGAATGAAATTTCGCATCTTTAAATTCATGGTTCACGCTAAAGAAGAAACGAAGTTTCAAGCATTAGATCGCCCGACACCACTGACAACCCAGGCTTTGAAAGTCGTTTTTCGTGAGTCTACCGGACAAGGAAAGCCGATTGAGCACTGGATTCAATTGAACGCTCCAATTCGATTATTTACCGGCAATTCAGCTTACGCTATCGCGTTTTCAAACCGCGCAATTCAGTTGGATTTTGATTTGCAACTCACAAATTTTAGCGTCGGTCGTTACCCCGGTACGAACCGTGCGGCCAGTTACGAGAGCGTCGTCACCCTTGAAGAAAAAGGATCGCGCCGCGCCGATGCGCTTCATCCCATTTCGAAGGTGGGTCCGCAGATTGTTCCGAATATTAAAATTTCGATGAACGAACCCTTAAAATATGGCGGATTCACTTTTTACCAATCATCTTTTCAAGAAGATGAGAGCGGACGTCCTATTATGTCTATACTCAGCGTGAATCGCGATCCAGGTCGCTGGATTAAATATCTTGGGGCACTGATTATCGTTTTTGGAATTATTCATCTTTTCTATTACAAAACATTCAAGAAGTCTTTTAAGAGTTCTTCTTCGGAGTCTAAATGAAAAAGCTTTTATTTTTCGTTCTGTTTTTCACGGTTCAATCGTTTGCAGGTAGCGGCAGCGAGATGGAAGCGCTCAAAAGTTTACCCGTTCAGGATTCAGGAAGAATTAAGCCTTACGATACTTTTGCTCGTGAGTCCTTACAGCTAATCTACGGGAAACAAACTTTTCAGTCGCGGCCTGCGGTTGAAGTCGTGACAACTTGGTTTTTGGTTCCTGAAGCTTGGGAGAAGAAAAAGCTTTTTCAAGTTTCGCATCGAGGATTAAAGGTGGCTTTGAAGCTCGACGAGAATGAAGGCTATTTCGATATTGGCTCTTTTTTATCGAATGATCGCATCAGCTTTGTTTTTCAAGAATTGCAGGCCAAGCAAGAGACGAAAGAAAAATTGGATCCTTACTTTCAAGCCGTTCAGAGATTACAAAATCAGCTCGGGCTTTTCATGGCTATCAAAAATGGCCAGATGATCAAGGTTTTGCCGCAAAACCTTGCTTCGCTTGCTCCTGAAGCTCCGGCTCTACCAGGGACTTTGCCAAATTTGTCAGCCGCGAAAGCTCAGAAATTGAAGAACGATTCTTGGATCGCGATCGCGGATCTCTCGCCAGAAGCGGCTGATAAATTTTCGCAAATTTCAAAAGCATTTGCACGTGTTTTGCCGAATGTCGATAAGGCCCCAGATGCGGGACCGAGTTTAGAAAAAGCTGTAAATGATTTTAAGGCTTATGCTTTGTCGCAAAATCCGGTCTATGCAGAAGCCGAAAAAGATATCGCGATCGAAGTGCATTATAATAATCTCGATCCATTCTTGAATACTTGGATTTTATATCTGATCGGCGTGATCGTGATGAGCTTTGCCTGGTTTACTAAAAATAAATGGATCTATCGAACGGCTTGGGCCTTTGCGCTCGCTGCGATTGCTATGCACACTTATGGTTTCGCGATCCGTGTTTATTTGACCGGGCGTCCGCCGGTTTCAAATATGTACGAGTCGGTCGTTTGGGTTTCTTGGGGAGCGGTGTTCTTCTCGATGGTATTTGAAGCCATTCAGAAGAAGTTTTTTATTCTTTTGTCCGGAATGTCGGTTGCGGTGTTATGTTTGATCGTGGCTTCTCAGGCTCCGGCTATTTTAGACAGTAGTTTGCAGCCGCTCGAGCCAGTGTTACGAAGTAATTTATGGCTCAGCATTCACGTGCTAACGATTACCATCAGCTACTCGGCATTTTTCTTGGCCTTTGCTTTGGGCGACGTTGGTCTCTTTCAATTTTTGAAGGGCGAAGACGGGCGGAGCGAGAAGATAAAATCGATTCATCACGCGATTTACCGTGCGATGCAGATCGGGGTCGTATTGCTCGCAACCGGCATCATTATGGGTGGCGTTTGGGCCGATTATTCTTGGGGTCGATTCTGGGGATGGGATCCTAAGGAAACTTGGGCCCTCATTGCTCTCTTGGGCTACATTGCTATTTTACATGGCAGACTGGCTGGCTGGCTTCGTGAATTTGGATTTGTCGCGAGCGCTGTCATTTCGTTCTCTCTCGTCATGATGGCTTGGTATGGAGTGAATTATGTCTTAGGAGCCGGGTTGCATTCGTACGGCTTTGGAGCCGGTGGAGTTCAATACGTTGCGAGTTTTGTTTTACTCCACTTTATATATGTCGGGTATGTGAGCTACGTCGTTCATCAGCGAAAGCTTCTTTCGACGAAATAGAAGATCTGCCTTATTCGTGCGCAGATTTTGAATTCACCATTCTGATCGATCAAGAAAAGTTAAGCACCCGCTTAACTTTTTCATTTGATTTTCAAAAAGTAATTCCAAATTTCAAACAAATTCGTTAGTTTGTTTGAAGCTGCAAAAAAATCCATTGTTGATTTTTCGAGTCTTCGCAAGACTTTTGTCTTGTTTAGACTTCTCATCGAGGGACTCTATATATGTCTAAGTCAAATATGTTGAAAACACGTCTGAAAAACTTTTCGTCAATCTGGCTTGAAAAGTCGTTCACAAAGAATGTTCGCTTTATCACTTTTGGACTCCTCCTTTTCGCTCTTACTTCATGTGAACTCCCTATGGGACTCGAGTGGGGGAGCATTGGTTACAATCAAGGTTATCAGCCTGAGCAACCGATTCCTTATTCGCATGAACTCCACGCCGGAAATTATAAAATTCCTTGTTTGTATTGTCATTCGACTGCTGAACGTGCGAACCATGCCGCAGTTCCTAGTCTCAATATATGCATGAACTGCCATATCGTGATTCCGGGTAACGAACATAAAGATGCGATTGATAAAATCAAAGCCGCATATGCCGCCAACGAGCCGATTGCTTGGGTGAAAGTTCACATGCTTCCGGATTTCGTGAAATTCAATCACAAAAGACACGTTCAAAGATTTGGAACTCCAGAATCTTGTCACAAATGCCACGGACCCATTGAGACCATGGCGCGTGTGTATCAGCATTCTTCTTTGTCAATGGGCTGGTGTGTGAACTGTCATAGGCAGGCTGAGAATAATGCGCCTGTGAGCTGCTCGACTTGTCATTACTAAAAATTTAATTCACCGGGTTTTATTTTAACCAGACGAATGGAATGAGAATATGGAAAATATTGAGAACTTAGAGCCCAACAAAAATCAGATTCAAAAATCAGAATTTTGGCTCGGCCTTGAACAGTACTACGAAGATGCTGATTTCGCGAAAAAAGCGGAGAACGAATTTTTGTCTTCACCTTTAAAAGAAGATGACGGCAATGATGGCGTCGCGCGCAGAGACTTCTTGAAACTCATGGGAGCAAGTCTCGCGATGGCAACTACGGGTTGTATTCGCCGACCGGTTCAACACATTATTCCTTACGCGCAGGCTCCAAAAGAAATCACTCCTGGAGAAGCAAGCTACTACGCTTCAAGTTGGTTTGACGGACATCAAGGTTACGGCCTTGTCGTTAAAACATTGGAAGGTCGCCCAATAAAAATCGAAGGAAATCCGGCTCATCCGATGAATCGCGGCGGATTGCCAGCCCGTGCACACGCTGAAGTTTTGAGTCTATACGATCCAGATCGCATTCGTGGTCCTCGCAGAAACTTGTTGAATAAAGCCCGTACGAATTTCGAAGAGATCGGTGCGAAGTGGGAAGACATCGATACAGCAGTGAGTGCGGCGGCCGCAAAGGGCGGCTTTGCGGTGATGACTCCGACAATTCCGAGCCCGACAACTCAGGCTTTGATGGCTGAAGTTTTGGGGCTTTTTAAAGGTAAGCAATATATTGTTGATACTTTGTCGATGGGTTCGGTTCGCGAAGGCCAAAGACTTTCTTACGGTAAAGATGTTTTGCCTCGCTACCGTTTTGACCTGGCAAAACTGATCGTCACGATTGATTGCGATTTCTTGGGAACTTATTTGTCTCCGGCAGAATTTGCCCGCGATTTTTCTTCTCGTCGTAAACCAGGTTCGGATATGAATCGAATGGTTGCGTTTGAGAGTTTGATGTCTTTAACCGGCATGAACTCGGATGATCGCATCCGTATTAAGCCTTCTCAACAGCTCGATGTAGTTTTAGGTTTGATTCATGCCGTTAATCAGAAATTTTCTAGTCATAATGTCACTCCGGCAATTAAAGAATACGTTGCTCAGTACTCCGATGTTTCTAAGAAAATCGGCGCTTCAGATAAAGTTTGGAATAAGTTAGTGGCCGAGCTCGTTGAGAATCGCGGGCATAGCTTGATTATTGCGGGCGGTTTGACGACAGAGACGTCTGAAGCGGTCAGCCTGCAAGTCGCGGTGAATTTGCTCAACAGCATTCTTGATAATGACGGTTCGACGATTGATCACGAGGGTGGTTATTTGACCAACTTAGGGATTTCGGCGGATTTGGCCGGGTTAGTCGCAGACATGAATGCGGGCCGCGTGAAGACTCTCGTTATTAACGACGCGAACTATGCTTATACATTACCTCGCTCTTCGGGATTTGTTGAGGCTCTCGCAAAAGTTGATTTGATTCTCTACACGGGGAATTACAATAATGCGACGGGTACTCACGCTCATTACTTGATACCGGCTGGTAACAGCATGGAGTCTTGGACTGATTTCGAATTTCAAAAAGGTGTGTTCAGTATCGGTCAGCCGACGATTCGGCCGATGTACGACACGCGCTCTTTGCAAGAAAGCCTGATCGCTTGGGCGGCGAAGGCTCCTTCGGCTCCGGCGAAATTGAAAGTTTCATGGTTTGAATATTTGCAATCTCACTGGAAGAGCGACATTTTCAAAAAAGCGGGCGTCTCTAAAACTTTCGATGATGCTTGGTATGATGTTTTGCAAACGGGTGTTGCGGGTCGTACGGCAGGCGGTAGCGGCAGTAAAGGATCGGGGCGTGGATTTTCTGGATCAGCACTTTCATTGAAGCGTGCTTCTGTTGCTTCGGGCAGTGGTTACGAATTAGCTCTTTATACGACTGTTCAAATCGGCGACGGAAAGTTCGCCAACGTTTCTTGGTTGCAAGAACTTCCAGATGTCGTGACTAAAATTGTTTGGGATAATTATCTTTGTGTTTCAATCGCGACGGCTGAGAAAGAACATTTGAGCGAAGGCTCAATGGTTGAGCTCAGTGTCGGTAAGACCTCTGTGAAAGTTCCGGTTCATATTCAACCTGGGCAAGCCGACGGAGTTTTAGGGCTAGCGATTGGTTACGGCCAAAAAGGGATCGGCAAAGTCGGAAGCGAAATTGGAGTCGATGCGTTTCAATTTGCAGGTTACCAAGACGGACGCGGCGTATTCTCGGGTCTCGCAGCTTCGATTAAGAAAACAGGCGAGAAGTATTCATTAGTGTCGACTCAAACCCATCACACGATGGAGGGCCGACAAATTATCGCCGAAGCGACGAACGAAGCTTTTGTGAAGAATAATGCTGCAGGGATTGAAAAGGCTTCGCTGATTTCGATCTGGCCAGAATATAAATATACAAAAAATAAATGGGCGATGAGCATTGATCTCAATGTGTGTACGGGCTGTTCGGCTTGCGTGATTGCTTGTCAGAGCGAAAATAATATTCCGGTCGTTGGTAAAAAGTTTGTGATGCAAGGGCGCGAAATGCACTGGATTCGCATCGATCGTTATTACAAAGGCGAGCCCGCGAGTCCGGATACAGTTTTTCAACC
>JAYTQQ010000008.1:0-4788 GCA_043746635.1 Bdellovibrionales bacterium | reverse complement strand
CGCCCTACGTAACACCTGAGTTCGAAATTAAGTCCGAGGTATTTCGCAATTTCAGATACGCAAGTGCGAAAGAGCAACTCGTACCTGATGCATTAATGTTTGAGCCGGTGGACGCGGAGCCTTGGGTGATTTCTCTTGAGCTTGAACTCACAATCAAAGCTGAAAAGAGATATGAGAAAATATTTCGCCAATACGGGATTAAAAACTCGATCACGAGGATTTGGTACTTTTGCAATTCGGCAAAAGAAATTGATCGCATCTTAAAGTTTGCTCGAAAGCATTGGTCTGGACTTCAAAACCGAATGTGGTTCTCGTTGATCGAGGATTTTCTAAAGGCTGAAGTTCCGAGGATTTGGATTGGCGGTCAGAATAAATGGGTCAAGCTAAACGAAATGCAGTTTGATCATTTCAAGATGCCAGTAGCAGAAATTGAGACGTCACGGACTGCTCAGCCCACTACTCAAGGGGTGAGCAGCGAAAGCGAGGCAAAATTCTCAGATTCTCCAACAAGTAAGTCTGTGGATTCACAACCCAACTCACTCATTCCAACTTCACTGCGTGAAGGTCCGCCAACTCCTGACCCCTCACCCCCAACATTGGGAAGGGGTAAGGGGTCAGGAGTTGGCGGACAAGAAGAAATTGGAATGAGTGAGTTTAGAGATAGTGAGTTTAAAAGGTGTGGGTAGGTATATAATTAATTAGGAAGGGGAAAGAGGTGGAAAAAATGAGTGCAAAAAAATAACAAATAACTGAGGAGGTGCGATAATGAATAGGTTTAATAGTTAATGCGAAAATTAGGAAAAACGAAACGGCTTATTAAGGCAGAAAATGTATTGACTCAAAAGCCAGAGAAAATAGACTCGTCTTGCCAGTCGATCTTTGAAAACCGAATAGGCGAAAACCCACGTCCAATAGCTGAGCTTTTTGCTGGCGACTGTTTCATGTCACCAGAAAATGTAGCTCAATATCTCGACGTCAGTCGTAAGTTTATATACGAAATGATTGCGCGAGGTGAGCTAAAAGCCATGGTCGTGGGAGGTAGATTGAGGAGGATTCGGCGAAGTGATTTGGAATTGTGGCTCACTTCTTCTAACTCGGGATTCGCAAAGCGAGCTCGAAAAAATGTTACGCCCAAAAAACAAAGCGGCAACATTGAAGGAGAAGCAGCATGAACAAAAGTCAAAAAGCACTTTACCGAAAAACGATACGGGTAAACGGTGAACGCACGAGTAAATATTTTTCTAGAAAAATAGATGCTGATCGCTGGTATGCCGAAATGAAGCGAAAAAAAGAACAGACTGAAAGTGGAGTCGAGATTCAGTTCGAATCACCGACGTTAAAAGACTATGCACTCAGTTGGTTAAAGACGAGACTTGCAAACGGCCAGCCCTTGTCATCATTTAATCAAGAAGAGTCTAGACTTCGAATGTATGTGTTACCTGCTTTTGGTCATCGAAAACTTTCTGAAATCATGTCGAATGAATGGGAAGGCTTTTTGAATGTTTTGATTTCAAAACATAAATTGCATCCGGCGACTAGAAATCGTGTTAGAGCCATGATGAGCAAGATGTATAACGATGCTTTAAGACAAAATTTGGTTTCGAGAAATCCGATTACGCTTCTTCCAAAACTTAAAGAGTCGATGAAGAAATGGGATTACTGGGGAACTCGCGAAGAAACCGAGAAGTACTTGGGCGCAGCCAAAGACGGGCATTATTGCCATTATTTGTATGCCTCTTTGTCTTTGAATTCGGGTTGTCGTATCGGCGAAATTCTGGCTCTAGATTTCAAAGATGTGGATATTAAGCAGAGAAGAATACGTATTTGGAGAATCTTAGAGAACGCTTCGAATACTGTGCAAGAGCGAACTAAGGGTTTCAATGAGAGGTGGCTGGGGATTAACGATGCTTTACTTGAGGCTTTTGAAAACTATAAAGCTCACTCAAAGTTTTTAGACCAGAGTACTCCGCTCATTCATAAACCAGACGGTACAAGACACGATCATAGAACAGTACGAAGAATTCATGGGCAACTTTGCAGGCAGGCGAAGGTCAGAGAGATTAGGATTCATGACCTCAGGCACACCTTTGCGAGTCACTACATCATGAACGGCGGAAGTCTAGCTGAGCTTCAAGGCCTCTTAGGGCATTCAAGCCCAATGATGACTTTGAAGTATGCGCATCTGTCTCCAGGATTTTTAGAATCAAGAGCGAATGTCGTTTCGTTTGCAATTCAAAAATCTGTCGACAAATCTGAGGATAAAAAAGATGAAGCAGCGCGACTGCCCAGGACTTTGAAACTCGTTTGAGGTGAAAAAGAAAAAGTCTGTCACCATAGTGTCACCATGAAGACTGAAAAAATACTTAAAGTAAGTTCGAGGGCATTTTAGAAAGTTTTGTAAGTTATTAGAAAGATAAAGAAAAATGCCCCGGGCCAGACTTGAACTGGCACGCCCGTTTAACCGAAGCCCAGGATTTTAAGTCCTGTGCGTCTACCAATTTCGCCACCGGGGCACAAACGAGAAAGAGCTTTTGATTTAAACGACTTAAGATTGAAATGTCTATTATCAAATTGAATTTGGGTGCATTTTTTGGCGTTACATAAGATTTCATGTCGATCTTGACGAATTTTACAGCAGATTTTTGCGATTCTGTGAGGGCGAGAAGATCAATTTTAAAAGACAGGGAGTTCTAGAGTGTGCGAAACTTGAACCCATGCTGAGTTTTCAAAATCATTGGATGACTAGATCCATTATCATTATCAACTGCGTGATTTATTATTACGTTTGGTCCCACGGCGGAATCACCGAAGAAAATCTTTTGCACTTTGGTGCGAACTTCAGGCCTTTGGTTTTGGAAGGGGAGTGGTGGAGGCTATTCACGTGTATGTTTCTGCACGCAAGTCTCATTCATATCGGCGCTAATATGTACTCGCTCTGGGCTCTTGGTCGCATGATGGAGAATCTCGCAGGTACCTGGCAGACTCTTTTGGTTTATCTCGTCACCGGCGTTTTCGCTTCACTCACAAGCTTCGTCATTCACACTCAGCCGGTTGTTGGGATCGGTGCGAGCGGCGCCATCTTCGGCCTCTTCGGCGCTTTCGCGGCATTGGTCTTTCGCAAGAGGGTGATGTCGATGGGCGGTCAAGTGATGGGGATGAAGTCTTTGCTTCCGCCGCTGATGATTAACTTTGCGATTAGCATGATGCCCGAAATTGATTTGAGCGCGCATTTAGGTGGATTCGTCGCCGGATTTTTTCTTGGATTCTTAATTAAGTAAAAAAAGTTACTGCTCAAGACCCGTTGTCTTTGTCTCTGGAGTGGTCACCGAAGCGAAGCTGAACTTCTCATTCATCACAAAGCCTGAGTAGATAGCGAGAAGGCTTACGAGTGCGAGCATGGCGAAGATTAATTTTTTGCTCATCAACAAAATCCTTCAAGGCTAAAAGCTTTGCAATCAATTTTTTAAGTGTAGGGGTGAAGTGTTTGGATTTACAAGTCCAAGTTAAGCTTCCTAGCCAAACGTATACTTCAGTCTCTTCGAAATATACGTAGGCTGGGGGCTTAAAAAATTTCTAAATTTCGTTTTGTGAAAGAATTGAAGTTTCAATTTCAGACATGAGAGTTTCGATCTCTCGAATATTCTGAATCTGAGCGTCTCGTTCTTCGACATTCATGATTTCGGCACGTGCGAGCATTCGGTTTTGCTCTTTGAGTATCAAGCTCAAATCACGATTGAGTCTGATCATCGCATCGTTTTTGAGTTTGAGTTGCGCACGTTGAAGCTGCGTCTCAGACCATAGAACGTTCATGGCTTCATGACGACTCATCGCTTCGTGATTTTTCGCAGTGAGGATTCTGTTTTGGCTTTCAAACTCAGCATTGCGTTTCTGAGTTGAATCATTTTGCACTCTTGAAAGTTCTGTCTGAGTCATATACGTATGCAATTGCTTATTGAGATCAGCAATCTGTTTTTCGCTTTGGATAAGGCTTTCATCATACTTGCGTGCAAAATTCTGAGAGCTGATATGCGCGTGGTTTAATTGTTTTTGGAGCTCCAGAAAAGGCCCGACTTTTGCTTTAAGATTTTTGTTCTCGTGAGTGAGACTTTGATTCTCGTGATTTAGATTATAAGTTCTGTTCTCGAAGTCTTCGATGAGTTGGACCTTATCTTTTTGGTGCTCACGTTCTTTAATTTGGAGAGTCCGCTGAGCCTCATTGATCTTTACTTTGAAATCGGTGAGTTTCTTTTGTTGTTCAATCACGTCATTTTCAAGTTCCTGATTTTTTTGTTTGAGCATTTTCATCTGGTACTGAAGTTTTGAAATGAATCCGCGAACCCATGCCCGAATACGACGTTGGTACGCTCGGAGTATACTCACTTCATGTTCGGTGATTTTATTTTGATTGAGAAATTCGCGGGTCTGTTCAAGCTCTACGTCTTGTGAGTCGAGTTTCTCGCGAAGAAGAGATTCTTTCTCGATCAGAATTTCGACTTGTGAATTAATTTTTGAATTGAGCGCTTTGATCTGACGATTCGTCTGCTCCTGGTCTCTGAGTTGAGATTCGAGCAAAGTGTTCTGGCGAATGTTGACTTTAAGTCTCGCCATTAAATCTTCGTTCTGACCAATTAAACTCTCAACCGTTTTCGAAATCTTTATATAATGCGGAACTTCATCAAGGTTGGCGGCTCTTGGCATTTCAGAAGGAAGGGGATAAAAATTTTCTTGCATTGTTCCTCCGTGAACATTTTGCGAACGAATTAAAAATCGAAATTACTAAAGCTTAAA
>JAYTQQ010000007.1:0-2051 GCA_043746635.1 Bdellovibrionales bacterium | reverse complement strand
AGAGAAAAAAGAGTCGAAGGCTGTTTGGGAACCTATCATCGACGAGCTTACTTTTACACGTGCAGGTCAGATGCTCGATAAAAATCGAAGGCGCTATAAGCCACATAAAAAGGGTCGAATGCCCTACCTCTTTTCTGGTCTGGTGGTGTGTCAAAGCTGTGGCAGCAATATGGTTGGAAAGTCTGCGACTGGAAATACCTCTAAGGTTGGTTATTACGAACACGCCTGGGCGACAAAACGAGATTCAACGCTAACTAAAAAACTTTTTGAATGTGAACCGCACCGTATCGCCGCAAAAAAACTAGAGCCAGCGGCTTGGGCCAAACTCGTTGAATTCTTAAATGATGAAGAATTCGTCAAACGAATGCTCTTGAAGGTGAAATCACGACATGACGTAAATCCGAAACTTAAAGAAGCTGAGAGATTCAAGGCCAAAATCAGCGGAGTCTCAAGCCAGATCGATGCTCTCTCTGAGCGGCTCTCTGAGCTTCCTAAAGGCGTCTCGGCAGCTCCAATTTACAAACAATTGGAGAAGCTACAGCTCATTAATAAAGACAACGAAGAGACGCTACTGAAGTTTAAAAACGAAGGCGTCGGAAGTCTAAATCGAATTGTCGGCCTTGATACCTTTGAGAACTTCGCTTCGAACTATCGCAAACTTGTTACTCAAAGCGTAGATATCACACAAAAAAAACAACTGGCTCAAAAGTTTGTTCGAAAAGTTGAAGTTGGTATCAATTCATTCAAGATTCATTACATCGTTGATAATGACCATTACCAAAGGGAACTCAGCCTAAAGAAAACTGCCCACTCCTTAAATTTTAAGGGTGGGCACGGTGCAAAAATGTCTAGAAATTTAGGTTCGAATACTTTGACATTTGGTACCCAGAACAGGACTTGAACCTGCAAGCCTTTCGGCACTGGCTTCTAAGACCAGCGTGTATACCAATTCCACCATCTGGGCATTGACTTTACATTCGCCGCGAATTACTTCGCGATGAGTTTTTTATAATCTGGGACGCGCATCAAATTCGCAAGCTCTTTTTCAGTGTCCATCTCGATTTTCATCATCCAACCTTCATTCATTGGATCATCGTTGAGGCCACTTGGATCATCCATCAAAGCAGTGTTCACTTCGATGACAGTTCCCGAAACGGGAGAATACAAATCACTCGCCGCTTTAACGCTTTCTACGACGCCGAAAGTTTCACCTTGGTTTACTTTTGCGCCCTCTTCAGGAAGTTCGACGTAAACCACTTCACCGAGCTGCTCTTGCGCAAACTGAGTGATGCCGATCGTAACGATATTCTCGTCGACCTGTGCCCACTCGTGCTCTTTTGTGTAGTAATAATCCTCTGGAAGTTGGTAGTTCGACATATATAAATTCTCCTATTTTTTTAAACTTGTATTCTTAACAAATGGAGTTGCGATCACCCTCGCCCGTACTCCACGCTCACGAACCTCAACTAAAAATTCTGATCCGACACTTGCGAGATCGCTTCGAATGTACGCGATACCGATTGATTCATTCAACGACGGTGAAAAAGTTCCGCTCGTGACAACGCCAATTTTTTCTTTCGTATCTGCTGCGAGCAAAGAATATCCATGACGTGGAATTCCGCGCTCGAGCAATTCAAAGCCGATCAATTTTGACTTTAGACCGATTTCTTTTTTCGCAAGCATTTCCGATTTGCCTAAAAAATCTTTTGCCGATGCTTTCACGACCCAAGCGAGACCGGCCGCGTAGGGGCTACTCTGGTCATCGATTTCATTTCCATAAAGAGAATATTTCATTTCGGTACGAAGGGTGTCGCGCGCGCCTAAGCCAATCGCTTTCACTCCGAGATCGGCACCTTTAGACAGAAGCGTTTTCCAGAGGGATGCGGTCTTCGAACTCGGCACAAAAACTTCGCAGCCATCTTCGCCCGTGTAACCGGTTCGGGCGACCAAAGTTTTCACTCCGTCAAAATTCATTTCACGAAATTCAAAAGTTGGAATTTCATTTACTTCGCGGCCATAAATTTTTTCAAGTAGTGCCATCGCTTTTGGAC
>JAYTQQ010000006.1:0-2523 GCA_043746635.1 Bdellovibrionales bacterium | reverse complement strand
TGTGCTCAGAGTGCATTTGCAGCACAGTGTCAGCCTCAAAAAACTGATGCCGTTTTTAAGTGTGGTTATCAAGGCAGTACCATTAACTTTTCGCTTAATCAGGCCGGCGACTCACTCGTGTTATTTACAGACAACGGCTGCTATTCTTATAATAAGGTAACACGAGGATACGCACCATTCATGAAATTTGTAACTGCTGGGAATCCGCAGTCTGACCTTTTTGTATCAAGTGACATGAAAAATAATCCATTAGTGTATACTTCTATCGGGGCAAAATTTGTTTGCTTGATCATAAAATAGTGCTTTCTTAAGCGTGTTGAGTAGAATGCGAGCTTTGTTGATCGAATTTCTAAAATTTCAAAACTGACTTTTGGCGTCTGAGATTCGTGACGCCAATTTTTCCCGATACAAGTGTCACATGACCACCGAAAATCGGTGAAGCAAAAATCTTCATTGGAGAATGTAGTAGGTTTGATGCTGAAAAAATTTTCTGAAAGTCAACTTCGGCGATCAACTGCTTTGGCTTTTGAAGCGCCAAATTTCCAGGAAAGCTTGTAAAAGCGTAGCAAAAATTCCCTTCGAAAATCGTATCGAAATCATACCGATTTGGCTGCCCAAAATTCTATAGTTTTATTTCAGAAGCGATTTCTTTGTTTTGCTGGCTGAGTGAATCGATTAGCGACTCGATGGCGCTGATTCTTTCAATTTGATTGGATTCGGTCATTTTTTTTTCGCTCGCTTGAAGTGAGGCGATCAATTCTTCATTCGTTTTGTACGCAATTTTATTGGTTTCAGCTGTCAGATGATCAACCTGGTGGACCATATAGTTGGCCGGATCGGTAATCATCTCGGAATGAAATAAAATGAGGGACGAAATCATTCCAATGTTGAAGGCGCTCCTAACACTTTCATATAGGATTTGGCCTCCGTGACGGACCCGACTCAAAATATAAGCTTTAGTTTTTGGTGCGGCTTCGTCGAGACCAACGCGACTCAATTCATCGATCACTTCAGTAGGGATCGTGCGCGGGTTAAATAATCTCATGCCCGGAAGGTAAACGACAAAACCGTACGCGCCTACGTAACGGTAGCTCATGTAATTGGCGGACCCGTTGAGCGCGACCGCTAATAGAGTTTCGAGGTAAGGTTTATATTTCGCGATTAGAAATCTCGGGTCTTTGCTGACTTCGACGTCGAGCCTCAGCAGAGTCTCTTTGTAGTTGCGGTTCGTTCTTTCGATGTCGACTTGTTCTCTGTAGTTTCGATTCAAATGAAGAAGGCGAAAAGCTCCAGTTGCCCATTTTCTCGCTTTTTCGCTGAGGCTCAGATCGCTGAGCACACTTTTTTCGGCAGCCTTTAAGAGTTGTGTTTCGGTGACGAATGAAGTGACTCGAAATAAATCTGAGCACGTCTGTGCCGGAGCCTTCAGAGTGAGAGTCGACAGTAAAATAACGAGGACCGAAAATTTAAAAGTCTTCATAATCGCGTCCTCAGCATCAAAACCATTAAGGGTTTAAACCTTTAGCAAGGCCTTGAGATTTAAGCGCAGTTTTCATGTTCAGAAGCGCAGTACGCATCCGCGTTGCATGCTCAATAACGAGAGTTTTATCATGTTGTTTTTGAGCAATGAGAGCAATTTCCGAAGCGATGAAACCGATTGTGTAGATTTTCATTCCGCGATTACTTAACCCCGCTTCTCCGAGCGTAGCGCCCAATCCTGTGCCAGCAAACAAGATAATGGTACCAAAAATGATTTGTTCAGACAGTTCAGTCGAATACGTACTCACCATCTCGCGATCAACGCCGTTTATAATCTCGTCGATCATCGTGATTTTTTGATCGTTGGATTGAGAGCTGACCCACTTGGTGACACTTTCTAAGATCTTTTGTTGATCCTTGACGCTCGTTGAAGGATCAATTGCGGCAGCGACTTGACCACTCATGCCCGCCAAAGGGTTTGACGTCTGATTTTGTGCTCTTGCTTGTGAAAGCGGGAACTGAATAGAAATCAGAAGGGCCAATGCCAGTAAAAATGCTTTTTTCATAAAAACTCCTTTAAAGTTTAGATATCTAACTCTGTATTGCAAGCGTGCCAAGTCACTTTTTGGTAACTCGATTGTCGAAACTTTGTACGAAAATCGAAAAAGCTAAGGGAAATCAAACCGACACAATTTACGGAATATGGCACCTCTTTGCACCTTTCGGTTGGTGGCTGAGGTGAATGGATTGCCGACTAGAGAAATTTCAGAACCTGTTTGCGACTTTACTGAATCGCTCATGATGCGCGCGGTACGATACTGCAGCGGATCGCTGCCGACCGAATCTAGTGATTAAGATCCGGTAAATTTAAAATTGAATTGTAAAACGCTGACGAACTGGCGGCGCCACTGTTACTGATCGTCGAAGCTAGCTCCGGTGTAGGGTTTTCGATACAAAATTTGCGGTAAAGATGTTTACTGAGCGAATATAGAAGATGGAATGTCGAAAGAGACGATTACCAGCTTCGAAGCAAATTCAAAATAT
>JAYTQQ010000005.1:0-5264 GCA_043746635.1 Bdellovibrionales bacterium | reverse complement strand
GGCGACGACTCGCACAAGTGCGCTATCCGCGCTGATTAAAATGCCGATATCAGATTGCATTGAGCGACTCTAATCCTTGAGCTCTGCCCACGTGACACCATCACCGCCGATTTCCTGAGGTGAGGCCTTCCATTTCTTAACATAGACGCTGCGGGAAAGATGCGAGCGAACCGCTTTCTTTAAGGCTTCAGTGCCATGACCGTGAACGATTTTGATTCGATCTTCACCGGCGAGAGCTGCGGCGTCGAGTTGAAGTTCGAGCTGACCGATCGCTTCATCCACACGCATTCCACGAACGTCGACGACGCGCTCTGTATCTTGCAAAGAAACGCTGACGGTCGAGGTTCTCCTGATCGCTTGCGAGGTCGGGTTACTCATATGATTGGGGGCGCGCAGTTGATTCCAATGAATCATGAGTCGCATCGAATTCGACAACACCGGAATCTCGCCTTTCGCATTCGCTCGTCCCTGAATAATTCCTTCTTGATTGACACTGGTAATATGCACCATCGAACCCGGCGGATAAGCCTTTTCAAATTCTTCAGTGGTTTCAATTTTACGTTTGATTTGAGAAACTGTTGAGGCCTTCACAATCTCTGGCATCTCAGATTTAATTTGCGAGAGCTTTTCATGGCGCTTGAAAACTTCAGCGGCCTGAGACTGATCGATCAAAGAATCAATTTTCTTTTCAGTTTTCTTGATGATCCGATCGAGCCACTGATCGCGTTCAGTTCGAAAGTTTTGAATCAATGTCATATACTTTCGTTTGCTCTCACGCGCCGAGCGAGACTCATTTTCAAGGTCTTTTTGTCGTCTCTGTAAATCATCCTTCAGGCTTTCGATATCTCGTAGATAACTGTGCTCAAGCTTTGCTTCAGGCGAAAGAAGTTCGAGTGCACGATCTAAAATTTTCTCGTCAACACCGACCCGGCGAGCGGTGAGCAGTGCGAGCGAGCGTCCCGGCACTCCCATAAAAAATTTATAACTTGGAAGCCCTGATTGTTGATCATATTCGAGACTTCCGTTAGTGACTCCAGAGCCTTTTTCCCAGCCGACCTTCAGGGGCCCTAGATGCGAAGTGATGACCGCAAAAACTTGGTTCAAAGCATACTTCTCGATGAAACTTCGCGCAAGTGCCGAGCCTTCTTCGGGATCGGTCGAGCCACAGATTTCATCTATCAACAATAAATTTTCATGGCCTCTGAGCGTCCCGGCCTGACCTAAAATTTTCAAGTGGGCCGCAAATGTCGAAAGCGCTTCATCAACGCTTTGTGAATCGCCAATCCCTATCGTTAGATTTTTGAAAAAAGGAATGGTCGATTCTTCGGCCGCACAAATCGGAAGACCACAACAAGCCATGTGACTCGCAAGGCCCACGGCTTTAAGTAAGACAGTTTTGCCTCCCGCATTTGGTCCGGACAGAAGTAAAACACGATCTTTATTTTGAAGAAGAACTGTATTTGAGACGACATTTTCATTTTTCAAAACAAGTAAGGGGTGTCTCACATCAATCAAATTCAATTTAGTATCCGAGAACTGGCAAACATTTGCTTCAAGGAGGTCGGCGAGTTTTGCTTGTGCGAGGCGATAATCGACAACGGCCAGAGCGTCGTGAGTTCGTTCGAAATAATTGAGTTGAGTCGATAGATACTCAGACAGTGAAGTCAGAAGTCTTTCGATTTCTTGCTCAATTTCAAGTTCGAGTTGCCTCAGGCGATTATTAAGCGGAATCACTTCTTCGGGTTCCATGAAGACCGTTTGTTTGGATTGGCTAGAGGCGTGGATGATGCCTCCGAAAGCGTGTTGCATTCCGCCTTTGACCGGCAAAACCCAACGTCCCTCGCGGGTGGTGACAAATCTTTCTTGAAGAACAGACTCCATATCATTTTTCTTCACGATGCGATCAAGGGTCGATTGCAAATTTTTTACTTGCGAGTTTTGTTCACGATTCAGATTGTAGAGTGCTTCACTTGCGTCACTGCGAATTTCTCCGCTGGGGCCCATGACATGATCTATGGCGGAGAGGGGAGCCTCGGCATCCATGATTTGTTCTTTCATGCTTCGAATCCACGGGCCTTTTAGTTCACTGGTAATTTCTGTTAATGCCATCGCCTCGAGACAAAAGCGTCTGACGTCCTTGAGTTCGAGTGTCTGCAAAACTCCGTTTCGTTTGAGGCGCTGGTGCCAGTTCGGGTAAAGATCGAGACTTTCCATAAAGGGACGTTCACCAAAGCTTAAAAGATGTTGGGCTTCAGAGATTTCACGAAAACTCTGCATAGCCTCTTCGAGAGATGCCAAGGGCTCTATGTCTCGAAGGCGATTTCTCACAAGATCGCTGGTTGCGAGTTTCGCGAGTTGCTCTAAGATTTCATTCCAATCTAAGTTTCTATAAGTCTGCACGTTTACGTCCTATCATTGCCATGATCAGAATATACATTATGGTGATTCCGAGCAAAATGTCCCAGATATAAAATAATTTTTCGTAAATCGTATGCTCGGGATTTTTCTTGTATGGAACGTCATACATCTTACTCCACGCAGCGAGGGTCGGTGATTTTTCTAAAAATTCTCCGGTCGGCAAAACGACCGTCGTAATTCCGGTATTGGTGGCTCGAATGAGTGGACGACGAAACTCGACGGCCCGTCCCGCAGTCATGTACAAATGCTGAAAAGGTTCAAATTTTGTTCCGTACCAAGAGTCATTCGTGACGTTAATGATAATTTCAGATCCAATTTGCGAAAGCTCCCGCGCGACATTCGCGTAAAGACCCTCGTAACAAATCTGCGGTCCAAATTTAATGCCATTCGTGACTAAAACATGCGAACCAACTCCTCGTCCAAATTCAGACATATCGAGCCACTTCAAAACTTTTGGAAAGTACTTCGAAAATGGAACATACTCACCAAACGCCAACAAGATTTTCTTGTCATAAGGAGATTGTTTGATCACTCCGTCACTGTCGATTAAGAAAAGTGAGTTGTAAATTAATCTCTGTCGCATGTTCTCGTGATAGGCCCCCGTAAAAAGACTCATGCGATTTCGTGCTACGAAATTTCGCATGACTTGATTACGAGGCTCATTTTGAAATTCATTATCGAGATGATCGGCGAAACCACTTTCGGGCCAAACGACGATCTGGCTATCCGGATTTTCACGAAGAGCTTGATCGGTCTGTGAGATAAATTGATTCATGATGAAGTCTTGAAAGCCGCGACCTTTTTCAGCGTAAATCTTTTCACTATTTCCGATATTTGCCTGGATCACTAAAGTTTTTATGTTTGCGTCTGGCGCTTCTAAGTACTTCGAGTGAAGAAGTCCCAAAAGGTTAATTGCCAGAACGAGGGCAATCGGACTTAAAGCTAAAGCCCAAAACTTTTTAACCGAATCAAATCTAGCAAAGTATGCCATCACGAAGAGAATATTCGCGAATATTGCGATAACATTGAGCCCTTCAAATCCGATGATGTCTGCGATTTGAAAGCCTTTGAGGCCTCCGTAGAACCATTCGTACCCAAAATGCCAGGGAAACAAAACAAGAAAGTATTTTTGCAAGACCGCGAAAATCGCAAACATAAGGATGAGACTAGGCCCACGCGAGATTTTGAGTTTTCTACTGAGGTAAAACCAAATAAGGCCCGCAACCGGAAAATATAAATGAGCGGTTGCCGCAAAACCTAGGAGGGTAATCGCTGCGAGCCAACCCGGAAAATGTCCAAATTCGGCCGCAAGATAGTAAATCCAGTGAAAGCCGATCAGGTTCAAAATGAATTGTGTTACCCAGCCCGCGACGAAACTCTCGAGCAAAGATTTTGAATTCATCCAAAAAATAAAAAGCGGAACGAGACCAAAAAACAAAGCCCAAGGTTGAAACGGAATATAGCTTGTGCCGATTAAAAATCCTGCTATTATAGGGAGGGCATAATATTTTAATCTGCGCATCGTGAAATTCCTAACTTAGTAATTGGCAATTGGAGATTACAAAAATGGAAATCAGCCTTGACCGTTCAAACGACCATTTAAACAAAACGTCAGACCCATCTATTGGTAAACGTTTACAACAAAATTTTGATTCGGATCTTTTGACAAAGCAAACACAAAGTTTCGAGGTAAATCCCCACAAAAAAGCGCTCGTGAAAGGAACTTTGAGCATTGCGGATCTTTGGTCCGCCGTTCAAGAAAGTTACGACAGTGAGTGGCGCCATCAAGAGTTTATCTTGGCATGCTACCGGGCAGGATGTCTCTACTACGCTTCACAAAAATATGCTCGTATTTTGAACACTTCGCCGACTGAAGAAATCGCTCAGAAAATGCAGGGACAGATTGAAGCTCTCGTTTTAAAAGATCGCTTTTCGAGGGGTACCGAGGTTGTGACTCATGGTTCGACTCGCATGAGTAGTTTTATCGCGATTATAGGTCTCGTGATTGCATTCGTCGGCTTTATGAGTCCGAACTTCCGAAACCTTGTTGGCGTTGGCATTTCTATTTTTGTGATGGCCACGGGGCTGCGATTTTTTATTTCAAAACCGAACTAGCTCGCTTTGGCGGGGAGTGAGTTTTTTTGAATGGCGATGTTGAGCGAGTCGCGAATTTGGTGGATATCACCTAAAAATTTTACGGCGCCAAGTCTGAATGCTTCGCCCGGCATTCCCCAAACGAGAGAAGAGCTTTGGTCCTGGGCCATCGTGTATGCGCCCATTTTTTTCAATTCAAGAAGTCCGGCCGCGCCGTCTTTACCCATACCGGTAAGGAGCGTCGCGACGATTTTCTTTTGAGTGAGAAAAGCTGCGCTTTGAAATAAGAAGTCAACGCTCGGACGTTGGCTCCAAATTTTTTCGGCATTCGATAAATACATAGTCATTCGATCGCCCACTTGTCTGACTCCGATATGGGTATCGGTGAGTGGCATGTAAATGTATCCAGGCAAAAGTTCTTGGCCGTGACGACAGACGCCCTCTTTTAGGCCAGAGATATCACAGAGTCTCTTGAAAAATGCTTGCACAAATTCAACAGGAATATGTTGAACGCAGACAATCGGTGGAGATGATTTCGACATATTGGCAAGTAATGCAGACATCGCTTCAGTGCCGCCGGTGCTTGCGCCGATGAGGATCAAGTCGGCTCCGTTCGGTGACGATCGTTCTGTTTGAACACGCGCATGCGCCGTTCGGTTACCTAAATTTTCAAATTTTGTGCGACCCGAGGCGACGATACTTTTGACTCGACTGACGAATTCTTCAGGGGCAGAGCCGACCCAACTCTTATT
>JAYTQQ010000004.1:0-4267 GCA_043746635.1 Bdellovibrionales bacterium | reverse complement strand
GCCGTGTGCGGGAAATCCGCAAGCACGGTTCTGTGAGGGAAATAAATCTTCTCACAATATTTTTATTAGGAGAAAATTATATGACTACTCGACAAAATAGAAATTTATTTTCTTGGTCTTTTGTGGACTACGTAAGTCTCGTTCGTCAGGTCGCGACATTATCATCACTGAAGATTTAAAAAATCTCGAGGTAGAAAAAATCTTGGCGGGAAAAAAGCGGATCGACCCGGCCATTAGCTTGAGGGTGCCCGCCCAGATTTTGCGAGCCCTGAAAGCGAAAGCAAGGATTGACGGAAAAAAATATCAATCTCTCATGATCGATTACTGTCGCAGAGGTCTGCGCGAGAAATAAAATTTATTTGGTTTTTCGAGCCGTACCCTTTACGCCGAAGGTGCCTAAAGTCTTTTCGTCCATATCGATGAAGCGTGACATTTCACGAAAGTCATCTGGCTTTTGCCAAGAAGATAACTTAGGAAAATCGATCGTAGCTAGGGGAACAACTTTTCCGAATTTTCTTTCAAACTTAATAAGTTCGGTTGCAATTCCGTGAGGGAGAGAGCTATCAAAAATTTCGCGAAGATGTTGTTTCCAATTTGAGAGAGCCATTTTCATGAGCCCTTGATCTTTCATTTCAAGTGCATGTTCACAGATACGAGACAAATAAAGATTTACGGCTTTCGCCGCATGCTGAGGCTTCGCTGCCGTCAAGGTATGAAGGTAAGCACAAATGAAATCATAAACAAGCATGTCATGCACCGACGTTTGCGCATTTTCGAGGCCCGAAATACCAACAGCAAAAAAAGATTCGGCACTATGATTGACCCAAATATTCGTCGCCCGTTCAAAGCTTTGCGATTTAACTGCTGTAACGAGAAGCCCCAGAACCGACTTCGAAACGATATAGCTATCCATCTTCTTCGACCTCTCAAGAGTCGTCATGATTTCGAGAAATTTCTTCTCCGCTTCTTTATAAAACCCGCTCGCGAAAAGCTTATTCGCTTCATTTCCGACATCGCAAAGCTTCTCAACAATTTGATCCATCTAGAGACTCCTAAAGAAAACAGTCATTCATGACACAGCCTTCTCGTCGGCAAAGTCAGGCGGGCAGAAGAGTCCCAAATTCGAATATTAGTCCAACTGCCAGCCTCTTTTGAAAACAGGATCAAAGTTCAGGTTTGGGAGGTGACTGTTTCTTGGTTGAGGATCGGAAATAGAGTCGTTTACGAAGGTGGACCGAGCACATGGATGCGCGACCACTTCGTGGTGAATCGATTCTGCAGACCAAGGACGGTCGGCCTCAACAAGGTGAGGGGCCTATCTGTCAGAATACTAGAATTAGCTGATACTGGCTCTAAATTTAATTTATTGGAAATTAATCTTAATTTCCGCCAAACTGAAATTGGCTCTCTCGAGCCCGAAAGGAGGTGGTGCCCATGATTAAAAGTCATAGTACCAACGCTATGGAGGTTATCTCCTAGTTATCATTACGGAGAATATCTCTATAGCAGAGGTATCAGAGACGTTTTGGACCACCTGGCCTAGATACAGGCCAAAATAAGGACCAAGGCATGTCGGCGGGAAAGAGAAATCTTTCCCGTTTTTATTTCAAAGTTTTTATTTCAAACTGAAGTCCTTTCAATCTCATCATCACATCTTGACGCTCTTGATTCAATTGCCTTATAAAGAGGTGGAAAAATGGATAATGAAGGAGCTAGCTCATGCGTATCAATCTCAATGAAATCCCCGCCGACGGAATGTTTTACGAATTTTCGAGAAAAACCGGCGAACTCAACGAGATACTCGCTGACCTTTTAGATAAAAATCCTTATGACGTGAATCTTTTCATTAAGCCGATGGGAAATGCTTTCGAGATGAACGGTAAGCTGATGTCTCAGAAAAAAGCAGTTTGCTCAAAGTGCGGATCTGATATTGAGCTCCCACTCGTTCAAGACGTAAAAGAAATTCTCATCGAAGAGCCAAAAGAATACCGTAAAGACCACGGGGTTCATGGTAATGGAGCGGTCGACTTTTTGGGTGATCGCCCCAACGTCGTTCACTACCGTGGTGCTTATTTCAATGTGGATGATTACGTTCATGAGGCATTTGCATTAGCTGAACCATTCTATCCAGAGTGCGGAGAAAACAATTGCCAAAACTTACCAGAAATCGAAGCGAAAATGCGTGAGCTTGAGTTATCGGCCGAAGAAAAATCAGTCGGTCACCCGGCATTTTTGGTTCTTGAGAAACTTAAAGGCAATCACTAAGTGTCTCTAGAGACCTTTGCCCGCTTTGATCTTCGCGTTGCATACCATGAGACCGACGCGATGGCGGTCGTTCATCACTCCAACCATATTAAATACTTTGAATCGGCTCGCATAGACTTCTTACGCAAGAAAAATATTAGATGGCATGATCATCCTGATGGTCCTCTGGTTTTTGCCGTTTATTCGCTCTCTGCTCAGTATTTAAAGCTCGCAAGATTTGATGACGAGCTTCAAGTTTGGTCGCAGGCCCGTCTTCAGGGGGCTCGCGTCTATTTTCAGTGTGCAATTTACGCAAAAAAGCTCCATTCTTTTATTGCGCTGGGTACAACCGAACTCATAGCATTGAACAATAACTTCAGACCGAGTAGACTTCCGAAAGATGTCGCCGAAGTATTTCGAACTCTCCCGTGGGATGAAGTTTGGCCTCCGCCTCTTATTGAGAGTCGCGGCCAGAAAGAATAAAGATGGATCGCAATTTAGCTCTCGAATTTGTTCGAATCACCGAAGCCGCAGCACTGGCGAGTTCAAAGTTCATGGGCCGCGGCGATGAAAAAGCCGCTGACCAAGCTGCCGTCGATGCGATGAGAAAAGCATTTAATTCAGTTCGCATTATCGGTACGGTCGTCATAGGTGAGGGCGAGCGTGATGAAGCTCCCATGCTTTACATCGGAGAAAAAGTAGGAGTCGGCGGAGCGAACGACCCGATGGTCGACATTGCTCTTGATCCCCTCGAGGGAACTACGATTTGCGCCACCGGCGGAGTCGGCGCAGTCTCTGTTATCGCCGTTGCCGAAGGCGGAAATTTTCTACATGCACCTGATACTTACATGCAAAAAATTGCGGTAGGCCCGGCAGCAAAAGGGGTCATCGATCTCGAAGCTCCCGTTGTGGATAATATTACGAAGGTGGCGAACGCTCTCGGCAAAGACATCGGCGAACTGACGGTCGTGATTTTGGCGCGTCCTCGTCATGACGAACTGATCGCGAAAGTGAGAGCGACGGGTGCCCGCATTCAACTCATCGGTGACGGCGACGTTTCGGCAGGCGTCGCGACTGCTTGGGGCGACTCGGGCATTGATCTGCTCATGGGCGTCGGTGGCGCTCCCGAAGGAGTCATCACGGCTGCAGCGATGAAATGCCTCGGAGGAGACTTTCAAGGAAAATTGATTTTCAGAAGAGAGGACGAAAAAGCACGTGCTCGCAAAATGGGAGTCGTGGATCTTGATAAGTGTTACCAAATGGACGAAATGGCGAGAGGCAATGTGATGTTTTGTGCAACGGGCATCACGAGCGGCCCACTCCTGAAGGGCGTTCGCTTTCTTTCTGGAAGACGCGCCACGACTCATTCGGTTGTGATGCGCTCTAAGACCGGTACGATTCGCACGATTGAGTCTGAGCACACACTTGATCTCAAACCTTTCGATATGCACGGAGTGGTTTAAAGCACGATGGCGGCTCATCAGTTTCAATGTTTTCATTGTCAGGCAATTAACGAATTTGTAGCTCCTCTCGGACGAAGAGAAGAGTGCAGCAAATGCCATAGCGACGCTCATGTTTGCAAGAACTGCGAGCACTATGATCCGAAAGTCTACAACGAGTGCCGTGAAACACAGGCCGACTTCATCCAAGAAAAAGAGCGCGCAAATTTTTGCGACTATTTTCAAGTTCGTGGAGAAAACAGTTCCCAAAAACAGCAAACGAATGACCTTTTGACAGCCGCCGAGTCCTTATTTAAAAAACAAAGATGATTCATTTTGCACTTTTCTCGGTTTCGCTACTAAGCTAGGATATCTTTAATAGAAGGGGTTTCTCTATGCCAGGGGCCAATCATACTGAGGTTTTCACGTGTTCGGTCGAGCAGCTCTACGACGTCATCGCCGATTACGAAAAGTATCCTGAATTCTTAAGTGAAGTGAAAAACTGCAAGATTCTTAAAACCGAGGGCGATAAAAAAGTCGTTGAATTCTCGGTGTCTCTCATTAAAACTTTCAAGTACACCCTC
>JAYTQQ010000003.1:0-3638 GCA_043746635.1 Bdellovibrionales bacterium | reverse complement strand
AATTGCACACACTCGTCGGCGCCGGAAAGTCTGAAGGAGCTATGGACGCAAGTCAGTTGCTGAAGCCAGCTCTCGCTCGAGGAGAATTGCGCTGCATTGGTGCAACGACGCTGGCCGAACATCAAAAATATATCGAGAAAGATGCAGCTCTCGAAAGAAGATTTCAAAGCGTGAGGGTAGACGAGCCGAGTACCGCCGACGCCATTACAATCTTGCGTGGACTTAAAGAGAAATACGAAGTCTATCATGGCGTTCGTATTCGAGACTCAGCATTGATCGCTGCCGTGAAGCTTTCACATCGTTACATTACCTCTCGTTTTTTGCCGGATAAGGCTATCGATCTCATCGACGAGGCGGCGAGCCGCTTAAATATTGAGATTGGATCGGTGCCGACCCCGATTGATGAATTAGAGCGAGAACGCATGCAGCTGCAAGTCGAACGTGAGGCTCTAAAGCGTGAAAAAGATGACTCTTCTAAACAGCGCATTGTGCAGCTTGAAAAAGAGCTAACGGTGATGGAGTCAAAAATTCGCGAGCTCCGCTCTCAATGGGAAGCCGAACGAAAAGAAATTTCGGGACTCAAAGATACGAAAACGCAGATCGAATCGGTTCGGAACGAAATCGACAAAGCAGAGCGTTCGGGAGCTCTTGAGCGCGCGGCCGAGTTAAAATATGGCAAACTTCCTGAGCTTGAAAAGAAATTGAACGTCTACACGATAGAAGCAGAAAATCCGAATCCGCGTATGCACCGCATGCTCAAAGAAGAACTGGGACCTGAAGAAATTGCACAAGTTGTCGCCAAATGGACTGGCATCCCCGTTGATAAAATGTTGCAGAATGAATCTGAAAAATTGCTCCACATGGAAGATTTTTTACGTAACCGCGTAGCCGGTCAAGACGATGCTCTCCGTGCTGTATCGGATGCGATTCGAAGATCTCGCGCTGAAATTTCGGATCCGAATAAGCCCATCGGCTCTTTTATGTTTTTAGGTCCTACGGGAGTCGGTAAGACCGAGACCGTTAAGGCCTTGGCTGAATTTATGTTTGATACAGATCAGGCAGTCATTCGCATCGACATGAGCGAATACATAGAAAAGCACTCGGTTTCAAGACTCATCGGTGCGCCTCCGGGTTACGTGGGTTACGAAGAAGGCGGGCAGCTCACCGAACAAGTTCGTCGTAAGCCTTATGCTGTCATTTTGCTCGACGAAATCGAAAAAGCGCATCCCGATGTTTCGAATATTTTGCTTCAAGTTCTCGACGACGGACGTCTTACCGATGGCCAAGGTCGTACGGTTGATTTCAGAAATGCCGTTTTGATCATGACGTCTAATATTGGTTCACACGCGATTGCCGAAGAAGGTTTGTCTTCGGAAAAGAAAAAGTCTTTGGTAAATGAAGCCCTGAAAGAGCATTTCAGGCCCGAGCTCTTAAACCGTATCGATGAGATTGTAATATTCTCGAGCCTTGAGCGTGATTCGCTTCGCAAGATTGTACAAATTCAGCTCAAAATCGTTGAGCAAAGGCTCGAAGAGAAAAAGATCGCAATGACTTTCGATAAAGCCGCAATCGACTATTTGGCAGATAAAGGCTTTGACCCAGTCTACGGAGCAAGGCCGCTCAAGCGCTTGGTGCAGACGGCGGTTCTCGATAAGCTTGCTCGAAAGATCATTGGCGGAGAACTCAAGGCCGGCGATAAGGTCAAAGCAGTTGGTGTGAAGGATGGGATCGAATTTAAGTGAGATGGCGCCTGAGCCGTTCATAGAAAGTGAGCGCTCTCGTTCGGTGACAAATTTGAGCTAAAATACTTCCTAATTCTCTTCGTATAACCGTGACATTTTAGCCACATAGCGATACCATCAGACGCTATGTTTTCAGGAATAATCGAAGAAAAAGCCTTCATTCTCACCACTCACGAACCGAGCCAAAAAAGCGGCACCGTCGTCATCGAGATGCTACGTCCGAAAACTTTTGACGACATTAAAATTGGCGATAGTATTGCCGTCAACGGAGTATGCCTCACTGTTGAAGTTTTTAATGATGAGAAAATGCAATTCACTTTAGGACCCGAAACTCTCAAGATCACAAAGTGGACTGCAAAAAATCTTTTGACCCAAGAACTGAATCTCGAACGTTCGATGAAATTAGGTGATCGCATTCATGGTCATATTGTTTCAGGCCACGTTGATACTTTGGGCCAGATTGAAGTTGCGCATATGAATGGTGAGGCTTTTGATTTGGTTTTAAGTCTCGAAAAGTCTTACCGCAAATATTTTCCTAAGAAATCAAGCTGGACGGTCGCAGGTGTAAGTCTCACAGTGAACGAAGTTGAAATGAAAAATGAGAGAGTCTGGATTTCGAGTTGTTTGATTCCAGAAACTTTAAAGAAAACAAATTTAGCGCAAGTAAAAGTTGGCCAAGGCATTAATATCGAAATTGATTTTATGATCAGAGCCTTGATCCATTCCTACGAAGAAAGATTTTTATGAATACAATCGAAGAACTGATTGAAGATATCAAGCAAGGCAAAATGGTTATTCTCGTTGACGATGAAGATCGCGAGAACGAGGGCGACATCGTCATGGCGGCAGACGCTATCACGCCTGAGGCGATTAACTTCATGGCGACCGAAGCCCGCGGCCTCATTTGCTTAGCTTTGTCGAGCGCGCAAGTTGAGAAGTTGAACCTTCCGATGATGGTTCGAGATGACATGAATCTGTCTCCAAATAAAACCGCATTTACGGTGAGTATTGAAGCATCCAGAGGTGTCAGCACGGGAATCTCCGCCGCCGATCGCGCCCACACGATTCGTGTTGCGAGTTCTCCGAAGGCCATGCCGAGCGATATTATTTGTCCCGGACACATTTTTCCGATTCGGGCACAGAGCGGTGGAGTTTTAAAGCGCGCCGGTCACACCGAAGCGAGCGTTGACCTCGCTATTCTTGCCGGCAAAAATCCGTCGGCGGTGATTTGCGAAGTCATGAAGGCGGATGGTAGCATGGCACGCGTTGATGATCTGAAATCATTTTCTAAAAAACATAATATCAAAGTTGGCGCGATCGTCGATTTAATTAAGTACCGCATCCAAAACGAGAGTTTCGTAGAAGAAGTGGCGCACGCAAATCTTCCGAGCGATTTCGGAACGGAATTCGTGGTTCGCGCTTTTCGAAATACCCTTGATCAAGCCGAACATCTCGTTATTCAAAAAGGTACGATTGATTCTACGCAACCGGTCTTGGTGCGAGTTCATTCGGAGTGCATGACTGGTGATGTCTTCGGTAGCCAACGTTGCGACTGCGGACCTCAGCTCCATAAAGCACTTCGCATGATTGAAGAGGCCGGCAACGGCGTCGTACTTTACCTCCGCCAAGAAGGCAGGGGCATCGGCCTCGTGAATAAAATCAGGGCCTACGAACTTCAAGACACCGAAGGCCTCGATACCGTCGATGCGAATTTGCACCTGGGCTTTCCGAGTGATAATCGCGACTACGGCATGGGCGCACAGATTTTACGAACACTAGGCGTAAAAAAGATGAGACTTTTAACCAATAACCCGGCGAAACGTGTCGGCTTAAAGGGGTATGGACTCGAGATCGTCGAGACGGTTCCGCTCGTGATTAAAACCACTTCTGAAAATG
>JAYTQQ010000002.1:0-3499 GCA_043746635.1 Bdellovibrionales bacterium | reverse complement strand
CTTTTTTTTTGCCTAATGGCTCTTTCATCGCTAAGCTTGTCCTTCGAACCCACAACAAAGGACATGACCCATGGCAAATATCACACTTAAAGGCAACGCAGTTCATACGATCGGCGATCTTCCTGCGAAGGGATCAACAGCAAAGGATTTCAAAATGACGAAGGGCGATCTTTCGGATGCGACACTTGAATCTTACGCTGGTAAAATTAAGATTCTCAATATTTTTCCGAGTATCGATACGCCGACTTGCGCGTCGTCTGTACGTAAATTCAATCAAGAAGCAACGGCTCTTAAAAATGTGGTCGTGCTAAATATTTCGGCTGATTTGCCATTCGCTCAAAAACGTTTTTGCGGAGCAGAAGGCATTAATAACTGCGAATCACTTTCAACTTTTAAAAGCACTTTCGGAAAAGATTGGGGTCTCGAAATTAAAGATTCTCCTCTTGCGGGACTTCTCTCTCGCGCCATAGTCGTATTATCTGCCGACAATAAAGTTTTGCACACTGAACAGGTTAGCGAAATCGCTAGTGAGCCGAACTATGCGGCAGCACTTGCGGCGGTTCGGTAAATTTGCAAGTCTCGTTGAGGCAGTTATTAATAGAATGAAATTACAAGAGGAATGGATCAAAAATGAAGGAGTCGTAACGCTGGATGGAGTCACATATGATAGTGCCGATCCGAGCATGAAGATTCCTGTTCGCCGAGATCTGGGGCGGCCCACGAAGTCCAACGCGATTCCTAACGCGGAGAGTGCACCGAAACTTATTTGTCAGTCAGGGCGATTCGGTCTAACATGAATGCATGAAAAACCAATTCCTCCTCTTAAGCATCCCGTTCGTATTGATGGCCTGTGCGACAAAACCCACAGTCACTCCGACCTTTAGCAGCGTCAAACTCGGTACTTGGACGGTCACGAACGAAATGAAAAATGAAGGCGTGATTTTGATTCCGCAGTGGCATCTCTCTCCCGGAGTCGTGCCGAAAGCAGGTGTGCCGATTCCCCAGGAGGTCAACCAACGTGCGATCTACCTTCAACTCACCTCATGGATCAGCGCCCACACATTCGATGCTCTCTTAGCCGAAGGCTGCGAAGGGAATATTGAATCTCAAGCGAATAAAAAATTTAACGGCTATTCAATAAATGATCTCAGAAATGAAAAGAATATCGACCCGATCTTGGCTCCGGTCGCATTTAAGATTGATGCGAAATTTTCAAAAGACGTCAACGTCGCTTGCGGAGATAACGACAAACTCATCGCTGAAAATCAGCTCGCACTTTCAAATCTCAGAGGCCTCGCCGGATTCAAACTCCGCATCGAGCAGACTTCACTTTCAAAAGCAGATCGTGACAGTTACGTGACGGCCGCAGCAGAAATTTTGCATCTTCCGAAAGGGGCTGCCCCGTCAGTCGTCGAGGATAAGCTTAACGCCGAAATCAAAAAATCAATCGAGCAGTTTGAAACGGCGATACATAAAAGAGATCAAATTTTTATCGCAAAGGCCAAAGACCTCAAAGGAATTAAAGTGATTGTCATCGGTTCCCTTCACTTAGCTGATTTGCAAATTCAGTTGGTTGAAAAAAATATTCCATTTTCGATTTGGACTCCCGTTGGCCTAGAAGATCAAGACGCTAAACTCATTGAACAATTAAAAGCTCGTCTGTGAACAGTGATCTGATTAAAACAAGAAAAAGGAATTTACCGAAAACTCATTGAGCGACAGCTCAGTCAATAACCAAGGAGACATTGTGAGAAAAGTTTTACCCACAGAAAATTTAGATGCGAAAGCCAAAGAGGCAATCGAAAATTATCATGCAGACACCGTGAAGGAAGTTGAAGCGGCCATGAAAGCGAACCACATTGTCGTTGTAGGAATGGCGCAGAATCCGGTTGTTAAAAAAGCGCGCAAAAACCTCGAGACTGCGGGACTTCCGTTTAAATATCTTGAATATGGCAATTATTTTAAGATGTGGAAACCGCGTTTAGCAGTGAAACTTTGGAGTGGATGGCCGACTTTTCCGCAGGTGTTTATTGATTCAAAACTTGTCGGCGGAAATGCTGAGCTCGAAGAAATGCTTTCGAGCGGTACGATTAAAAACTAGTTTCTCTTAAAAAATTTTCTGAACATTTTAATGTTATCAGAGTACCAAACGTTACCGAGGTGACCGCCATGAGGAAATATAGTCATGCGGTCGCCCATCACGGCTTCGAACGCTTCAATGTCTTGTGGCTTAACAAGAACATCGTCGGCGTTATGCCAGATAAAGATTTTCGGGTTGGCGGCAAGTTGAGTTTTCAAAGAATTCATGCTGGCAGCATCAAAGATCGAATGAATGTTTGGATTAAGGCGATGTTCTTTAGCCAAACTCGGCACCACAAATTTTTGCGCAAAATCGGCAAAGCTAATTGAGTGTGCTTCTGCCTCTCTGTCACTCTGGCGACCTTTAGAAGCCGGAGTCTTCAAAAGACCGGTATCGTTAATTTGTTCGATCGTGAAAATGTCATCACCCAGGGTCGAACGAAACGCAGCCCCAATTAAAAACTTGTCATAAAAAGTATTGCCGAACGGACTCTGATCGAGCCCAACATAGTAGTTCGGATCTTGATAATTGCGAGCCAGCAAGTCGGCAGCGTAACTATAAATGAGACCCTCAACGTAATCGATCGTCGCTGGTGTCCACTTTGCTGCCACGTATAAAAGTTGATCGAGGGTACTAATGCTGTAGAGCAAATCAAGCGGAGGGTTCACGAGTAAAATTTTGCTAAAATTATAAACTTTTTCTTTACGATCAAGTTCACTGATGAAGGCTGCTTCACCTGCGCCTAGCGAATAGCCGACGAGAACATAATCAGAAATTTGATATGAATGATCCGCATTAATGATGCCCATCACTTTTTGCATATAATCATACAGCAAGCGAGCTTCATCAGGTGTATATCCCAGAACTGTCGATTGATTTTCGGCTAATATAAAATTCCAAGACATTGGAGACGGAAACACGACAACACTGTAACCTAATTTGTAAAGTTGCTCGGCCTGAGAGTTGACACCTGCATCTGTTGACTGAGAGCCCGTACCCGTCAACATAAACGCCATAGGCGCCATGCCTTTTCGTTTGTAAACATTTACTATCGTTGAATTTCTTCCTTCAAGGAGTGACACCTTCGCGCGATTTGCCATGCCCGGAATCACGACCTGCCTTGCCGGAGAGTTCTTCTCTATCTGCACGATCCCGTAAGTGAGAGTCGCCATGTAAGGGTTTGCGTAAGGGTAGCTGTAGTTCTCAACGACCTTCGCAACTGCTACGCTTGACAGGATTAAAAAAATAAGCGGGTAAAGCTTAAGCATTTTCATGTGAATTACTCCTGAGAGCATACAGTACAAATTTGAAGCCAGCAGTTTGCGACATTCATACCGGATTCGCTAGCCCATAACAAGAGACTTCAAATTTTTGATTTTACTCGTGAATAAGATTCACAGTAATTTGAAACTAGTTAGG
>JAYTQQ010000001.1:0-40429 GCA_043746635.1 Bdellovibrionales bacterium | reverse complement strand
TGGATATGGTTACCTACGATCGCCTTTTCGTAGATCCGAATTTTAAATCTCTTCGATGCTTTAAGGATCGTTTTTTCTATAACTGGGCGGTGCTTAAGCAGTGACCTTTTTCCGTAGGCGAAATCGGATCGGAGAACGAGGTGGATCGGAGTCTTCGTAGTCAGTGGTCTTCGCGTTTTTCTTTTGCCGAGTAAAAAGCTTCCGCCGTGTTCGGTCGGCCTTTTTTCTCTTTCAGGATATTTGTTTTTCATCGCTTGGCTATAGTGCAAGCAGACGTTCAGAGCAGGGCACCGCCCGCGAGCACGCAAAGCTACTCGCGGATCTGGTCTTCGGATTTTTCTCCAGCGAAGGCCAAGCTAAGCTTCGAGTTCTGGCGTCGGTGGTGGCGTAGAATTTCGGGGCGGTGCCTCGATTTCTCGAAGCAGATCCCATTCCGAAAAGTAAAGTTCAGCATCGATCGGCTTACGAATGTTGATCTCGGGAGGGCTTATGTATTCGCTTGAAACTCCATCCCATCCCGTAAATTTTCTCGTCTCGATTCCGCGCGTGTCGATCTCGATCAAAGTTTGAAAATTCGGAACAAGTCCCACTTTTCCGCCACCTCCCGGAATATCTAAACTAAGAGAAGGCATCGCGAGTCCCGAGAGGCGACCCCATAGTGCACGTTGAATCGCAAGCGAATCTGCAACTGAAGTCCTAAGATGATCGCTTCCGAAGCTCGGGTCGCACTGAAACATATAGTAAGGCTTCGTTCGAAGACTCAATAACCTCCGGGACAGAGCTTGCACAATCGCTTCGTGGTTATTTACTCCGTTTAACAAAACCATCTGGTTAAACACCGGAAACCCATTATCGACGAACTTAAGAAGTGCCTGCGAAGATTCGAGGGTGAGTTCTCGAGGATGATTAAAGTGAGTCATGATAAAAAGCGGATGGTATTTCTTAAGCCTCGTAACGAGCCCTTCGGTGATTCGCATAGGACACACGACAGGCATACGAGTGCCGATTCGGATAAGCTCGATATGGGAGATCGAAGAAAGATCGCTGATCACCTTTTCGAGATGGTCATCTCCCAGTGTTAAAGGGTCACCGCCCGAAAGAATAACTTCACGAATCGATTTCTGATTTTTGAAATAGCTAAAAGCCTGATCGTACTGCGAAGATTTAATAAAAGCCTGATCAGTCGCCGTAAAGTGTTTGCGCGTGCAATAACGACAGTAAACGCTGCAGGTATCGGTCACGAGCAAAAGAGCACGGTCGGGATATCGATGAATCACCCGCGGAGCAGGATTATTCTTCTTCTCCCCGAGCGGATCGAGCATCTCTTGAAGGCCTGGTAGAGTTTCGTGGCCTGTGGGAATAATAATCTTACGGATCGGATCTTCGGGGCGGTGCCCGCCTTCGAGAGCGAGGCTTAGGTAATAAGGCGTACACCGGACAGAAAAATTCGTCGCGAATCCTTGTTTTTCTTCTTCCGAAAGATCCACGTAGCCAGCGAAGTCGGCGGCGCTCTTCAAAGACGACCGCATTTGCCACTTCCAGTCGAGCCAAAGCTTAGGATCATCGGTAAATTTTCGAGAATCAGACGGCCGAAATTCAAACTTCATATCGTTCCAAGTTAGTATGCGACCCCCGAAAAGTCCACGCTTAGCCGTCGCAGGCACCGCCCCGAATCTCGTTTTGCGACACTTTCCCTAGGGAAATTGCCTAAAAGCGACCGAAAAACCGCTTTTCGTTAGGCCACGATGTCTAAGCTTTGATCCCGAGCTAAGCGTTTGAAATCGCTCGGCGGGCGGTGCCTTCGAAGAAAAGTGGGCTTTTAAGATAGACATGCGCCGAACTTTTTGACAGCCAAAAGCATCCGCAGAATTCGCCTTCTTTCGAAGGTTTAAACAGAACAGCTTTTTTGGACCAGGAATTGGAATACATAACTTATGAAAGATGAGTTTAGAAATCATGGCCAACGGGTCTTAGGAGGAATTATGAAATTAGTAAAACCGAGCAAACAAACGATGCTGAAGGGTCTTCTACTCTTAGTCGTAGGACTGAACTTTTCATGGAGACCTCTGTTATCAGAGAGTCATCAAACCAATATGGCGTCAGAGCTACTCGATGCGAAAGCGACTGCAGTTACCGCAAGAAAAGCCGTCGTCGCAAAGCCTGCACCCGCAGCAGCTAAACTTACTGTGAATAATCGCCAACTCTCAGGACCAGAAATGGGCAAGGCAAACGAAACAGATCCGAATGACCCATCTACTCAATACGTAAAAGTATGCGATGGCAAATTCGTCACTCTGAAAAAAGATTTAGACGGAAGCCTCAAGCTTGTCGCGACCGATGCAGATAGAAATATCCTCAACTGCGAAACGTGTATGAATTCAGATATTCACCAGTCTTCGCCGGGCCCGCTTCAGGCTGATGTGGTTATGGCGCTTAAAGATGGTTTGAAACTCAGCTGTGACAGCATTTTAACTGATAAAGAAAAAGAAGCTCTCGCCGCTAAGCAAAAACAAGCTGAAGAAGACAAAGCAGAACTCGCTGAAAAAATAGTTAGTTGCGAAACTGATAAAAAAGGTGACGCTCTGGACGCTCAGAAAAAACTCGATTGCGAAGTGAAACATCTTAATATGTCAGATAAAGAAATGAAAAAAGCTGGTATCGATAAAGACAGAGCAAAAGAAATCCGCGAAGACCTCGCGAAGAACGCTTTGAAAGACGCGAAAACTGAACTCGCAGCTGACGCAAAAGCTTGTAAACGCAGCCACAAAGAAGACGACAACTACGATGATTGTGATAATGTTCTTGAAAAATACGATGACATCTTTAGCAAATTTGCAGATTCAAACAGTAAGATTTTACAAGCTGGAAGCAAATCTCTCACGACTAAACTTGAGAAGTTTGAAACTTTCGTAAAAGAAGAAAAGAAATCTGATGCACGAGTAAGTTACTTCAATACTCAGTACGATCAAGTCAACACAGCAATGGAGAAAACATATGATCAATACTCAACTCGTTGTGATGGTCTCGCTGCCACCTACGGAAATGCAGGACAAAATTTCGATTCAGACGCTTGTAAAGCAGCTTACGTAAAACAGTATTTGCTTCCAACTTATGAGCCGAAGTTGAAACAACTCAAAGCTCAGTTCACGACCGAGGAAAACAAGTACTACCGCGAATTCGATGCTGACAAAAAAGTGGATTTAATCGGCGAAGACGGGAAAGCAGCGGCGCTTGCTCCATGGCACGATTACACAAAAGAACTTTCATCTTACGGCGCAACTTACTCGATTCCGCAAAACGATCTTCCACAATTTGCTGACAACGCGGTGGTTCCGGGAGCATCGATCGCAGCTAACATCGGTCTTGATTCAGGTCGCTTCGGAGCATTAGCAGGCGCACGTCAATTCACTCCACTCACTGCAATAGCTGGAGTAAATGGAGCGTCGAGCCAGTTCGCGGTTCCGCAAGTTCTCTCAGGAAATGCATCAACTGCTCGCTACAACTCAGCGCTTCCAACATCGAACCTGAGACAACGATCAGTGACCGCTGGTGTCTTGTTACCAACTTATCAAGTCGTTAACTCTTTTGAATAGTCCGCAAAAAAAGCGAAAACAAAAGCCGGAGCAGAAATGTCCGGCTTTTTTTATTTGATTTCTAGTGCGGAGTCGAGGGCCGAAGTAACGAAGAGATGGATTGATTTCCAAAAATTGGACAAAAACCGGGGGGATTGCTCCCCCCGGGGCCCCAACCGCCATATCGGGTTGTGTTCAATATGCGACAAGATGAAAATCAAGATGCTAACGAGATGCGATCAAAAGCTGATAGCGGCCTTGGTACTTAGTCCATAAGCAAAAGAATTACCGTAACCCATCGATCCACCGGTCCAAGCTGAGCCCGGAAATAATAATCCGATTTCAGTGAGCCAAGTGAAGCGCTCGTACGGTTTATAATTCACTCTAAAATCCGTCTCAAAACCAAGATCTTTTGCAGTGCCCGCACTGACTCCATTTACGAGAATTGGATCCTGCTGAAGCCTTGCATATAAAAGCGTAGCACCGAAACTTAAATTGTCACGCACTTTATAATCGGTTGACGGAGCAATAAATACCGCATTGCTGATGGCTTCGTTATCGATGTTGTCTGAAGCATCGGTGGTTGTATCGCGAATGAGTTGCGTTCGAAAAAAGTTTGCAGAACCAAGCGGATGATTAAACATTAAGAGCGCAACGTTGTAGTTACGATTGAAAGTAAAACCTTCGTAGATATCATTTGTTCCTGGATCGTCTCCGCTCGCTGCTCCAAGCTTTAACATGTGAGTCCAGCTTGAGTTTTTCGGAGCGTAACCAATTTCTCCGACGATACCGAAACTATTGTTAGACCCTTGGGTAATTCCGTCAGCCAATACTACGCCGTTGGTACCGGTTTGAAGTCCTGCCTCCACCCCAACAGAGAGGTCACCAAATTTCTGTTTGGTAAAAAGATTCACGCTTTGATTTTTGAATCCGAGGCCGGGCTTCGAACCAGCTCCGCCAACGCCATTCACTCCCGCCGGAGTGTCATCGCCGTAAGAAGTTGCCGTTCTGATTTGCGCAAAAGCGCCGAGAGACAAATCTGTTTCTGGATTATCGTACTGAACTTGAACCATATAATCAGAAACACCGCCACCGATGTCTAAGTTACTTTGTCCGTTGTTGCTGCCTTGATTCACTTTACCGAGCATCGGCATGATGAATAAGTTTCCGAAAACTAATTTGTAACCGATCATATCTTCGTTCGTTAGGAAATGATCGAAAGGTCCGTTGCCGGCGCTGTAAGTAAGACCTAATCCGAACTGCAAGGGTGTGCGGCCCGCTACAAATACGCCGAACTCTTGAACCCAAGAAAGATAAAGCTCGTTCACCATCAGAGTTTCAGGATTCTGCGAAGAGGAATAGACATTTGACTTTCCGTTTGTGGGGTTTGGTTTTGCCAAATTACAATTTGGACTATTGGTCACGCCGTCGCCAAGAAACTGACCCGCTTGATTGTTTTGTCCGAATTGGCAGTTGTTGAACAAATCAAATCGCGAGTAAATCGTGAGACCATCGGCAGCCACAAATTTGGGATCCAAAACGAGATGTTGAAGAAAATAAGCGTCACGCTTTTTGGTTCCGTTGAGTTCTAAATTTTCACTCTGAAAATACTCGATACGGTAAAGACCTGACCAGCTGATATCTCCGGCGTGAGCGACGCCCGGCAGAAAAAAAGCGGCGGTCAGAAGAATGAGAAAAAGCTTTTTAGACATGAGAATCCCCTTACAAAATTAGGTGCGCAATCAAAACAATTGCGCCTCACTTTTATTCTGTCAATACTATTTGTTAACGATGGCGATCACTTCGTCTTCACGAAGAATCAAGACTTCTTGGCCGAGCACTTCAATCGCCGTTCCTGCGTACTCAGCGTAGATAATTTGATCACCCATTTGAACATCCATAGGGCGGAGCTTCGCTTTTTTATTGCGTCTACCAGGACCGACAGCAACCACTACTCCACGATTTTGACGATTTTGCGCAATATCCGGAATAAATAATCCCCCCGCTGTTTTCGTCTCTGGAGGCAAAACATCAACGAGGATACGATCATCGAGCGGAGTGAACACGTGAGAGAAGTTTCGTTTTTTAGAGACGGAGGCTGGAGAAGATTTTTTCGCTTTGACTTGAGGCGCTAGCTTTTTCGCTTTTACTTTAGGAGAAGAAGACTTCGCCTTTACTTTGTTCGCTGGTACTTTGGCTTTTACTTTCGGCTTGCCCGCCGATTGAGTTTTCACCTTAGGTTTGCTAGCCGCTTTAGGCTTTGCTTTTAATTTCGGTTTTGCTTTCGGCGCCACTTTTTTCTTTTTACTTACTGCCATACTTTCTCATCTCCTCATCGTAATATTTGGCGTACATTACATCCCATTCGGGTGAACCTTCAAGCAAAGTTCGCTTGAGGGAAGAGATTTTTTGGCGAACAATTTCGTCAACGTTCGCTTGGTCTGCAACCCAAGTGGCAATCGCTTTTCTAGCGACTCTCATCGCAGAGTCTTCGTCGGTGTATTCGACGAGATCGTCATTCCAAATTCCGTCGATGATAAGTTTCGCAAGGTGACCTTGGCGTTCTTCTGATAAAATCATAAAACAATGCCTTTTTCTTGAGCCATTCTCTTTTTCAAGAGCGGAAACATCTTATAACGCTCGAACTGTCCCGGATTTTTCTTCTCAAGAGTGTCCATCATTTTGTTTACTTCAACATCGAGCGCAGCTTCTTTGGCAAAATCGTCTTGAACATACGCAACCGCTTTTTTGAAGACTTTCTCTTCTGATTCTTTAAATTCTATTGCGTTTTGGATTTTGAGCTCGTCGAAAATCTTGCGAACCATTCGGTCCATTTGTATTGGAGTTATTCTCATACTTTGACTAAACGAAGCCTTCGCCTTAATGTCAAGTATTGAACGGGAGAGCAATGAATAACAAAAATAATCTCAAGGCCATTCTTCTCACCTTTGCAATCGTAGTAACGCTTCTTGGCATCAGTTTCGTGTTTTGGGCCTACGAACTCGATAAAGAAATCGAGCAGCGCTTTGCCCAGAAGCGCTTTGCGCCTCCAGTAGAATTCTATTCTGCTCCTGAGAAAATCGTGATTGGTGCGACCTTTTCTCCACAATATTTTGATAAACTTTTTACGAGAAAGCATTTTCGTAAACGAGATTTCTCGCTTCCGCTTCAGCCGAGTGACTATAGCATTTGGACTCCGCAAGAGTGTCAGAGCGTTCTCATTGCGTTTAACCTTGGCGAAATCACGAGTTGCGTAAGCTTTCGCAATACTGATTCCAAAAGTATTTCGCAACTCCTCGTCGTTGGGACCGACTCTAAAGTTATCGGAACTTTCGCTGGAATACCGGTTTCCCCGGCGGCGCAACTCGAAATTGAACCCGAACTCTTTGCACAGTATTACGGCAATAAGCCGACGATTCGTCGAATCGTGAGTCTCGGTGAAGCGCCTGCAAATTGTCTAAACGCTCTGCTCGCGATCGAAGACTCACAGTACTTCGAGCACGGGGCGGTCAGCTTTACAAGCATCGCCCGTGCGGCCCTTGCAGATCTGCGCACGGGTCGCCGCGCCCAAGGCGGAAGCACCATCACCCAGCAGCTGGTAAAAAATTATTTCTTGAGCTCGGAGCGTTCATTCACCCGAAAGATTAAAGAATTTGTGATGGCGGTTCTCGTTGAGAGTCGCGTGAGTAAGGATGATATTCTCGAGACTTACATCAACCTGATTTACATGGGACTCAGCGGTCCCTTCGAGATTAGAGGATTTGCTGCGGCAGCTGATCATTACTTCGGTGCTGAACTCAAAGATCTCAGTCTTGATCAGTGCGCGCTGATAGCCGCAATGGTGAATAGTCCCGGCCTCTACAATCCCGTGATTCATCCCGAGAATGCACTGAAACGAAGAACTCGAGTTCTTGATCGCATGCTTGATCTCAAGCTCATCACGAGTACACAAGCGGTCACCGCAAAAGCCGCAGCCCTGCCGAAATTGACCGAAAAAAGCTTGAGTGAACCCGCTCCTTATTTTGTCAGTGCAGTTCGCAAACAGCTCGAAACCGCAAGCGTTGATGAGACCGACGGACTACGCGTTTACACGACTTTGAATCTGCGCGCGCAAGAAGCCGCCCAACAAGCGGTCAAATTCGGAATCGAAAATCTAGAAAAAAATAATAAGCTCGTTCAGAAATTAAAAGCTCAAGGTAAAAATATCGAAGTGCTTTTTCTTTCTGGAGATCCCGAGACTGGCTACATCAGCTCCGTCGTTGGAGGCCGCAACTTCACCGCCACTCATTACAATCGAGCGCTCGAAAGCCATAGACAGGTCGGCTCGATCATGAAGCCGATCGTTTATTTAACTGCGCTTGATTCGCGGCCTAATTTTACTCCCCTCACGATTGTCAAAGATGAGCCGTTTACTCACAAATACGACGGACAAAGTTGGAGCCCCAAAAACTACGAAGGAAAATATTACGGCGACGTTCCCGCATTTTTCGCTTTAAAAGAATCTCTCAACATGGGGACGGCCTCAACCGCAATTGCGACCGGGCTACCCCTCATTATCGAAACTGCACGCAAGCTCGGAATTACTTCCTCGATTAATCCGGTGCCGGCATTATCGCTTGGAGCCTTCGAATTGTTTCCGTGGGAGGTTTTGCAAGCCTACTCAACACTTTCTCAACTCGGAAAATTTAATTCTCTCAATCTCGTTTCACGCATAGAGAAAATCGATGGCCGACTTGTTCTCGAAAATAAAACGACGACCGAGCAAAGAATTGCTCCAGAACCTACGGCCGAACTCGTCAGCATGATGAAGCAAACGATCTTAAGCGGAACTGCCCGTGCGATTCGACTCAGTGGTTTAAATTTTCCGGCGGCGGGCAAAACCGGAACCACCAATGATAAAAAGGATGCATGGTTCGCAGGATTTACTCCTCACCACGTCGCCGTCGTGTGGGTCGGTTACGATGACAACTCTTTGGCGAACCTCACCGGCGCAGGAAGTGCCGTACCGATCTGGGCGCATTATATGAAGAACTTTGCGAGCACCCTTCCGCAAGACGATTTCAAATGGCCCATGGGAACAGAAGCCCGTGTGATCACGATTGAGGAACAAAAGAAATTGGGCGTCCCGGAACGTGCCGGAGTTCCGCTCGAGGATATCGAGCTCGTGTTTCGGAAGTAAAAGTACTTTCTTCTACTTCACGGCCTGGCGCACGTAAGCAGAAAACGCATCCATCAGCCATACGACGAATGCAATAACCACAATGATACAGCCGACGAAGCCGATGATGGTTGCCATCCGAACATTGATGTCCCAGCAATAAATCGCAAATGATAAAAATAGCAGAATCACCTGAGGTACGATGGCAAACCAAATGGTTTGAATGCGATTTGCTCCCGTCGCTTCGATAGGTCCATCTTCGACTCCTTCGATGATTTCAGAAACTTGTTTTGAAAGGCTAGCGATGGAGTGAATGAATAGCGCGAGCATCCCGACATAGGGACCAAAGCCAACTCAAACAGAAAACACAATGGCCCACAATATCGGCTCGACAGATCGAGCAATATTGAAAAGAAGTCTCAGCAAAAAATAAATCGTGAGACTAAATTTGTATTAATGACCGCGAGATCGATCCGCTTTGAACCCGAAGGCTTCAACTGCCGCGATATAACTTTGCGGAATCGTAATTTCAAAATGGTAGCTCGTTGTCTTTTCGAGGTAAACCTTGAAATCTTTCGAGTTTTGGTCCAGAACTTTTGCGTCGATGAAAGGGGTAAAAAGAAGCTTTACCGAATTGTCGCCTAACAAATGATTTGGTCATTGAGTCAATAACGTATTTTTGATAAAACTCAGGCATGAAAAAGCCCATCCTTCAGCAAGTTCTTGATCGTATTCAGAGTTTTGAAAACCCCGCTCGCGACATCGTTTGTATCTTCGATCTCGATTCGACCCTCTACGACTTAACCGATCGCAAGCAACAAATTCTCCTCAGTTATATTAAACTTTCAGAAAAAACGGCGAAATTTCCTAAGGAATGTCAGACGCTCCAAAAAGTTCAAGTTCATAGAAACGAATTTGGAATCGACGATGCCCTTGCACGTATTGGTCTTGCAGAAAAAAATGATTTTTATAAAGACCTCCACTCTTACTGGGAGTATTATTTTTTTCATAATGACTTTGTTAAGTTCGACATTACTTTACCTGGCGCAGTTGATTACGTAAAGAAAGTAGAATCTCTAGGCGCCTCGATTATTTATCTTACCGGCCGTGATAAGCCGCGTATGTTGAGAGGCACTCTCGAAAGCCTTGAAAACTCGGGATTTCCGCTCCAAAAAAAACACATCGAAGTTTGTTTGAAACCCCACAAAGATATTCACGATCACCAGTTCAAACTCGATTTTATGATAAAGATGAAAGACAAATTTAAAGAAATTTGGCTTTTCGAGAACGAACCAGTGAATATTAATCTTATCGAAAAACATTGCCCGCAGACCCAATTTATTTTTATCGACACCAATCATTCAGGCAGAGAAGAGGTGGGCGCTCATCACCCATCGATCAAAGATTTTAAGTGAGGCTGCGCGAGAATCATCGACGTGATGACGATCGAATGATTGATTTTCAGATCAAAAATCATTTGGTAAGCTTCTTTCACCGGAACCCTTAAGACTCTTATATCTTCAAACATATCGAGGTTTTGGTCCGCAACTTTTTCACAATCGAGCGCGAGAAAACTATGCATCCAATTGTTTTGCATGGCCGGGTTGGGGCGGTGCCTTCCGAGGTAGATAAAGCGCTTGGCTTCGTAGCCCGTTTCTTCTAAGAGTTCGCGGGCCGCAGCCTGCTCATACTTTTCTTCTTCGCCATGGTCAGAAGTTCCGCCGGGAATTTCGATGGCAACCTCTCCACATGCGTGGCGATACTGCTCCACCAGAATCATTTCGTTTCGCGGAGTGAGAGCTACGACATTCACCCAGTCCTTGAACTCGAATACATAGTAGTTGGGCATTGCCCGGCCATCAGGGAGCTCGCAACGATCAGACCGCAAAGTAAAAAATCCGGCGCGGAAGAGTTCTTGAGAACCTAAGACTTTCCAGGGACGAATGAGCTTTTGCAAGAGGACCTCACTTTGACTTCAATCTTATTCTAGGTTACGAGACTGCCATGGACGAAGAAAACTCATTTTTACCCGGACTCACCGCCCTCATGCAAGACACTTTAGTGCGTAGAGGAAACAAACTCACCCTTCAAGGCGAAGCATCGAAAACGCCGCAGATTCAGCCTAATTGGGCTGAGATGCCGCTCGATAAACTCTCCCTGAAACTGAACCGTGCCGTAGGCCAAGCGATTGGTGATTTTGATCTCATCTCTGATGGAGATCGCATCATGGTCGCCATCTCTGGAGGAAAAGATTCTTGGGCGATGCTCGAAATTTTAAGCCAGATGCAAAAACGAGCTCCCGTCGACTATAAAATTATCGCGGTGAATATCGATCAGGGATACTCAGGCTTTAGACAAGACATCGTTGAAGAATATGTTCGAAAACATGATTTCGAATATCACATGGAATTTTTCGACATTGCCGGCATCATCGAAGAAAAAATCAAGCCTGGCGACACTCCTTGCTCGCTATGCGCGCGACTTCGCAGGGGCTCTCTCTACGGTCTCGCCGAAAAATATAATTGCAACAAGATCGCACTCGGCCACCACCAAGATGATTTTATCGAAACGCTTTTGCTCAACAGTTTTTTCGTCGGACGTCTCGCGAGTATGGCTCCTAAACTGATTTCTGATGATGGCAAAAATGTTGTCATTCGTCCTTTGGTTTACGCATCAGAAGCGATGATCAAGTCTTATGTTACGAAGATGGGCTTTCCGGTTATATGTTGTCAGTGTCCAATCATGTGTGGCGAAACCGTTCACGGCGATTACAAGCGTCGCATGATTAAAAAACTTGTCGACCAACTCGAGACGGTGATTCCCAATATTCGTGATAGCCTTCTCGCTTCGCTCGGCAATCTGCAGCCTTCACATTTGCTCGATAAAGATTTGTGGGATTTCAAAACCGGAACTCCGCGCATCGGGGATTTCGAAAAGCCTCAAGTCGCAGTTGTTAGTGAGTCTTGCTCGTGAGTTTATCGGTCATCGCAACTCCCATTGGTGACGCGAAAGATATCAGCTACCGGGCCGTTGAAGCTCTGCGCGATGCAGACGTGGTGATCGGCGAAGAATTTAAAGAAGTCAGCAAACTTCTCAAAGGCCTCGACATCAAAGGCAAAGCTCTTGAAGTTTTGAACGAACATTCAAAACCCGAAGATGTTGAAGCTTTATTAAAAATTTGTCTCGAGAAAAAAGTAGCACTTGTTTCAGACTGCGGCACTCCGGGGTTTTGTGATCCGGGTGCTGCCCTCATTCATTTGTGTCGTAAGAATAGCGTCGAGGTGCGCACCTTGCCGGGAGCGTCGGCCCTGATGGGGCTTCTGTCGTTAAGTGGCGAGCGCATCAATCAATTTATTTTTCGCGGATTTTTGCCTGCCGAAAATGAAGCGCGCGCGGCTGAGATTAAAAAACTTAAAACTGAAAAGCGTGCCGTCATTTTGATGGATACTCCTTACCGTCTTAAGAAATTACTTACGGAACTTTCAGAAACTATGCCGAGCCGTCGAGCTTTACTAACATGCGATCTTACTCAGGAAACTGAAGTGGTCGTCGAAGGGCTCGTGAAAGACCTTGGGGCGAAGCTCGTGAAGGAAAAAGCCGAGTTCATGCTTTTGCTTTTCGAAGAAAAATAAATTTCTTAAAAGTATTATGTTATCACCGAATGCGCGGCGAAACGATGGTCACAGGCTATGGTTTAAAGGCAGAAGTCGTACAGGCCGAAATTAAAAAAAACGCGAGAGCAAAAAATATTTTCATCTATAGTGCCTTAATTGATTTGGCAGGAATTCCGCTGACGATATCAGCCTTTTCAACAGATTTAATCACGACGGAGTTGGCTCCAACGCGGCAATCGTCTTCGAGCGTGACGGGGCCTAAGATTTTTGCGCCGGCACCGATGAGCACTCGATTACCTACTGTCGGGTGCCGTTTGACGTTATCAAATTTTGTTCCACCGAGAGTCACTCCGTGAAAGATCACGCAGTCGTCGCCGATGACTGCGGTTTCTCCGATGACGACGCCGACACCGTGATCGATCACGAGTCTGCGGCCAATTGTAGCTCCCGGATGAATTTCGATACCTGTCAGGAACCTGGCGTATTCGCAGAAAAAGCGCGCAAAGAAAAACAAATTCATTTTGTAAAGCGAGTGCGCAATACGGTGAAAGAAAATAGCTTTGGGGCCCGGATAGAGGAGCGCAATCTCCATGAGGCTCTTCGCTGCCGGATCATATTTTTTATATGCACATAGAAAATCAAACACAGATTAAGCTTTCAAATAAAAATAGCGTTCGAACATTTGATTAAAGCGACTCCATTTATCAGATGTTTGAGATTCGTTTCTCATAAATTGAGAAATTGTATTCATCTTACTATCGAAATCATCAATAGCCGCAACGATAAAAGCTTCTAGAAACATCGGAACTTTTGGAGATCCGTATTCGAGCTTACCGTGATGAGATAGAATAATATGCTTAAGCAAATCTTTAAGCTCTTCAGGAAAGCCCATAATTCGGGATGCTTTTTTCTCGACGAGCTCAACCGCCATAATCATGTGGCCGAGCAATTGGCCTTTATCGGTGTAAGAAATTCCTTGGCCGACTTCGAGCTCCCAGATTTTTCCGAGGTCGTGAAAAATGGCTCCAAAGATGAGGTAGTCGCCCTTTACGTTCGGGTAATGCTTTGAAATAAATACACAGAGACCACAGATCGAAAGAATATGCTCAAGGAGACCACCAATGTAAGCATGGTGAATCGTTTTTGCGGCAGGCGCGCGTAAAAGTTTAGAGCGAATATCTGGATCATTGAGAGTATCGAGAATGAGCACACGAATGTTTCGATCGCTCACCCCTTCAACTAATTGAATGAGCTGCTGGTACATCTCTTCGGGAGACTGCTCAGACTGATTTAAAAAATCATTCATTTCAAATTCGTCGACCTGTGCCTTTTCGAGCTTATGAATCACGACCTGCTTACGACCTTGAAATACCTGCATCTGGCCTTTAATTTTAACCATGTCGCCATTTTGAAATGAATTTGAAATCATCTCGACGTTATCCCAAACGCGCGCCTCTATATCCCCTGATTTATCAGAGAGACTCATGATCATGTAGGCTTTTCCATTTTTGCCGGTCAGGATAGATTTATCACGCGCTAAAAATACAGATTGAAATGCTTCTTTTTCTGAAAGATCTCTCACAAAAAGTTTTTTTGCCCAAGGCGCAGCTTCGGCGACTTCAACGTCTGAATTTTCCATTCTTCATTCCCCTTAAAGAGACTCGACTTTGCTGAGCATCGGACGACATTGAAGTGGATGAAAGCGTGAATCCTTAATGCTCAGCTCAGATATATAGAGTGTTTTGTTCACTTGTGCAGCAAAAAAGAAGCTTCCGCTGAGACTTGTTACGTCGAGATGGTCGGTCGTATTGAGCAAGAAACCCGACCCCTTCATGCTCTTTTCAAAAAAATTGGTGATATCAAAATACTTTGTGCATCCAGAGCCTATAATTTTACCGTTCCAGCGTCGACGTCTCGAGTTGCTCAGATAAAATACTTTCACCGACTCTTTTGATAAATCGAGCGCCTTCGCATCCTCTTTCACTTCGTCAGGTTTACCTCTTCCAAAAGTGACTTTAAGATAGTAACTCCCTCTACGATTCTCAACGAAGTCGGCAAGATCGATGACTCCACCACCGGGACCAAAAAAAAGCTGGTGATCGTGGGACTGAAGAATCCCCTTGTTGTCTGGTTTTTCTACGAGAGTAACCGTCAAAGGAACGTACTCCTTGCTCACTTCATCTACAAGTGGCTCCCCCGCTTCTGATTCGGGCTTTGCTTCGGACTTTGTCTCTATTTTATCTTCAGGTTTTTTTTCTTCTTTGTTCTCTACTTTTGCTTTAGGGCCCGCCTGGTAAACCGCGTCGATGCGGTCCCACAAAGAAGTCGGTAGCGCTATGTCGATAGTAGCTCGAGACATATCGTGCTCAAGCATTTTCGTTGTCTCCTCACCGTGATGACATGCGGAGAGAGCAATCGTTAGGAGTAAAAAAGAAATACTAATTCTCTCCAAATTCAGACTCCAAACGGATGGATGGCAAATAATTTCTCAAATTTTGTCTGAGCTGATCGCGATAAATTTTTGCGGAGTTGCTGCTTCCTTCTCGGTGCGCAACCTCGGCTAATCCAACCGCAGAGATGGCTGGAGTAAACTCTTGAGTTCCCAAATCTTGAAAATTTTCGCGAATGCATTTATTGTCTTTAGTCTTCATGCAAATGCGACCAAGTAAGATCTTTGAAAGATTATTGGGTTGATTCTTTTTGGCAAGCTCGAGTGCACCGTGGGCCTCTTCAGAACGACCCGAAGCCATAAGCGTATAAGCTTTGATGCTTAAGAGAAGCGAGTCGTTAGGAGATTGCGCGAGAGCCTCTTCAATGAGTTTCGGCCCTTCTTGCGCCCGACCTGTTTTCATCAAGCAAACTGCATAAAGAGCCTTCATATCTGAAGAGTTTGAAAGTTTTCGAAACATTTCGTCACAATAATTTGCGAGATGAATCCAGCCGAGTTGACTCGTCGACATGAGTGGATCACGTAGAAATTCGTCAGTCACGAATGGATCCGACTCAAGGGTCGCGATGATTTGATCGTGAATTTGCTGCTTCATCTCTTCTCGAGAATAAAGATACGCATCGATCAAAAGCGTCTCTTGTTTGAGATCGTAAAAGCGTCTCGTAAATTTATTAATTTCGTCATGGAGATCGTGAAACGACGGCTTGCGCGTTGCGAGGTTTTGAGAAACTTTCGCACGGATCATTAAGTAAGCGGCCGGCGCATTGTCGGGATCTTCGATCAGAACTTTTGTGAGGTTCGTTATCGATTCAGAAAAATCTTTTTGGATAAAATGAACAATCGCCGTATTAAACAAAGACGGTAAATATTTTGGATCAATTTTGAGTGCATCATTGAATTGTCGATCTGCTTCGACAAAATCTTCGTCAGCAATAGCGACAAGTCCTAAAATATTTTTGGCTTGCTTCACTTGATCTTCAGAGTGTACGATCGCAAGCACTTCGCCAATTTTTCGTTTTACTTCAACTTTTTGGCTTTCAATATTGAGAAGAAGTGGGGCCATACCGATGATGACATCGGGATCGGCTGGTCGAAGCGTCGCTGCCTCTTTATAATATCTAAGAGAATCTGCAAAATAGCCCTGACGATAATTTTTGACCGCGCGGTCATAAGTTTTAGCAAAGTCAGGTCCCTGCGGCAAAGGTGCCTGCTTTATCTGAATTTTATAGGCTATCGTGAGTGCTACGCCGACAAATATGAGTGCGAGCGTCCAGGCAGTTGAAGAAGATTTCTTGAGATTTTTTTGCTGTTCTAAATTAGTCGTGACGCCAAATTGCTTAGTCGCCACCGGCGGCGTATACTTTTGTTCATTTGAAGTGTTTATATCTACAAATTCGGCATCTTTAATATAAGCGGACTGCGATACATCGCGATCGGGTTGATCGAGATCAAGCGTACGGCTGATATCGATCGTACTCGTGAGAGTCGCCGTGGTATTGCTTAGTGTCCCGTGTTCAGTGTCATCTGCTTTTGACTGGTGAGACTTCCTTAACTGCTCAACGGCAACGGCAAAAAAAGCTTCATCACGAATATATTTCCACCGGGTTGACGCTCTTTTAATTTCGTCAATGACGACTATCTCTCTTGATTTCAGAAGGCTTTCGACGGTCTCGGCAGAATAAGGGCCGAGGATACGATCTCCGCTCTTAACTAACCAAGTCACTTCATTTTTTGCCGGCAAAATCTGATTCAAATTCTGTTCTCTCTTTTAATGTCGAAAGTGTCGTCGTCCGGTGATAACCATGTTGATACCATGCTGCTGAGCTCTGTCGAAGACCTCTTGATCACGAATGGATCCGCCTGGTTGAATGACCCATTTAATCCCGGCTTTTTCGATCAGGTCCATCGAATCCGCAAAAGGAAAAAAGGCATCACTCGCCAGAACCGAACCCGGCACCAACTGAGAATGATTTTTCTGCGCGCGAGCAATTGCATGTTCAACAGCATCGACTCGGTTCACTTGTCCCATTCCCATTCCGAGAGTTTGATTTTGAGAAGCGATCGCAATAGCGTTACTTTTAAGATGAGCGCAAGCTCGCCACGCAAGTAGCAAATCAGCTTCTTGTTGTGCTGTTGGATCGGCTCCTAAGACCTTCCATTCAGAAGACCAACCGCCGACTTGATCATGCGTCTGAACGAGAAACCCGCCACTCAGGCTTCGTACTTCTAACTGTGACTTTGTTTTCTGATCCCACTGAAGAAGTCTTAAATCTTTTTTCTTCATGAGTTTTTCGAGAGCACTCTTTGTAAATGACGGAGCCACGATACACTCGAGAAAAAGTTTGCTAAAGTGTTCGGCCGACACCTCATCAATTTCAAAGTTACACGCAATGATGCCGCCGAAAACACTGACAGGATCTGCGGCCAAGGCCAACCGAACGGCCTCTGGTTTGTCTGCATGAATGGCTATTCCGCAAGGACTATTGTGTTTGACCGCGACGACGACATTTTCTGTAAACTCGCGTACAACTCGCGAAGCCGCTTCAATATCGAGGAGATTATTATAAGAGAGAGCTTTGCCGTGCAAAATTTTTGCGACCTGAATACCTTGGGTAGAAGATGAGTCTTGGTACCACCAGGCCTTCTGTTGAGGGTTTTCTCCGTACCGAAGTTCTTGCATCAGTTCTCCTGCAGAAATAAAAGTCTGGTGCGCTTCGGGGTCGAGAGTACGTGCGATCACGGCATCGTAACTTGATGTATGAAAAAATACTTTCGCGGCTAATTTTTTGCGGTCTTCGAGATTCAATTCTTTTTTCTCGAGAATCCACGCGTAGTCGTTCGGATCACAAACGACCGCGATCCGATCAAAATTTTTACTCGCGGCCCTCAGCAGCGAAGGACCACCAATGTCTATAAATTCGATGAGTTCATCTTCAGGTAAGTTTTTTTGTAGAGCCGCCCCGAACGGATAGAGATTAACGATGACCAAATCAAATGGATCGAGATTGTTTTTTTTCAAGAGCTCAACGTCTTCTTTGACGTTCAACCTTGCAAGAAGCGGCATGTGAATCGACGGATGAAGTGTTCGAACTCTTCCGTCCATCACTTCAGGAAATCCGGTCTGTTCAGAAACTTCTACCACAGGAATTTTGTTGTCTCTCAAATATTTTGAAGTACCGCCCGTCGAAACAATGCGGCAACCTTGGGCCGCGAGAGGGCGCAAAAATTCGACAAGGCCATTTTTATCAGATGTACTTACCAAAGCGTTTTTAAACATATCTCAACTCTTTCCTGAGGCCGGAAAAGCCTAGAATGGAAGCTTTGTTAAGAATAATTTGAGATCGTCGTTTGTCAGGTAAAGTCCGGCGCCGGCAAAAAGCTGACGAGAATTTTGTCCGTTGGCGAGATCATCGCTTCCGCCTGATAAGTAAATACCATTCCAAACATTATAACGAGCCGTTGCCCGCAGATGGTAATTCACAAAATCAAATGCCTCAAATGAAAGTCGCAGTTTATGCTTCAGGGTAAAGTAATCAAATGCAAAACCGCCGGTCGACTCGATAACGCCGCCCTTAACCGTAAAGTTGTAGAAATTTTTTGCGAAGAGTGCGTTGAATTTCAGCATATTGATATTTGTTTCTTTTTCATTAACGTTGACTGACGGACCGTTGTTAACGGATGTCGATGTTTTACGCTCAATCGTGTAACCCAGCGGATCACTCACGACACCGAGTTCGTAATAGCGATCTAAGCCTGGCTGGATAATCACATCGATTGTCGCTTTTGCCTGGGCCGAATTCATTAAATAATCGGTATGAAGATCAAAACCTGTTTGGAGCTTACCCGCCGTATCAAGCAGACCGCTGACACTTTCGATTGTTTCGTTGATGTTGTCAATCGTCGTTTCGTCGTTCACGAGTTTACCGAGCGTACCTTCGCCGCGATTTACTTTACCGGTGATTTCTTCTACATTTTGCAAACTCTTGTCGATGCGCTTCAAACTAAGAAGAGCATCTTTCCACGCGGTTTTAAATCCGTCGGGTCCTTCGTCATTCACGAGATCATCGATCGTTCCGGTAATGCCGTGGATATTCTCGATGATCTCGCCGATCTCACCCTTGCGCTCCCTTGAAATCTCGGCAAGATCGCTGGTCAAAGTTTCGATGTTATTGATGATGCGCCCAAGTGGCTTATCAGTATCGCCTTCTGTGGCAGCTTTTACGTTATCGGCAACGGCAGAAAGCGATTTCGTAATCTTGCTGACTTCGCTGATCAGTCGATCAACAGACGCTCGATCATCAACCACTAAAATCTGTTCGCCCGATCTCAGCGGAGGATCACGCGGATCTCCGCCGATGATCTCTACGTGCTTATCTCCCAGAATTCCGTTCGGACGAATTTCGATGCGTGCCGACTTTGTTATTGGAATGTCACCTTTGACCACCATCCAAACTTTAGCTTGGCCGTGCTCAAGAACGATATCTTTAATAACGCCAACATCGATGCCGGCCATTTTCACGCCAGAATTTTTAACAATTCCTGCAGCGTCGTCCATCATGAACCATGCATCTTTTGTTGATCCGAGATAACTTGGATCTCGCGAAACTTTCAGAGACATCGTCGCGATGATTCCTGAAATGATGAGTACAAGCAGACCAACTTTAAATTCTGGAGCTTTTAAAAGAGTGCCTAACATTACTTATGCACTCCTTTATCCACAAACTTTTTCACGAGTTCGATATCTGTCTTCAAGAAATCCTCAGCGGTTCCGAATAAAAGAAGTTTTCCACTGTCTAACATAGCGAGATAATCTCCGATTCTCAATGCTGCAAATAGATCATGAGAAACAATAATCGAAGTTGTTCCTGGTTTTAAATTATGCGCGCTCACGATGAGATTATCCACCATTTCTGTCAGAATGGGATCAAGACCTGTGGTTGGTTCATCATAAATAAGTATTTCTGGATCAAGGGCTAAGGCGCGAGCGAGGCCCACGCGTTTGCGCATTCCACCCGAGAGCTCGTTTGGAAGTTTATGAAAATGCTTTTCTTCGAGACCTGATTCTTTTAGGCGACGCTCGGCGATCTCTAAAACTTCGGCACGCTTTATGTCTCTTCGGTGCTCCAGAAGCGGAAAGCAAACGTTTTCAATCGCCGTCATATCATCAAAAAGTGCTGCGTACTGAAAGAGCATTCCGTATTTGTGTCTGAGCTTTGTAAGTTGCTGCTCGGTCATGTCGGTGATCTCTTGCCCGAGAACTTCTATGCTGCCAGACGTTGGTCGAAAGAGTCCTAAAATATGTTTTAAAAGCACCGACTTACCCGTTCCCGAATAGCCGATGATGACCGTAATTTTACCCTTCGGAATCGTCAGACTCATTCCGTTGACGACAAATTCTTTACCGTCAAAAGTTTTCATGAGATCGGTGATCTTAACTGCTGCCTCAAGTGTTGAGACGTCGGGCTGTTCGCTCATACTTTTCCGATTTTGAAAGCATGGTAGAAAATAGTGATGAGGTTACTTAAAAAGAAATCAAGAATGATCACCATCACCATGCTCGTGACCACACCTTGATTTGTGCTCTCACCGACTCCTGCCGCTCCGCCTTTAGTGAAATATCCACGGTGGGTACAAATCACGCCGAAGACGAGGCCGAACACGGCCGATTTAAAAAGTCCTTCGAAGATAAATCTTGGTTCGAGCCACTGTCGAATATGATCAAAAAAAGTAGCTGAATCCATTTCGAGAAGATGAATGCATAAAAAGTAAGAACCAAAGATAGCGAGAAAATCAAAGAGCCCACAGAGAAGTGGCGTCGCGATCGCACACGCTATGACCCTCGGGCTTACTAAATACTGTTTCGGGTCGACGCCCATGACTTCGAGTGCATCGATTTGTTCGCTCACCCGCATCGAGCCAAGACGCGCGGCCATGGCTCCGCCGGCGCGAGCCGAAATTATCAGGCCGGTCAGAACTGGCCCAAGTTCTCGCGTGATCCCGAGAGCGACGGTTGAACCAACGAGGCTGGTAGCGTTGACCATTTTAAAGCCGAGATAAATTTGTAGACTCAGCGCCATGCCGGTGAATAAACCCGTCAGGCAAATAATGAAAACAGATTTATTACCAGCAAACTCAAGGTGAGTGACAAGCTCATGAAAGCGAAATGGATATGAAAAAAATAATTTAACGGCCTCGACTCCAAAAATGAAAATATCGCCGACTTCGTTAATGAATCTCTGAGCACGCTTTAAAAAATAGACGACGATCTCATCGAGATATTCGTTGAAGCGCTCTCTTGTTTTCAATAAATCCATTTAGCTCACTCTGGTGTTCTTAACTCGTAATGTATACTCTTGGAACTCGCCCCGAGATTCTTGCAAGAACCTCATAAGATATTGTACCGACTTTTTTTGCTAAATCACTTGCCAAAATTTGCGTGTCATTTTGTTTTCCAAAGAGGATCACTTCATCACCCTTTTGAATTTTTTTGTGAAAGGCGATACTCGTAAGGTCGATCATAAAGTAATCCATGCAGACCGTGCCTATCACAGGAAGTTTTGATCCGTGACAAAGCACTTCGCCCGAATTTGAAAGATTTCGGTAGTAACCGTCGGCATAGCCAATCGGTACCACTCCGATGAGTGAATCTTTTTCGGCTTTCCAGCGCGCACCGTAAGAAACCACCTCACCCTTATGAACAGAATGAAGAAGTGCGATCTTTGATTTTAAGCTCATGACAGGACGTAGGTCGAGACTCCCGACTTCCTGAGTGGTCACTTGGGCGCCATAGAGTGAAATACCTGGACGAACACCTAGCTCTGCAAATCTTGCGGGCTCGGTCACTTTATTGTTTTTCTTTCGCAGAAAAAAATTCACGGCGGCACTGCTATTGAGCGCATGTACAAAATGAGGGAACTCACGAAATTTTTCATCAACTTCGAAAAACTTTTTGAGCTGCACGGCAGACTGACCCTCAGGATCGCCGGCGTCCTCGCCATTCAAAAAATGCGTACAAATGCCTTCAAGCTGAAATTTTCGATTATCCCTCAAAAATCTTAAAATTCGCTCGGCATCAGAAATGTCTGCGCCAAGTCGATTCATTCCGGTATTAAATTTCAAATGAATTTTAAATTTCCGATTTGGAAGCTTCGAAAGCTTTTCGTTTAAATACTCAAGCTCGGGCAAATCGCTAATCACGGGAATAATATCGTTTTCGATAATTGCCGAGCAACTACCGGGATCGAACATACCGAAAGAGAGGAGTGGCACCCGAATTTTATTTTCTCTCAGCCGAATCGCCTCTTCGACGAGACCGACACCAAGGTGGCTAACCTTGGACCCAAGAAGGGCCTGAGCCACTTGAACATCTCCATGACCGTAAGCATTTGCCTTTACCATTGGGCAAAAAAACGTGGGCCGGCCTGAAATTTCATATATCAGGTCTGAATTATGCTTGAGGTGAGCAAGATTTACTTCTGCGAAACTTTGGCGATGGGACATCTCTGTTTACTCAGCATTTCTGGTTCGAAAGTCGGGCTTGAATCCAGCCTCTGCCTGCCAAGCCGCGACGCGATTTCCGCTATTGCGAATGACCTGATGAAGTGCCTCGTCACATGACTTCATTAATGTTTCAGCATCCGAACTGAGAGCCGGATATTCACTGACGCCAATGCTAAGCGAAAGTTTTGATCGATCTTCAATTCTCAAAAATGGAAACATCGACTGATTAAACGCACGCCGAATTTTCTCAGCCTTGACTAAGGTATTTCGAATATCGGTGTGCGGGAGCAAAAAGCAGAACTCGTTCTTCGAACTTCTCGCAAGAATATCAATGGTTCGAAAATTCTTTTTCATCGATTTGGCGAAAGCTTTTACAACGAGAGAAATATTTTCTTCGCCGTATTTTTGGCCGAGAAGATCGTAATTATCTATTTGAATTTTCATGAGTGAAACTGGAGTTTGAATCCGTCGCGCTCTAGATATCTCTTTGCCCAGCCGATCTTCGAAAGACTTTTTATTTAACAAACCACTCGGCGAATCAAGGCTCTGTTGAGAGTGCAGATCTTTTAGAAGATTATTTCGATTAAAAATCGATTCAAAAAAACAATGTAGCAGGTTCGCCCCGGGATAGTTCTCCGTTGGGTTATCTTTGTTGAAAACAATCGTCAGGCCTTTGGTTTGACTATTTTCAAGGTGTACAAAGGTGCCAAACTGATTTATTTGAAAAACTTGCTCCATAAATTCTTGAAGTGCTGGTTTCATGCTGTCGACTGAGTCAACTTTAAATCCTAAGCTCTTAGCGGCGGCGAGAGGCGCCCAAATGCTTTGGCTATAAACGAAACTTGACTGGAGAGGCAAATATTTGAGGTAAAGAACCGGCATACTACCGCAGCAGGAAGCGAGCTGAAAAATATATTTTTTTATGAGCTCGTCCTGATCTTTTATAGGTACCAGATCATGAAACTGAGCTTGCAGTTTCTGAATATCGTCGCCCGACGCTCTTTCTTGAAAACTCAGATTTCCCAGAGCGGGCTCATTTATAATCGACGTATTACGACGCTTCCTGAGTTGCTCGTTTTCGTATTTTAGGTAAAGTTGCTGGGTAGCACGGTCGAGCTGAATCAAGAGCTCAGCAGAGGAAACAAGAGGCAAAATGAGGTAGTCAAATATTTCACCTATCGCAGTTTTCATGATCGAACTAATCTCGTGAGTTTCGTTGATCATTAAAATAATTTTAGTCTCGGGGCTTATTTTTCGAACCTGGTTTAGAAAACGATCAGAGACTAACTCATTTTTTGAGTAATGCACCACTAAAATATGCGGGGCTCCGCTCCGAACTGCGAGCAAGGCCGAATCAAAAGTAGGATAAAATTGAGTTTGGTAACCCACATCCGTAATTGATTGGTATAACTCTGTCGAATTCAAATAATTTTCATCAAAGAAAATGATTCGAAATTCGTTTCTTATTTCTTCAAGCTTCAATGATTTTCCCCAAAATTAAACGAGAGGTTTAGAACGTGGTTCCCGTATGACAACTTTAAAATCGTCGACGTCATCGTCGTCAACTTCAAAGTCTTTCAGCATATTAAACTCTGGTTCCTCTGGCTTTTGTTTTTTCTGAATGATTTTATTAGACAGTTTCTTGAGATGATCATCAAATTCTTGATCCAGATCCGATTCTTCGAGCTCAAAATAACTCTTTTCACCAATGACCGGTGCATCCGGATCTAGATCTCCTACGAAATCTAAATTCAGTTTAGGCTTCTTTAGAACTTCGTAAGGTTTTGCCACTTCGGCAAGGCTGTTGGCACTAAAGATAAATTTCATATCGGTACCTGAGCCGGGAGAAGACTGAACTTTAATCTCACCCTTCATTCCGTCAACGACACCCTGAACATAAGAAAGGCCGAGGCCGTTTCCGTCGACGTTTGAAAATCCTCGATAGAACGGAAGAAATATTTTGTCTTGCATATCTTTCGACATGCCGACGCCCGTGTCTGAAACCGTAAGCTCAGCGTGACCACTGATAAGAGCAACGCTGACGCTTAAGACTTTTTGGTCGCGTCCTTTAAGTGCCTCGATACTATTCACAATTACTTTTTCGATCGAATGTTGAAGCTTCTCAATTGAAGCATTCACCATGACCTTAGGCTCTAGGTCTTTCTTGAGTTCAATTCCCTCTAGGTCAAATTCATTTTGAAATCGACCTAAAGCGTGTTCGCAAACTTCAGAGAGATCAGCTGATAATAACTCAAACGGGCGGTCAGGATTATACTGTTCAAGCTCTCTCAATAGATCGCGAGACTTGCGCGATTCAATTTGAATTAATTTGGCGTGAGAAGTAATTTCTGCATCTGTCGATTTCGCCAATATCAAACTCGACTCCGCGATCATTCCGGAAATGCGTTCAGAAAAAATCTTGCTGAGGCCCTTACTCATCATTTTCAAAAGCTCAAGGCTCTTTTCACCATTTTCGACTTTGATCGCTGGTAGCGCAACTAAAGCCGGAGAAGGAGGCGTCGGCATTTTCGCAAACGGATTAATTGAAGCGAGTCCTTTCTTCATTAATTCATTTCTAAGATTTCTCGCATCTAATTTCTGGCGCTCAAGGTTTTCGAACTCGCTCTCTGCCTCAGAAGTGACCGCAAACGCGGGAGAGACCTCCGAAGAATCGTCTGCTGGCTTTTCTTCTGCGCGAGCGAGAGTCATCGGACCCGAAAGTTTTTGCACAAAGAAGAAAGCAACGAAAGCAAAAAAACCGAGCATTCCAAAGATAAAAGGAACTCCGGCTTGCCACTGAGTTCCGGCGGTCATTTTTGCGCTCGTTTTCGGCGAGCTAACCACCGCGTACAAATTGCTGTGCTCAATTTTCTCGTAGTAAGCAAAAATTGAATCCCCGCTCAGATCAACAAACGATCCTGACGACATCGCACGCTTTGAAGACTTCATGTCTTGATAAACGGGATCGGCCGAAAACGAAGCTCCGTCGTAGTTTTTATTGGTGTGAGAGGCGACGTATGCTTTATCGTTCAGTAAATAAATTTTTCCGGTGGTGCCGCGGTAATCATCGGTCAGAGATGCGAGAGGATTTTTAACGCTCATCCCTACGATATAAGCTTTTTTGTTGAGATCTTTGTGGTGCGCTTCGACTTCAAATACGGTGAAGAAAATGGGCTTCGCCCCTCCCTCCTGGTATTTAAACCAAGCAAAGCCAGAACCATCGATACGCTGAAAGGGCAAAGATTTAAGGCCTGCAGTTACGTATTCACTCGCCCAAGTATTGGGATCGGACTCTATCCATTTTGGAGTGAAAGTTTCGCCTGAAGCTTGAACAAGCGCGATCGAATTAAAGCTCCCGAAAGTTTTTTGAGTTTTATGGGCGAGCGCGAATCCTAAAAGTTCTGCTTTAATCTCTTCGATTTTAAAACTCACGATTCGCTTAAACGGATTCATCTTCTGAACCGTTTCACTGCGAATCAGAGCCTGACGAGATTGTTCTGCTCCGGCACTTGATTTCACGAGGATCGCGGTTGATGAAACAGCAGACGCCACGACGACGAGCAAAACAAAATGGGTCTTATACGAGAAAAACTTTTTCACTTAGAACTACCTCATCCTTAAGGTGATTGGGTCGGCCGAAGGGCTTAGGACCATGTCCTCTTCTATTGTATAGATCTCTAGCCTCGACTTGCAAGCCCGCGACCTCCCAATGTCGGGCTTCACGGCTAAAGTCGAGGTCTTCTCCACTCGTTATGACTCATGAGGCCCCTGTTTCGGTTAGATTTTTTTAATCCGTCGGAGAACCCAGACTAAGGTCCGAGCAAAATAAGTGACATCTGGATGGTCTCGACTTATACCTTGCTCCATGCTGAAAAAGTGCGATTTTTTAGTCATCGGATCTGGCCTCGCAGGTCTCTCATATGCCCTCAAAGTTGCGGATCAAGGATCCGTGATGATCATTTCAAAAACAGAAATTTCATCTACTAATACAGCAATGGCCCAAGGCGGAATCGCTGCCGTTATGTCTCCAGATGATAGTTTTGAAAATCATATTCGAGATACCCTCGTGGCGGGAGCAGGACTCTGCCGCGTAGGCATCGTTGAAAAAGTTGTCGAGAGCGCTCCTGATCGCATCGACGATTTAATCAAGTGGGGAGTAAAATTCGATTTTGGCGGAGACAAAAAAATCAATCTCGGCCGCGAAGGTGGTCACTCTCACCGTCGCATCTTGCACGTTCAAGATCACACGGGCGCTGACATTCATGCGGAGCTCTTAAAGAAAGTCATCGCGCATCCCAATATCGAAATTTTTGAAAGCCACTTTGCGGTCGACCTTATTTTGAATCGCGACTTTGAGCCGCGCGCATTGGGCTCTCCCCAATGTCTGGGCGCTTACGTTTTTAATAAAGCAAAAAAGCAGATCGTCGAATTTTACTCTCGCTTTACGATGCTCGCCACAGGCGGAGCTGGCAAAACTTATCTCTATACAACAAACTGGAGTGGGGCGACCGGCGACGGAATCGCGATGGCTTACCGAGCTGGGGCGCGCGTTGCGAATTTAGAGTTCATGCAGTTTCATCCGACTTGTCTTTATCATCCTGGAGAAAGAAATTTTCTGATCACTGAAGCCCTTCGTGGAGAGGGTGCTGAGCTCATCAATAACGAAGGCGTTGCCTTCGCCAAAAAATTTCATCCGCAAGGAAGTCTTGCTCCACGTGACATTGTGGCAAGATCAATCGATGCCGAGATGAAACGTTCGGGAGCGGAGTGCGTTTACCTCGACATCACTCACCGGACTCCCGAATTTATCAAAGAGCGTTTTCCCTTGATCTACAAACGTTGCCTCGAACTCGGAATCGACATCACGAAGCAACCTATACCCGTCGTGCCGGCCGCTCACTATCTCTGCGGCGGAATTCTCACTGATTGGGATGGTTGCACCGACATCCGCGGCCTCCTGACGAGCGGCGAAAACGCCTGTACGGGCCTTCACGGCGCGAATCGTCTTGCAAGCAATTCTTTGCTCGAATGTCTAGTTTTCTCTCACAACGCTGCCGAATATTCGTTAAAACACATGAGCGAATTTCCGATCGCGGATGTGAACGAGCATGGTTATAAAAATTTCGCTTATCAAAATGAAGACGAGATGATCGTCATTTCTCACATGTGGGATGAAATTCGTCGTCTTATGTGGAACTACGTCGGCATCGTCCGCAGCAATCGTCGGCTACTGCGTGCGAAAACTCGTCTCGATAATATTTTGAGCGAAGTGCAAGAATTTTACGGAAACGCCCGCTTAGATCCAGATATTATTGAGCTCCGAAATATCGCTTTGGTTGCGCACCTAAGCGTGCAGTGCGCTCTCAAGCGCCAAGAATCCCGCGGCATCCATTATAATTTAGACTTTCCGAACACGAATGAGGTCGCGGTCGAAACGATTATTAACGCAAATCCGGTTTAGGGCTTTTGATATCTTAGAAGCGCATAAGAAGAAGTTCGCCTAAGCAGACAACGAACACAAACCGCTCGCCGACCAGTACTAGTTCGATCCCCCGCCCCCACCCTCCGCAGAGCGAAAGCTAAATCCAAAGCCGAAGTAAAGCGAATCGCCGGGATTCACCGAATATTTCATGTCAACCCGAAGCCACAAGGTTTCGACAATGTGATACATGGCTCCGGCACCAGCATGAAAGCCGACGACAGTGAGCCGGTTTGAAGAACCTGCTTCCGAATAATAATTAACCTCAGGGCCCACAAAAAGAAGAGCACTGAAGCCACTATCAATCGGAATATCAAATCTTCCGCGAATGGGTAAAGTCGTAAAGTCGACTCCATTGGCGTGACTATCGAGAAGACCAAATTCTAAACCGGCACCCGCCATCGGAATTTTATAGAAAAATCCCCAGGTCGGAAGAATTTCGGTCACACCTTGAATTTGATCTGGTAGAGTCGGACCCGTTTGAAGGTTAAATTCGGTTCCGAAGTTTGATGTTTGGGCGAAGGACGATATTGAAATCGAAACAATCGAAACAAGAATGACAATAAATCTCGGGTGCATCCAAATAGTGTAGACGAAATGATGTCGCTCGACAACCAGACTTGACCATTGAAGCTTTTCCGAAAGAAGATAGTTCATGCAGAAAAGAAGTGAAGGAAAGTTTACAGGAACAAAAGCGGCAAATCTCTATTATCAAAATTGGGAGACGGATGACGCCGTCGCGACTTTGGTCATGACTCATGGGATGGGCGAACATTCTGAAGCTTATCAATACCTCGCAAAAGGACTCGCGAAATATAAAATCAACCTCACAGCTTGGGATTTACGCGGTCACGGAAAATCCGATGGTAAACGTGGGTACGTTGATGACTTTATGGATTACGTCGATGATCTCGGTTTATTTTTTAAATATCTCGATTCTCAGAAAAAATTAAGTTTACCGTATTTTATCGGTGGACATTCTCTCGGCGGACTCATCACGCTCAGATACCTTCTCGAAAATGGATCTGGCAAAGCGAAAGCAATTTGCGTCAGCTCTCCGCTCTTAGGCTTCTCGCTTGAAATTCCGGCAATTAAAGATTACGCTTCTCACATCTTACATCGATTCTTACCGACGGTGACGCTTCATAATGAAATCGACTTCAATGTTCTCACGCACGATAAAGAAATCGTGAAATCTTATTCGTCAGATCCTTTCAGGCACGATAAAATTTCAAGCGGCGTTTATCTTGGAATGGTCGACAGCATTAAAGCCGTTAGTGAACGCGGCGGCAACGCGATCAGTGCTCCTTTCTTGATGCAACTTGCGGGAGATGATCAAATCGTGAGCCGACCAGCGAGTGAAGTATTTTTCAAAACAGTTTATTCTCCTCAAAAAGAGCTTATTGTTTATGAAGGTGCTTATCACGAAATTTTTAACGAAACGACTCGGGATAAGGTCTATGAAGATCTTAGTAACTTTATTCTAAAGTGGAGTGCGAAGTGAAAACCCTCGCCTTTATTATGATTATTTCTAGTCTCTCGGCAGCTTGCTCAAGCGATTCACCGAAATCTGAAAACGATTCGATGCAAGATGTCTCCAGTCGTGCTGCCGCCGTAGAATACGAAAAAGTCTTAGATAAATACAGTGCGGGAGACACCGAATACAATGGTTTCTACCATAGCTTTGGTTTTCATGCGGCAATTCTCAATTCTGATTTACTTGAAGCAAATATTCGTCTCCAAAGTCGTTTCTACATGTGGGATAAGACACACACGGAACAAGAGCGTGATAAACTTTTTAAGTCCGCCGCTGAAGGGACCTCAGTATTTTTGAGTTTTTTTACTCCCGAGAAAAAAAACGATAATCTCTCCACAGAAAAAAGTATCTGGAGAGTTTTACTCGACGTCGGCGGCAAACGCTACGTAGGAAAAATTAAAAAGCTTAAAAATAACCTCTCAGAAATGATTGCTCTCTACCCGTTTCATACCAGGTGGAATACGGCATACTACGTGACGTTTCCCGTCCCGACTTCGCAAGCCGAAACTCAAACTTCGAAATTGACCATCACGGGACCGATGGGTTCTCGTAATATTGATTTTCCCGCTAAGGCCCCTTAGAACGTTTTATTAAAGACATTTGCGCTAAACGGATAAATGACCGATAATTGAATTTTTTGATTCGAATCAATCCTACCCGATTTGAGCAAAGCTTTTGCATAATATTCGAGCTGCAGAAATGCTTTTTCTCGGTAACGAACACTCCCCGTTTTGTAATCAACGATCCAGACTTTGCCATCGGCGATTCCCCATAAATCAATCTGTCCGTCGATGATTCGTTCGCCTTCACGATAACTAAAACCCATCTCGACATGGCCATTTTCGATCAAATTCATGAGAGGCGGTTCCTTTAAACCTTTCATAAAATCAAGGGCACGATGTACTTCTTCTCTTTCGGACTGAAACCAACGATCGATCAGTGTATCGAGATCACGGGAGTATTTCATCGCCTGCATGAGTTTGTGCGTGATACTGCCGTGCGAGACGCTCTTAAATTGATCGAGCCATTTTGTTGGCTCCTTTACAGATTTTTGTTTCACAGAAGAATTCTTTTCTAAAATTTCGGTCACAGAGAAATTCTGTGTTTCGGCTCTAGCTTTTAAGTCTACGAACTGAGAACGCACCGGAAGCTCTAAAGCTTTTTTAGATTCCCAAACTTGAGGCGAAGGCTTTGCGGTCAGGACTTCGTAAGAATAGTGTTTAAGCTTATGGAGACCCGGATCTAAATCAAAATGAATCATTTGGGCCCACGAATTTGACTCGGGAGGATTCGTCCAGCTTAGAAAAACCGATTCGATCGCCCTAGTCATAGCGACGTACAGTACCCTCGCGTGTTCATTGATCTCACTTCTCTTCATCTTTTCAACGTGATTCTTTTCGGCGACCGAACCGGTAAATTTCTCCTCAGGCCCTAACGGAATTTTGATCGACCACTTAAGAGATTCTTCATCGAATAAAAAATCAGGCTCGTGCGGAGATTTAGGCCGCTTGTTCATACGGGCGACGACGACATGACGAAACTGCAAACCTTTTGAAGCGTGGATCGTCATAAGATTGATTCGCTCGGGCTCAACCGCTGTAATGGCATCGCCTTCGCTATCTTGATCGGCGCGAGCATCCGATTCAATCTGTGCGATGAGATCAAGTGGATTAAAACCGGGCTTCTGTTCTTCTTCCCGTAAAAGCGAAACCAATTTCCAGAGATTGCTTTCGGCCCGACCGCTATGATCATTCTGCTTTGAAAGATCAAACATTCCACTGTCGATGAGACACTCTAGAAAACAATGACCGATCCCTATTTCTTGAGAGCGCTCAAGACACTTTGCTAGACGATGAAGACTCGGAAGCTTTGGTTTGAATTGAGAAAGAAATATCCAGTAGGACTCTCTCGCATTGACGAGTTGATCAACTAAGAACTGGTCATCAACTAAAAACCAAGGAGACCTCAAAAGAACCAGCAAGTTAAGATTATTATGTGGATGAATCAGAAACTTATAAAGTGCAAGGGCATCTTGAATCTCACGACGACCGTAAAAGCCGCTCGAAACATGAACGTGATTGATCAAACCAAACTGAGTCAGAACTTTTGAGATTTCGACGAGATTTTTGTTTGTCCGGGCCAAGATACAGATGTCTTCTAATCTTACGTTGTCTCTGACGAGGCCACCAATATGTTCAGTAATTGCTAGTAACTCACTGTTCTCGGCACCCTTCTCAAGCTTTTCGGCTAGGTAAATTTTCGCGACGAGTGGAGCGGCACTAAGCTTTTGATCACTCGGCCAATTAGCGATCATGGGCGAGAATGGAATTTGAAACTTATCGAAGAAATCATTAAAAAATTCGAGTAACTCCGGCTTGGAACGATAATTGCGAATCTTTTCGAGCTTCACACCTTGGTTCGAGAGAATTTCACTTTCACGGCTTTGAAAGACTTCGGACCTTGCTCCACGAAAAAGATAGATACTTTGCTGCGGATCACCCACTACGTATTGCGGCTTGGTTTGTGAAAGCTTCTCGATCAATTCAACCTGCACCGGGCTCGTATCCTGATACTCATCAATCAACCAATAATCCCACTCGTCAGAAAATGCTTTTGCGGTTTCGCCAAAGTCTCGCGATAGCTTAAGCGAAAATAACTCAAGGTCATTAATTTCAACCGCCGCCATCTGAATTTTCAACTGTAAAAATTCATCGGCAAAAGAATCAAAGAGGCTCCTGCAGAGCTCAAACTTTTCTGCAAACTGGCGAAATGAACCCGGATGATAGCACTCGTCGTCAAACAGATCGCGCAGCCGGGCGCTTAAGTCTTTTTTGAATTCATTGGTTTCTTCTGTGACGTTTTTATTTTTGGTAGCGGTGGGTGCGGATTCAAATAAGTTCTTCAAGAAGTCAAACGACTGACTAAAGCCTTCTCTCTTAATTTCGAGTGAAAGTCCCTTCATATGATTGGCGTAATCTTGCCATTTTGGATTGGGCTCTTCGCTTTCGACGGCAGTCAGCATCTCGTCAATTTTACTCGCTAAATAATAAACGTGATCCTGAGTAATTTTTTCTAGACTCGACTCATTGTGAGGGTTCATTTCGGGATACTGCATCTTAATACGGTAATATTCGCGACATAATTTCTCGAGGCGTTTGAAAGTGAAATCGTCGATCAGCGATTGTAGTATTTCTTTCTGGGGATGATTCAACAAAATTCTACGAATGACCTGTCTCGCCAGTTGCGAAGCCATCGACGAATTGATCACCGTAAAGCTCGGATCTAAATTCAGAAAACTGCCATACTGCCTGAGATATTGATCCAAAATTCCGTGGATGGTCGAGATTTTTAGAATCGAAGATGAGTTTACGAACTCTAACAGCTCGTTATCTTTTTGAAGGGCCAATAAAACGAGTCTCTCTTTCAACTCTTGGGTGGCTTTTTTGGTAAAAGTTGTCACGACGATTCGAGGGTAACGCTCATGCAACTTATGAAATTCGCGCGCGACGTCGAGGACGTGTTCGGTGAGAGCCGTCGTTTTACCGGCACCCGCTCCCGCGCGTACGATGGTCGATCGGTCTAATTTTACTGGCTCAAATGCTTGGCTCGACAAAGCTCTCTCCATTTGCAATCTGGGCAATCCTCAACGCGTTTCGGTTCTGGATGAAACTGCCCGCTTAAAATATTCGAAATTGTTTTTTGAACTTGTTCGTAGCCCGACTTCAGCAAATCGTCGCGCTCTTTCATTTCGATCTTATTTTTTTTAAGATCATCGACCGAATATAGACCTTCTTGATTTAAAACCTTAAATCCCGTATCGCGGTTTAAATCTTGAACGACGAAATAAACTGCCGAAACTACTTTTTGCGGATCAATATCGGTCCACGCATTTTCGATCGCGAGTGCATAGAGAATCAGTTGAATTTTATCGTTTCGGAGCCAGCTCGTATACTGACTTAACGATGCCGCACTCGATTTGTAGTCGATGACGACGGCATTTCCTTTGCCGTCCGTATCGACACGGTCAATCGATCCGCGAAAGATAATTTTGGCGGTTTCATCTTTTAGCTTTTTAAATTCAAGACTTTCAGGATCGACACTCGCTCTCACCGCAACTTCTTGGCCAAGGGTCTTCGTCAAAGGAAATTTAGCGCGCCAGGTTTCTTCAAATTCTAAAAACTTACGGGCGATCTTCACGTACTTTTTCTTTTGACTGAGCCAAAGTCTTTCGTCTCCAAGAATCATTTGATTTTCAGATTTCGCTTCGTCGATAACGCCATCAATTTCTTCGTCGCTCAGGTCAAATTTCATAGGCTGGGCTCTCGTCAGCTTTTCAAAAATCTTATGGATGAGAGAGCCCTTCGTCATGTGATCAATATCGAGATCAAGGCTTGGTTGATCGGTGAGTTTCAGCAAACGAGTTGCTTCATAAATGAATGGACATTTTAAGTATGATTCAATCGAAGACGCCGATAGATAAACGGCATTTTTTAAGTCGATCTTTTTCGGCCCAAAATTCATCGTATCGATGATGCCTTGATGAACTGCATCGGCAATATTTCGCATCTTTAAAATTTCAGGAATTGATTTGGTCTGAATTTCATCCCATCTCGTGATTTCGGGCAGTTCGACCTTTAGCCCGTGCTCGCTCTTTTGTGCTCCTTCAAGCCAGAGCCAAGAGGGTGCCAAGATTTGGCCCGAAAAGTCGGTTACGGCAAATGAAAGATAAACTTCGCGAGAAGGATCTCCTAAAATCCAGCGGGCCTGAAATTCAGAACGTTTTTGATCCGGAGAGAAAATTTGAAAACCAAAATCTTGCGCGATCTTTTGAACGTCAAACGCCGTAAGCGCTGTCTGAAATCCAGAACGAAAGGCTTCTTCGCAGAGACCCACCACAAAAAGCGCGCGTGCACATGTATGCTCGCAACTGCTTAAATTTAAAATCTGAATTCCGTTTTCGTCGGCCTCCGAAATTTTATAATTTGTCTTTGCAATGAGCGCTTGCAAATAGTTGAGCCAAAGATCGACGCTGAGATTTTTTTCCACCGGAATCTCGGCCCAAATCTTCTTAAAGAGAACATCTAATTTATCAAGAGCGATAGATTCGGGTAAAAATTTGAGAGTCCAAACGAAAAATTTGTCTCGGCTCACCTGAGTTCTCAGGTCGAGATCAATCTTAAATAGCTTTTCGATTTCTTGGTCGCGCTTAAGATCGTCTCGGCTGTAGACAAATCGAAACAACTTAGCGAACTGATCATACTTCATTTGTGAGCGGTCATTTTGATTAAAGATCGAAATTTCAAGATCAGATTCGTTGAAGAGACCCAGTCTCAAACGGAGTTGGGCCACCCACTGATTGATTTCGCGAAACTCATTGAAATTCGCCAATACGTCACGATTGACCCCAATCCCTTCAATTTTAAAATAACTCAACAGCGCTGGTAAATAAGCTTCGACGTCAGGAGCAATCACGGCGATATCGTGAGCGGGCACACCTCCATCGAGACGCTTTCTGATCTGCGCGCTGATATCTTTAATCTCGGCGAGCTCGGTCGTAAACTTCTTATAGGTAATTTTCGGTACCTGACCAAATTCTCCTGAAGAAAGCGGCGTTACTTTGTTACTCACCGCCTCTCGAAGTCTCTTGTACGCCGTCAAACTTGAAGAATAAAGTTTCGACCAAGATGGAGTCGGCTCGATCACCGTCACGTCAATGAATTTAGAAAGCATCACCAAGACTTCGCTCTCGACTTGTGAAAGTTCGGAGCCTAAGTCGACAATAAGATTTCGACTCCAGAGTCTATCGATATCGAGTTCGTTGACGACAACGCCACTTGTCCATGGGGCGGCAACGAATTTTTCTTTCAAGAAAATATCCCAAACTTGAGAGCTGAGTTCAAACCAGCGGCCCCAGCGGGTTTGGCAATCTTCATTTTCGGCAAGCCATTCAGTGAGAAGCTCAACGCCTTGAGGATGGCTGAGAGCCGGCATGAGCTGAGTAATATAATTATAAATCGTATTTGCGAAACCCTGATTTTCGGCTTGAAAAAATTTAGTTTCAAGCGAAGGTAACTGCAATTCGTCTGTATGAAGGTCTTTGAGATATTGGCTGATGAGAGAAATCGCAAACTCTCGTGAGACAATTTGCCACTCAGGATTAACTCTAAAAAGCAAAAGCCGCCACAGTTCGGACGCACGTAATACACTTTCGGCATTCAAAAAGTCAGTTTGGGATAAAAGGAGTTTTTGAATTTCGAGTTTACTTTTGAGATCGGAAATGAGCCAAGTCGTTTTTTGAGATTGGATATCGCTCAAATTTTCATTGAGAAAATCAGCTGACTGACGAGGCCCTTGTGAACTTAAAATTTTAAGCATATTCGTATTACCAAAGATTTAACGACGTTGCTTCAAACCGCGACGTAAGCTGCCACCATTTGAAGAAGGACCTGAAGATCCATCTCCAGATTTCGAGCCCGAACTGCCACTAAAGAGTCCGAAGAAATCAAATCCGATTTCAAAAGTAGCCTGTACAACATAGCGGCGATCTTCAATTTGTCCAGGGAACTCGCCCAATTCTTCGGCGTAAGATGCTGCATCGACCTTAATGATACCGAGATCAATCCCGACTCCGCCCGTATAATAACCCTGGTTGAATCCGGCGCGCAAATTTAAAAGAGGTAGACTGACTTCAACGCCCAGAGAAATCTTTTTGCCAAACTGAATATCACCGCGATTTAAATATTTATAATCGATCGTCGGAGAAATAGAAATCAGCGGTGCGGTAATTTCGAGAGCTCCGCCAATAATCATTTCGTCTTGAATCCTAGGCGGCGCATTCGGGCCCGCCGTTTTAGTAAATGCGGTGCAGCCCATATTTTTCCAGACGAAGCTAAGAGTAGGGCGAATCGGCGAAGGGAGCGTGACGAGCAAACCCGTATCGACCGCATAGCCTGTTCCGGTGCTTTTTAAAGCGTCCGAAATTTGAGTGGAGCTAAGAGTCGCGAGCTGATCGGCCGTAAAAATCGACTCGGTGCCAGTGCGAATCATATACTTCGTGTCCATTCCAAATTTAACAAAAGAAGGTACAGGCTCGAAGCCAAAACCGACCACTCCGCCATAATCGGTGTACGATTGCAAGTTCAACTGAGGATAAGGCGGATTTGAAACGCTTAACAGGGTATCTGAATTACCGAAAAGACCCGCGCCAAAATGCGGAAAAGTAAAAATAGATTTGGCGCCAGCATTCGCCCACTCAGATTTACCGTACTGGCTCTGAATCGCACCGGTTAAATTCGATGAAGATTTAAAATTATTAATCGTCTGCATGATGTTGACGTCGTCAGTTCCCACGCGGGGGTCAATGATTGTCCAGTTCACGCCGCTCACGCGGTTCAAACCAGCAGGATTGTAGAACAGAGAATCGCCATCGTCGACAATCGCGGTGTAGGCATTACCCATTCCAAGCGCGCGTACCGAAGTATAAGTTTCGTGGAGAGGCAAACTCGGATTCGCGAACGCTTGCGATCCCATGAGTAGAACTACAAAGAGATATTTAATCAAGGATACACCGAACAAACGCAAGTGGCTAAGGTCGTGTCGGCACAAGTTCCGATTCCGAAGAAATTTGTTTTAACAAGCCCCATGATGGCTGCAAGCTCTGGATTCGTAAAAGAGGTTGGAAGCGTTTGCGTACACGGATTAACTCCTCCCGTGTAAATCTGCATCTTGGTGCAATAAGTTTGAAAACTAGAACTACTCGAAGAAAAAGCGCTGATGCCCGAAGCTGACAATGCATCAAAGCCTACCATCAGACTCGCGGATACAAATTGGGCTTCAGCGACCGGCAATCCAGTCGCCGCCGGAATCGCGCCCTTGGTTGTCTGGCAAGGATTAAATCCTGAATCAATATTTCCGCTACCGGCCTGATCGGCGTACTGACCCAAAATCGCGCCGATGCGCTGAAATTCAACGAGACCTAATAATAAATTTTCGGCGGTCGTACGTGACGCCGAACTTGCCGAGATCGACATCAATAAAGTTTCGGCACTCGTGCAATCGGTTTCTTGAGAAGCTTTTGCCTTCACTGCATTTTTAAATAGAACATGAAGAACAGTGCTCGATCCAATATTTGAAAAGGTATTTACGAGTCCGATGAAATCAAGTCCGCAGCGACCCGCATAGGCCGAAGCATTAAGTGCAATGATATTTCGTTGGGCGAGGTAAGTAGCACTCATGAGTTTGAAATCAGCTAAGGCCGAAGTGTAGTCTTTACTGTTCATCGAAATCTGGGCACTCACGAGAAGCGAATCATCGGTAATGATGGCACTTTGTGTTAAAATATTCGAGCAGCTTTGGCTGATCAAAAATACAAAGGATAAGGCGAACCAATGGCGAATTTTCATTCTCCAAGGCTATCGTGCTCGTCTCAAAAATTGTAGAGAAAATTGCAATGCGGAGCGCTTAAAAGCGAAATGCGAACTTACCTAAGAACCTACGGTCTTCACGGGCCGCCGCCGATGTTCCGATATCTTCACCGTAGGTCGTTACTTGAAATTGCATGCGTTCGCTTGCGAACTCGATTCCGGCGGTGTAGAAACTCTGATTCATTCCGGCGCGTAGAAACAGAATATCGCCTATGTTTACTTCTCCACCCGCGTGAAATCTTCTCAAGAAAGATTTTTCTTGAGAAAGAGTCGCGATATCGTGAACTTCAGCGGTAAAGGTACTTCGAGTATGCCCGCCCACGATCGGAAAAAATGCCAAACCACCGTCAATTGTTTGAATTGTATCAGGTGGACGGCCGGTTCCGCCCTGATAAAAAGATCCAGAACTTAAATTGTAACTGGTGTTTCCGACATCGTGAACTGTAAATCCAATCGAAGGTAAATACTCAACGGGAATGGTGATCACTCCGCCAATGTTGACTCCAAGGCCAGTTCCTTCTGTGCCCGATTGAGGAATTGAAATTGAAGAGGTAGAAGCGATGACGAAATCTTGCGATACGACAGAGTGATCGACGTAACGACCGGCAACTCCGACTTTTAGAACTCCGCCAAAGAATTTGAAGTTAACGCCTAATACGGCATCGACATCTTGGGTATAATCGAGATGAAAATTGGTAGCGGTCGCATCGGTATCGGCGTCAATCCTTCTCATGGCGTGAATTCCGATTCCGAAATCGGGCAAGACAATGGAAGGTAAAAATTGGAGCTTCATGTGATAGTGATCACTCGGATCTATTTTACTATTGGCGTAAACCACGTTCGGATCGATGAGCCCGAGGTAATTATTATTGCCCGAAAAAATTTTCTGATCTTTTCCGCCGAGATCGAGCTCTGGATCAGCGACCGTGATAATTTTTGAACGTAATTTTCCAAGTCCGGCAGGATTGAGTTCGAGTGAAGTTTCATCATTTACGGTATTTACGTAAGCGCCGCCCATAGCAAGTTCACGTGCGCCGGTGTAGGCTTCGTAGATTTCTGAAGCGTTCGACACTCTCAGATTCAAGACAGAAAAGCTTATAAATAAAATCAGTTTAATGAGAAACTTCATACAATCACTTCGGAGATTTCGCGCCCCAGTATGAGACAATCCCAAAAAACTAGACATTCGAATAGCTTATCAACTTAAGTCAGGCTCGCTTGACTGATTCACCCAAAAGTCCGATAAATGTATATTCCCACTCGATAAGGATCCCACTATGAAACACATTCGCATCCTCGCTCTGTCTTTGATTTTAACTGCCGCTTTCGCTGGGCTTTCTTCTTGCGAAGATTCAGATCAAAAAGCAATTTCGAACGCGCAAGCTTGCCTCGATAAGGCGAATTCAAAAACAACTGCCGATGCGTGTATCGCCCAGCTTGGAACTTTAAGATCTGCCGAAGCCTATTCGATTATTTGTTCGGCGCATTTTATCGCGCAGGGTTTTACGACGATACGATTTGTAGGAGCCTACAATGCACTGTCTGCTTCTGGCACCGGAACGAATCCAATGGCGGCGGCACTCGCGTTGATGTCATTTGATGCCACCGGCGGAGCAGATGGCTCAACTCAAACTCTTACCGATTGCAAAGCTTCAAACGTTCAATCGCTCATCCAACTTTCAGTATTGGCGCAAATGGCGACTCTCATCGGATCGACAATCCCGGGCGGAGAACCCGCAACCGGATATACTCCTGCGCAAATCGCCACTGCGATTGCAACTTATAGTGGAGATCCAACCGCTCTCGGAAATACCGCGATTACTGCCGGCCAAGTTTATTGCGCAACCGGAAGCAGCTACACAACGTCGAGTGTATGTAAAACTTTGAGTACCGCGATCGGCTCAAGTACAAGTCCGGCTGCGATCGGGACGGCCCTTTTAGCGCAGCTACAAATTGCGAATCCGTAATTATTTAGAAATCTAAACTCGCTCGAGCCATATATCTTCGACTCTGATAAGGATTATTCGAAGGGCCAACTTCTTCGCCGTAGGAAGCCACATCAAGTTGAAAAATAGCGAACAGGCCCGTGAAGCCAGCTGTCCAATATCCCTGATTGATACCTGCGCGCCAAGCCCCTTGAAACCAAGATCGTACTTTCCAGCGGAATTCAGCGCCGGCGTGAGAACCTTTTATGAAAGTCCAATTGTCGTGACCCATGTCGGTCTCGTCGAATACAAAGCGCGATTTAAAAACCCACCAGTTCGGAAGCTCAAACAAGGTTCCTACGTTCAATCGCCTTTGATCCGCAGGAGGAGGCGAGTTCGGTGAATGAGAAATCAAATGAAAGTTTGATGCGGTGAAATTACCGCCCGCGACGTTTTGAACAGTGAGCGCGAGACTCGGCTTAATTGCGTGCCAAAATCCATGACCCGGATCATGAAATTTATAAAGCGTTCCGATGTCGCCATCAATTGCTAAGCCTTCTTGAGCATCGTTAGCCGTCAATAAATTACTATTCTGAGCCAGATCAAGCGCTAAAAAGGATTTGTTGTAATAGGCTCTGTAAATGCCTTTGACGGTTGCGCCCATCGAAAAACGGTCGAGACCTTTATAAAATTCATGCGCGTAACTAAACGCAACTGTTGAGTCTTGAGTTGCAACGACGCTCGCACTCGGGCCAGCTGCCTGATGCACTTC